>DWYS01000066.1 GCA_019118585.1 Candidatus Enterocloster faecavium | reverse complement strand
TGTAAAAAATACGAAAAACCGCACCAGCCATTAAAGCCAGTGCGGTCTATTTGTTTCATTATGCGATTGATGAGTGGATGTTTCCTCCACTATGCTGCTTTCGGTCAGAACTTCCCAGCTTTAGCCGCTTCCTCAATGGAAACAGCCACTGCTACCGTCGCTCCAACCATAGGATTGTTGCCCATTCCGATAAGGCCCATCATCTCTACATGAGCGGGCACGGAAGAGGAACCGGCGAACTGTGCATCAGAGTGCATACGTCCCATGGTATCGGTCATGCCATAGGAAGCGGGGCCGGCAGCCATGTTGTCGGGATGAAGGGTACGTCCGGTGCCGCCGCCGGAAGCAACGGAGAAGTACTTTTTGCCTTTCTCAACGCACTCCTTCTTGTAGGTTCCTGCTACGGGGTGCTGGAAACGGGTGGGGTTGGTGGAGTTTCCGGTGATGGAAACGTCAACGCCTTCTTTCCACATGATGGCAACGCCCTCGGTTACATCGTTGGCGCCATAGCAGTTTACCTTAGCGCGCAGGCCGTCGGAGTAGGACTTTCTCCAAAGCTCCTTCACCTCTCCGGTGTAGTAATCCATTTCAGTCTCTACATATGTAAATCCATTGATACGGGAGATGATCTGAGCGGCGTCCTTGCCCAGACCGTTTAAGATAACCCGCAGAGGTTTCTGACGAACTTTGTTTGCCTTCTCGGCGATACCGATTGCACCCTCAGCAGCAGCGAAGGACTCGTGGCCAGCCAGGAAGCAGAAGCAATCGGTCTCTTCCTCCAAAAGCATCTTGCCCAGATTGCCGTGGCCCAGTCCAACCTTACGCTGGTCAGCTACGGAGCCGGGGATACAGAAAGCCTGAAGTCCCTCGCCGATGGCAGCAGCAGCGTCAGCAGCTCTGCGGCATCCCTTCTTGATGGCGATGGCGGCGCCTACGGTGTAGGCCCAGCAGGCGTTCTCAAAGCAGATCGGCTGGATTTTCTTTACCTGTGCGTATACGTCCAGACCTGCATCCTTTGTAATCTTCTCAGCTTCCTCGATAGAAGCAATTCCATAGCTGTTCAGCACGGAATTGATTTTGTCAATTCTTCTCTCATATGATTCAAATAATGCCATCTCTTTTATCCTCCTATTTGGTCTTCATCACTCTTTGCGCGGGTCAATGATCTTAACGGCGTCGTCAACGCGGCCATACTGGCCTTTTGCCTTCTCCCAAGCGGTGTTGGGGTCATCGCCCTTCTTGATGAAATCAGTCATCTTGCCAAGGCTTACATACTGATAACCAATGATCTGGTCATCTGCATCCAGTGCAATGCCGGTAACATAGCCTTCGGCCATCTCCAAATAGCGGGGACCTTTCTTCAGGGTGCCGTACATGGTTCCAACCTGGGAACGCAGTCCCTTTCCTAAATCCTCCAGGCCTGCTCCGATGGGAAGTCCTTCCTCGGAGAATGCGCTCTGGCTTCTGCCGTAAGCAATCTGAAGGAACAGCTCTCTCATAGCGGTATTGATGGCGTCACAGACAAGGTCGGTGTTTAAAGCCTCCAGAACGGTCAGTCCGGGAAGGATCTCAGCTGCCATAGCGGCGGAGTGAGTCATACCGGAACATCCGATGGTCTCTACCAGTGCCTCCTGGATGATGCCTTCCTTTACATTTAAGGTCAGCTTACAGGCACCCTGCTGGGGAGCACACCAGCCTACACCGTGAGTCAGGCCGGAGATGTCTTTTACTTCTTTGGATTTTACCCATTTTGCTTCCTCGGGGATTGGAGCCGCGCCATGATGAACGCCCTGTGCAACTGTGCACATTTCTTCTACTTCCTGTGAATAAATCATGTGTTAAAACTCCTTTCAATAGTGGATTGTAAGTAGAGGTATGGATTGTTAAATTTATCACACCATACTTATCTACATTGTCGCACAAAAAGCGTCATTTTACAAGTGATTTTTTCATTTATCGGGTCTGTAGGAAAACAACTGAAAACTGTGCAGGTGCTTCTTTTATTTCTCTTTGACAGATGGGCTTTGGTACGATATGATGGAAGAAAAAGGAGGGGAGACCATGCAGGAGGCTTTAAATGAATATGAAAAACGGCCGGAGAACAACGGATATGTGCTCTGTATGCTGATTTTCTGCGAACTGTTTATGTCCTTCTCGTTTTTGGGCTATATACATATTGAACCGATTTCCATTACCTTTACATATATCCCGGTGATGATGGCCGGCTGTTTGCTGGGGCCTAAGGAGGCGGCACTTGTGGGAGCGGTCTTTGGACTGGCATCGATGTGGAAAGCCTCCGCTTTTTATGTCAGTCAGGGGGATGCGCTGTTTTCACCCCTGATGAGCGGAAGACCGCTGCAGAGTATCCTGCTGAGCGTAGGAGCCAGAATCCTGTTCGGCCTGGTGATCGGCATTCTCTACCAGATTGCAAAATCGACAAAGAATGCGAAAAAAGAACTGTTGGGGATATTGCTGGTCACTTCCATCGGAAGGACGCTCCACGCTTTTCTGGTTTACCTGTTTATGGGAATTTTGTTTCCCGGAATGGGATTTCAGGTATCCAATGTGCTGAATGACACGCTCAGATGGGATTTTCCGATCTTCCTTCTGGCTGCGGATGTGATCATATGTGTCAGCTATAAAGTGAGCCGAAGCGATAAAGTCCAGCGGTTCTGGATACGGATCCGCAATGTGGACCAGATGAGCATGTCAGCAGAACAGGGGAGAAAGAAAGTGATTCCGGCGGTGGTGCTGTCCTTTCTTGCTTCCGTCAGCGTGGCGCTGTATTTCACCAACCGCATAGAGATCGTCATGGCAAGATACGGGCTGAAAGTATCGGAACAGGTTTCCTATGACCTGGTCCATCTGCAGATCCAGCTTCTTCTGGGAATCATCTCCCTGGCAGTTTTAGTGGCTCTGGCGATGATCCTGCATTTGAAAAATTTCAGTCACCTGTACTATGAAGCCAGCCTGGACGGACTGACCGGTTTGATGAACAGAAAGAAATTTTTCCAGGTCGGGAAGGAAAAGATGGAGTCCCTGAAAGAGGAGGAGAATGGAAAAAACGGATTTTTTATTATGATGGATGTGGACTCCTTTAAAAAGATCAATGACCGCTACGGCCATCCGACAGGAGACCGGGTATTGAAAGAAATTGCCGGATATTTGAGGGACATCTTCGCGGATAAGGGAATTGTCGGAAGGCTGGGAGGAGATGAGTTTGTCGTTTTGATCTGCGATGGAGTGGAAAAGGAGGAGCTGGAGACGTTGATCGGGCGTTTTCGCCGCAGAATAAAAAACATCCGGATGCAGAACGGAAACGTAACCTGCAGCATCGGAGTAACGCCCGTGAAAAAAGGCCTTTCCGTAGAGAAGCTGTACCGCAGCGCGGACCAGCTTCTCTATGAGGCCAAGAAAGAAGGAAAAAATCAGGTTGTGTTCGGCTGCCAGCCGGGAAAATGAGTTAGTCGGCCAGTTCTTCCTCTGTTACCAGACCGTGCTCCAGAAGGAATTCACGTCCTACCTGGGCGCGGTCTTCTCCAAGTTCGACTACCCGGTAATTCATGGCCTGCATGGTATCGTCATCGATGAAATCGTCCAGGCAGGAGAGAACTTCTGCGATTTCCGGATATTTTTCCAGCGTATCGCCATTGACGATGGGGAGCATGTAGTAGGGCGGGAAGAACTGTTTGTCGTCCTCCAGCAGGACCAAATCGTATTTCTGAAGCAGTCCGTCGGTGGAGAAGGCAGTGATCACATCCACCTCGCCGGAGGTGATGGCGGTATACATCAGGGTGCCGGAGAAATTGTGGGTGGATTTAAACTTCAGTCCGTACATAGCCTCGATGCCGGGAAGTCCGTCCTCCCGAACAGCAAATTCCGGAGAGCATCCCAGACGGAGCTGTCCGGCTACGCTGACCAGGTCGGACACCTTTTCCAGACCGTACTGTTCTGCGGTCTCCCTGGTGACGGCCAGCACGTAGGTGTTGTTGAATCCGAAGCTGTTTAACGTCTCAATTCCATAGTCTTCCTTCAGACCGGCTTTGACCTCCTCATATACTTCTTCGGGGGTACTCCCCGGAACCGGGGACTGGCCGAAAACGGTGGTGTAGACTGTTCCGGTGTACTCGGGATAGAGGTCGATTTCACCGGTATCCAGCGCGCCAAAGGCAATCATGGTGCCTCCCAGGGACATTTTCCGTTCTACTTTCAGATCTGTCTTGGCTTCGATCAGATCAGCCAGCATGCTTCCGATAATGACACTTTCACAGCCCTCCTTTGAACCGATGCGGATATCGGGGATGGAGGAAAAATGCTGATAGACCATCAGGATCAGGGCGCAGCCGATGAGTCCGCCTGCACCGGCCAGGGTCATTTTCCGGTGACGTCTCTCCTGTTCCTCCCGCTCCGGTGTCAGCTGGGAAGCGGAGAGCCGGAGGGCGATGGGGGTTACGGCGCGCTCCACCCGGGCCATGATAAAGTCCATAAGGAGAGCCAGAATACAGGCGGGGATGGCACCGGCCAGGATCATGCTGGAGTTATCGGTCTGGATACCGCTGATGACCAGGGTTCCGAGTCCGCCCGCACCGATGTAGGCGGCTATGGTCATGAGCCCCACAGCGGAAACGCTGGAGATGCGGATTCCGGCCATGATAACCGGAAGCGCCAGAGGAAGCTTTACCTTAAAAAGGATCTGGCGGCGAGTCATCCCGATGCCTCTGGCTGCCTCAATGGCATCGGCGCTGATATTCTGCAGGCCGGCGCAGGTATTTTTCAGGATGGGCAGAAGAGAGTAGAGCACCACCATAAAGACAGCGGTATTGGCTCCGATGCCCATGTAGGGGACCAAAAAGCCCAGAATGGCCAGACTGGGAATGGCCTGGATGACATTGGCAATGCCTAAAACCGGTTTCTGGACCTTTATCTTATCGGAAATAAAAATTCCCAGAGGGATGCCGATGACAATGGCGGCAGCCACGGAGAGAATGGAAAGCCGGATATGGCTTAAAAGCAGATTTCCTACATATGCATACTGCTGAGAGAGATAATTCATCAAACCGCTCATGCTTCCACCTCCTCTAACTGGTCGATCATATCAGAATCCAGGAACTGATTGGAAAGGGTGGTCACCAGACTGGAGTTGGTTACCAGGCCCTTTAAAATTTCATCCCGGTCTACAACCGGAATGGAGGAAATATCGTGAGTACGTACCATCTGAAGAAGCTCCACGATGGAAGTTTCCGGCCGTGCCGTCACTTTGGGCTTTCTCATCACCTGCTCCACCGGACCTTCCCGGTCCCCGGCTCTGAGGATCCAGGCAGCCTTCACAATACCCAGCAGATGGCCGTAGGAATCCACCACCATCAGGCTGTTGACCTTCTGCAGGCGCATCTTCTCAATGCACTTGAACATGGGGATATCCGGCTCTGTCGTTACAGGAGAGGTGATCATAATGTCGTCCGCTCTTATGTATTCCGGGCTGGACCAGATTCGGTTCTTGCCTACAAACTCGCTGACAAATCCGTGGGCCGGGTTCTTTAAGATGGCTTCCGGCTTGTCATACTGGAGGATATGGCCCTGGTACATGATGCAGATGCGGTCAGCGATCTTGACAGCCTCGTCCATATCGTGGGTTACGAATACGATGGTCTTTTTCATCCGGCTCTGGAGACTGACCAGGGCGTCCTGAAGGCCGGCTCTGGTGATGGGGTCCAGGGCGGAGAAAGGTTCATCCATCAAAATAATATCCGGGTCCGTGGCAAAGGCCCTGGCTACTCCGACTCTCTGAAGCTGGCCTCCGGAAAGCTGGATGGGGTAGCGGTCCAGATACTGGGCCGGGTTAAGGTCAACCATCTCCATCAGTTTCAGCGTGCGCTGGCTGATCTCCTCAGAGGGCCGTTTCTCCAGCCGGGGAATCACCTCGATATTCTGCCGCACCGTCATGTGGGGGAAAAGGCCTGTCTGCTGGATGACATATCCCATGGACCTGCGCAGGGCGATGGGGTCCTTTTCCAGGATGTTTTCCCCGTTGATGAGAATCTCACCGGAGCTAGGAGAGGTGAGCCGGTTGATCATCTTCAGAGTTGTGGTTTTTCCGCAGCCGGAAGGGCCGATCAGAACGACAATCTCTCCATCATAAATGGTCAGATTGATCTCCTGGAGCACCTGATTGTTCTTGTAGGATTTGGAAACATTGCGAAATTCGATCATAGGCAGGATACCTCCTTCTTAAAATGTTGTCAGCAGGCCAAGTGGAAAAAAACGGCCGAAACCGGTCTTGGATTTACCGAATCCATCCGGCTTCGCAGAATATCAGAAAATAGATCAAAGAATCCAAGTCTTTTGATTACTATATCAATTTATGTGAAAAAATGCAAGAAAATTCCATTCAAAATTGAT
Source organism: Candidatus Enterocloster faecavium (assembly GCA_019118585.1). GTDB lineage: Bacteria > Bacillota > Clostridia > Lachnospirales > Lachnospiraceae > Enterocloster > Enterocloster faecavium. The sequence continues at coordinate 2,672 of DWYS01000066.1, read as the reverse complement.
AAAAACCGGAAAATTTGTGAAATTTCACGATAACAAATCTGGGAAAATATTTGGAAAAATTGGATTCTTCTGTGAAAATGGAAATTGACGGGGGATTGGATATGGGATATGATAATATTTGGTGATATTTTTGTGAAATAAGGGGGAGGATACATGAAATTTTTGGCCCGAATTGTTAAAAAAGAGCCATTAACCCGCAGCAATCAGTTCATTTTATTGTCTATGATTCCCGTCTACTTCATTGCGGTGGGGCTGGTGCTCCAGCCGGTTGATGAAATTCTTCTGGGGATTATCCATATTTTTGAAGAGCCGGATTTTCTGATCACCGATTACTTTGTGATTGGAGGATTCGGAGCCGCATTTCTCAATGCGGGAGTGGTTACACTCATCAGCATCGGGATCCTCTATGTTCTGGGAAAAGAAGTCAGCGGCCATACGATCACTTCGATTTGTCTCATGTTCGGATTTTCTCTCTTTGGAAAAAACCTTCTGAATATCTGGACCATTCTGTTTGGCGTATTTCTGTATGCCAAATACCACAAAACATCTTTATCAAGGTATATTTATATCGGTTATTACGGCACCAGCCTGTCGCCGATTATTACCCAGGTGATGCAGATTGAGCCTATGCCGCCGGCAGCCCGTTTCCTTCTCTGTCTGCTGATGGGAACGGTGATCGGATTTGTGCTGCCGCCCCTGGCGACCCATGTCCATTACGCTCACAAGGGGTATTCCCTGTACAATGTAGGCTTCGCCTCCGGCATCATCGCCACAGTGATCGTCTCGGTTTTCAAATCCTTCGGTTTTGAGACCCAGTCCCGCCTGATCTGGTCAACGGGAAATAATGTTCTGTTTCTTGGGGTCCTGCTGACGCTTTTTGGAGGCATGATCCTTCTGGGGATACTTAGACAGGGCAGAGGGATTTTTGCCCTTTACCGGAGACTGCTCAGATCCTATGGGATCTCCGGAACCGACTATCTGAAGGAAATGGGCGGAGCCGTTACAGCCTTCAATATGGGTGTAAACGGAATATTTGCCACCCTCTTTGTAGTGGCAGTTTCGGGAGATTTAAACGGCCCCACCATTGGAAGCATCTTTACCATTGTGGGCTTCAGCGCCACAGGAAAGCATCTGAGGAACATCACGCCCATTATGGTGGGGGTGGTATTGGGAAGCCTTACCAAGGAGTGGGAAATCTATCAGCCTTCCCCCCTCCTGGCCCTGCTGCTGTCCACAACCCTGGCGCCCATTGCGGGAGAGTTCGGCGTAATTGCCGGCGTGATCGCCGGATACCTTCATTCCTCGGTAGCGCTCAATGTAGGAATCGTTTATGGCGGAATGAATCTGTACAACAATGGATTTGCAGGGGGAATCGTGGCGATCTTTATGGTGCCGGTGCTCCAGTCTGTGCGGGACCGGATTGCCAGGGCACGGGGAGGAATCTCTTTGTAGGATCCGTCCATAAAAGGAGGAGTGGCCGTCAGGTTTTCACCTGGCGGCCATTTGTGAGAAAAAGTTGTATGAAAAGCATTAGCTTTATACATTTTTTAATTTAATCCCAAGATGTGATGATTTTATGGCAAAAATGTGAAAAAAATGTGAAGAGCCCGCATTCAGGATCAGGAATCTTCCTCCAGCAGCGTCATGATTATTTTCAGTTCTCTTGCGGGAAACTGTCCGGGCGCGGAGGCTTTTTGGGCGCATCCGAAGGTGACGGAGGAGCCGAAGGCCTGACCGCAGATCCGGCTGACGCATCCAAGGCTGCCCATGGACATGGCGATGACGGGAATGTTTTCCGGGTTTCTGGAAAACTCCTGGGCAGCGTAGAGGAGATTCAGCACATCCTCGGAATTTTCCGGCATAGCCGCGACTTTTGCAATATCTGCCCCCGCATCCCTCATCATCTGGAAGCGCCGCAGAATTTCCTCTTTGGGGGGCGTATGCTGAAAATCATGGTTGGATACAATGGTTTTGATGCCCCTGGACTTTGCTGAGGCGATCAGCTCTCCCAGAGCGTCTCCCAGGGTAAAAAGCTCCAAGTCTATCAGGTCAGCCAGGCCGTCGGACAGGATTTGATGGAGAAGGTCCAGATATTGTTCTCTGGAGGCTTCCCTGGCTCCGCCTTCCTCCTTCGTACGGAAGGTGCAGAGAATAGGTGAATCGCCCAGGATCTCTCTTAAATCCGTCAAGACCTGGCTGGTTCCCTTTGTAAATATATCTTCATACCAGTCGCACCGCCATTCTACCAAGTCGTAAGGAAGGGAGAGGATCCCCCGGGCTTCCTCCAAAATCCCGTCCCGCGTGGGAGATACAAGGGGGATGCAGATTTTTGGGATCCCCTGACCGATTGTCAGATTTCTTACGGTTACAGTACCCATAATGAAAAGCTCCTTTCTGATGCCCGACAGAGGGGCGCATCGTACCGTCCATCCGATGTGAAAACGGAGAACGGTTTATGATAATACTATAATCGAAAAAAACTCCGCTGTCAAAACAGATTTCCGCATTGAGGGGAAATTCATTTTTCCGCCCTTCTCTGCTTTAATCCTAAATTATTCACGGAACAGTATCTGAATTGATAACAGTACCATGAATCTGAAAATTGATCCATGCAGCCATAACATCACTCAATTAACCCGTCAAAAGGGTATAAAATCCCTGTGGCAGAGTTC
>DWYS01000065.1 GCA_019118585.1 Candidatus Enterocloster faecavium | reverse complement strand
AAACTCGATTCCCTGTCCAATGCGGATGGGACCGGAGCCCAAAACCAGCACCTTTTTCTTTCCTGTCGTCTGCTCCGCCTCATTGTAGCTGCCGAAGCAGGAATAATAGTAAGGCGTCTCGGCGGCAAACTCTGCCGCGCAGGTGTCCACCATCTTGTAGGCAGCGCGGATTCCGCTGTTATAGCGCAGCTTTTTCACCTGGTCTGCCTCCATGCCTGTCAGACGGCCAATCACCGTATCCGGGAATTCCAGCCGCTTGGCCTCTCTTAAAAGGTCCGGCGTGAGCTGAGCCTTGCCCTCCCCTACTTCCTTTAAAGCTTTCTCCATCTCCACCAGGATCTTCAGCTTGTCGATGAACCAGCAGTCGATCTTGGTGATATCGTGGAGCTCCTCAATGGAGATGCCCCGGCGCAGGGCTTCGGCGATCCTCCAGATCCTCATATCGTCCACGATCAGAAGCCCTTCCAAAAGCTTCCGGTAATCCAGATCGGTGAAATCATAGGACATGAGACTGTCCACATGCTGCTCCAGGGAGCGGATGGCCTTCATCAGGGCTCCCTCAAAGTTGGTGCAGATGCTCATCACCTCTCCGGTAGCCTTCATCTGGGTTCCCAGTGTCCGGTTGGCGCTGATAAATTTATCAAAGGGCAGACGGGGCATTTTCACCACGCAGTAGTCCAGCATAGGCTCAAAGCTGGCGTATGTTTTTCCCGTTACCGCATTCTTAATCTCATCCAGCGTATAACCCAGGGCAATCTTGGCCGCCACCTTGGCGATGGGGTATCCGGTCGCCTTGGAAGCCAGCGCGGAAGAACGGCTCACTCTGGGATTCACCTCGATCACACAGTATTCAAAACTGTTCGGATTCAGGGCATACTGCACGTTGCAGCCTCCGGTGATTCCCAGCTCGCTGATGATATTTAAAGCGGAGGTTCTGAGCATCTGGTATTCCTTGTCGCCCAGAGTCTGGGAAGGCGCCACCACGATGCTGTCACCGGTATGAACGCCTACCGGGTCGATGTTCTCCATGTTGCAGACGGTGATCACATTGCCCGCTCCGTCCCGCATCACCTCATACTCAATTTCCTTCCAGCCGGCGATGCAGCGCTCTACCAGAACCTGTCCGACGCGGGACAGGCGCAGGCCGTTTTCCAGGATCTCAGCGCACTGGTCAGGATTCTCCGCAATTCCGCCGCCGGAGCCTCCCAGGGTGTAGGCAGGACGCAGCACCACCGGATAGCCGATGCGTTCCGCCACCGCCAGTCCCTGCTCCACGCTCTCCACAATATCTGAGGGCGCTACAGGCTCGCCGATTTTCTCCATTGTCTCCTTGAACATCTCCCGGTCCTCTGCCTTCTTGATGGTCAGGGCCGTGGTTCCAATAAGGCGGACATTGTGCTGTTCCAGAAATCCGGCATCCTCCAGCTCCATGGCCAGGTTCAGTCCCGCCTGTCCTCCCAGGGTAGGCAGGATGCTGTCCGGCTTCTCCTTTAAAATCAGCTGCTCCACTACTTCCACAGTCAGGGGTTCAATATATACCCGGTCTGCAATGTCCTTATCCGTCATAATGGTGGCCGGATTGGAGTTTAAAAGCACGACTTCCACGCCTTCCTCCTTTAAGGAGCGGCAGGCCTGGGTGCCGGCATAGTCAAACTCTGCCGCCTGGCCGATGACAATAGGGCCTGAGCCCAAAACCAGAACTTTTTTAATATCAGGATTCTTCGGCATTCCCTTTACACCTCCATCATTTTCAGAAAACGGTCAAACAGGTAGCTGGAGTCCTGAGGACCCGGGCAGGCCTCAGGGTGATACTGGACAGTGAAAATATTTTTCCCTGTATACTTTAATCCCTCGTTGGTGCCATCATTGACATTGACAAAAGCCGGCACTGCAACAGAGGGGTCCAGATTGCTGGTATCTACCACGTATCCGTGGTTCTGGGAAGAAATGTACACCCGTCCGGTTTCCAGATCCTTTACCGGATGGTTGCCTCCCCGGTGTCCGTATTTCAGCTTGTAAGTCCTCATGCCGTTGGCCAGAGCCATCAGCTGATGGCCAAGGCAGATTGCAAAAATCGGCACATCCGACTGGTACAGCTTTTTTACCTCCTCGATAATCTGAACATTTTCCTGCGGATCTCCCGGTCCGTTGGAGAGCATGATGCCGTCCGGCTTGTCCGCCAGCACCACCTCTGCGGGGGTATCCGCCGGGTAAACCGTCACCTGGCAGCCTCTCTCATTTAACGAGCGGGCAATGTTGCGCTTGGCGCCGTAATCCATCAGGGCAACCCGCTTGCCGGGCCCCTCCAGCACATACTTTTCTTTGGTGGTGGTCTTTAACACCACGCCGGTTACCTGATACTCCTTCATCCGCCGGATGGGCAGGGATAGGTCGGCATACTCCATTGTTGTGATCATGCCGTTCATAGTACCTTTTTCTCTTAATATCTTGGTGAGGGCTCTGGTATCGATACCGCAGATACCGGGGATATCGTGAATTTTCAAGAAATTCTGAATCGTATCCTCACTTCTGAAGTTGCTGGGGATACGGGATAGTTCTCTTACAATGTAGCCGTCCGGCCAGGGTTTGTCAGATTCCATATCTGCACGGCAGATTCCGTAGTTGCCGATGAGGGGATATGTCATCACAACCGCCTGTCCGGCATAGGAGGGATCTGTCAGGACTTCCAGATAGCCGGTCATGGAAGTGTTAAAAACAATTTCACTGATCACTTCCCTCGTTGAACCGATGCTGGTTCCTGCAAACACAGTTCCGTCTTCCAGTATGAGATATGCTTTCATATGGGAATACCTGTCCTTTCTTTATCGTGTGGGGTGTTCTTTGGGCTCCTTTCAGGGCCTTTCTCCTGACTTCAGCCCAAATTGTAAAAATTATACTTGATTTTGTATGAATTTGCAATGACTTTGGAGACTAAATATTTTTGTCCATATCTTATTTTTTTTGTTGCCCTGCTTTTTCTCTCAAAAACGAATTCTCTGCTGCTGTCATAGTTCCTTCTTCCTGCGCTTATATTATAGTAATCAAATAACAAGAGGTACTACATGGCAGAGCAGACAACCAACGGCTCCTACGGCCTTTTGCAGGTCAATGTTATCAACATCGAAAATAACTTTCCGGTGGAAAACGCCCGGATCACCATCTCCTCCTCCGAGAATCCCCGGCAGCCAGTGGAACAGCTTACCACCAATACATCCGGCCAAACCCAGCAGGTCAGGCTCCCGGCTCCTCCGGTTGCATTAAGCCTGACTCCCGGGGACGTCCGCCCCTACGCAGACTATAATGTGCGAATCGAAGCTGAGGGCTTTGACCCTCTGGAAATCTCAGGGACCGAGATCCTGGCCGATTCCACTGCGATCCAGCCTGCGGCCCTCACGCCATCCGGAGAGCCGGAACCGGAAAACCCGGTGGTCATCCCTGACCACACCTTATACGGAAGCTATCCTCCCAAAATTGCCGAGGCAGAAATCAAACCGACCACTGAGAGCGGGGAAATCGTTTTAAGCCGTGTGGTGGTTCCCCAGACCATTGTGGTTCACGACGGCGTTCCCACAGATTCCAGCGCAAAAAATTATTATGTACCCTACCGGGATTATATCAAAAATGTGGCCTCCAGCGAAATTTACTCCACCTGGCCCCAGGCAACCATCACCGCCAATGTGCTGGCCATCATGTCTTTCACCCTGAACCGGGTTTATACCGAGTGGTACCGGAATCAGGGATACGACTTCACCATTACCTCCTCCACTGCCTTTGACCACAAATGGATTTACGGGCGCAATATCTATGAAAGCATATCCGTCATTGTGGATGAGATCTTTGACAACTACCTGGCCCGCCCGGGAGTACGCCAGCCGATTCTGACTCAGTACTGTGACGGAAGACAGGTGCAGTGTCCGGACTGGATGACCCAATGGGGTTCCTGCGAACTGGGCCAGCAGGGCTACAGTCCCATTGAAATCCTCCGCTATTTCTACGGCGATTCCATCTACATCAATACGGCGGAAATGATTTCCGGCATCCCCGCCTCCTGGCCAGGCTACAACCTGGAAAACGGCAGCTCCGGCCCCAAGGTCCGGCAGCTCCAGGAACAGCTGGACGCCATTGCCACCATTTACAGCGCGATTCCGAGAATAAAACCCGATGGAATCTACGGCCCGGCTACTGCCAATTCCGTAAAAGAGTTCCAGTCTATTTTCGGCCTGCCGCAGACCGGAGTAACAGACTTTGCCACCTGGTACAAAATCTCCCATATATATGTGGGGATCACGCGGATTGCGGAGCTGGTATGACCAAAAGGCCTTCCCCCAAAGCTTCAGCTTCACCGGGGGAAGGCCCTTTCCTTGCTTAATCGTTATGTGATGGCTCTCTCCTTGACCAGGATGGTTGGATATCCCATGGACCTCAAGATCCGCTCCATGTTGACCCCGTTATCCATATTCAGGAAGGCCCCGACCCGCACCTTGTAATATCCGTCATCGAAAACCAGGAAGGCAGGAAGGCCCCTGGCCTGAAGCTCCTGGGCCAGCGTTTCGGCTGGTCCCCGCTGCCGGTACGCCCCTACCTGTACCTGGTAGTATTCCGGCTTTGCGCTTTCCTGGGTCCGGATGGTATCCTCGATGCCGGAGGCGATGGCCTGAGCGATTTTCTCGAAATTCTCATCGAAAAATTCATTGTCCTTCTCGTTGTCGATGAATCCGGCCTCCACCAGGACCGCAGGCATCTGAGTCCTGCGAAGGACGATCAATCCTGGTCTTTCCTGGATTCCCAAATCCTGAAATCCGGCTTCCGTCAGCCTGCCGCCGATTTTCTCTGCCATCATGGCCGGAACCCCGGCATCCTCGTAGACCAGTACCTGTGCCCCGGAGGCACTTCCCGGAACCGGCATGGCATTGCGGTGAATGGAGACAAAGTAATCCGCTCCGGACCGGTTTGCGATTTCCGCCTTTTCCAGAGGCGTATGGTACACATCGTTGACCCGCGTGTACAAAACACGGATTCCATCCTGCTGCAATTTATCTCCAACTGCCAGGGTCAGCGCCAGAGCATCATCCTTTTCCCTTCGGCCATTGTAAACGGCTCCCGGGTCGGCACCGCCGTGACCGGCATCCAGAATTACGGTTTTCCTATCTGCCATTTCAGACTCTCCTTTAACATATGGCACTTCTATAACACCATATGCCGGTTTCGTCTGAAAGTTGCGAAAAAAGAATTCCCGTCCTTTTTACCGGCCCTCCACATCCACTCCTCTTGGACCTACATGGGTGGAGAATACGATCTGGGTACTGGTTTTTCCATACTTCTGCAGCTGACCCACAAAAATGTCCAGCTCCCTGGTACTGGGAAATGCCACCTTCATCAGCATAGAGTATTCTCCGGTAACGCAGCTGCACTCCAAAATATTGGGCACCTCATTGGCGTAGGCGTAAAACTTGGGCTTATCCTCCGGCAGCACATTCAAATTGATAAAGGCCAGAATGTGATATCCCAGTTTAATAGGGTCCACCTGGGCCTCGTAGCCCAGGATAATCCCTTCCCGCTCCATCCGCTCAATCCTGGAGGAGACTGCCGGGGATGAGAGAAATGTCTTCTCTGCAATGGTCTTTAAGGATGTCCTGGCATTTTCCTGCAAAAGCTTTAAAATTTTGCGGTCAATGTCATCCATAATTTCCACTCTCCCTTACTTGATAGAAACAATAGCCTCCACTGCTTTCACCGTATTCTCATAAGTTCCGAATGCGGTCAGCCGGAAATAGCCCTCTCCGCTGGGTCCAAATCCGCTTCCGGGTGTTCCCACCACACCGGCTTTATCCAGAAGATAATCAAAGAACTCCCAGCTGGTCATGCCCTCCGGCACCTTCAGCCAGATGTAGGGAGAATTGACGCCGCCGAATACCTGGTATCCTGCCTTCTTTAATCCATCGTAGATCACATGGGCGTTTCTCATGTAATAGCCCACCTGCTCCATGACCTGACGGTTTCCCTCATCGGAGTACACCGCCTCTCCTGCCTTCTGGACAATATAAGGAGCACCGTTAAACTTGGTGCCGTGACGTCTGGCCCACAAAGAGCGCACCTCCACATCTTGGCACTTCAGGTCCCTTGGAACCACCGTAAAGCCCAGACGCAGGCCGGTAAAGCCGGCCTTCTTGGAAAATGACCGGAATTCGATGGCGCAGGTTCTGGCTCCGGGCAGCTCATAGATGCTGTGGGGCACATCATCCTCGGTAATATATGCCTCATAAGCCGCATCGTAGAGGATCACCGCTCCTACCCGGTTGGCGTAATCCACCCACACCTGAAGCTGTTCTCTGGTAAGGGTTGTTCCGGTGGGATTGTTGGGGAAGCACAGGTAAATCAGATCCGGAGTCTCTTCCGGCAGCTCCGGCACGAAGTTGTTCTCCGCAGTACAGGGCATATAGATCACCCGGCTCCACTTTCCCGTTGCCTCATCATAATCCCCGGTACGGCCCGCCATCACGTTGGAATCCACATATACCGGGTAGACCGGGTCGCATACGGCGATCCGGCAGCTGTCATCGAAAATCTCCTCAATATTTCCGCAGTCGCTCTTTGCTCCGTCAGAAACGAAAATCTCATCGGGATAGACTTCGCAGCCCCAGGTCTTATAGTCCTTCTCCACAATGGCCTCCCGCAGGAAGCTGTATCCCAAATCCGGAGCATAGCCGTGGAAGGTCTCCGCATGTCCCATCTCGTCCACTGCCTTGTGCAGCGCCTCGATAATAGCCGGAGCGATGGGCTGGGTCACATCGCCGATTCCCAGGCGGATGATCTCCCGGTCCGGATGGCTCTCCTGGAAGGCCGCCACCTTCTTGGCAATGGTGGAAAAAAGGTAGCTTCCGGGAAGCTTCAGATAATTTTCGTTTAATTTAAACATTGGTGAAAAATCCTCCTTAACCTTAATGATAACAAATACTCTCAGGAACCCCTACCGCGCCTCCTTGCGTTTCCTGGTCCCTGAGAGTTATATGCTCCTAATCATCATCAACCATCATAGTATAAATTTTCCGGAATGTCAATATTTCCGGTAAAGACTTCCACTGCTGGCCCGGTCATAAACAGATGGCCGCTGTCCCGGTCCAGGCGGATCTGCAAATCGCCTCCCGTCAGGCTTACCGTCACCTGATCCTCCGTCCGTCCGGTAAGGATGCAGGCGTAAACGCTGGCGGTTGCCCCGGTGCCGCAGGCCCAGGTCTCCCCGCTTCCTCTCTCCCACACCCGCATCCGGATATGGGTGCGGTCCAGCACCTGGACAAACTCCGAATTGACCCGGTCCGGCTGAAATCTGGGATGATGCTCAAAGAAAGGCCCCAGTTTTTCCAGGTCCACCTGGTCTGCCTGGTCCACAAAGTAGACCGCGTGGGGATTTCCAACATTCACCCCCACAAACTCCAATTGCCGGCCCGCCACCTGGATGGGTTCCGGAAGCTTGGATGTTAAAAGGGCCTTCCCCATGTCCACGGTCAAAGCCTCCGCCTTCATACGCCCATTTTCCTGGTGTTTGTAAATTGACAGCGTCCTGATCCCGGACGCCGTCTCCACTGTAAGGGTCTCCCGTTCCTCCGGGATCAGGCCGTGGTCATAGACGTATTTTCCTACACAGCGGATACCGTTGCCGCACATGGCGCCCTGTGAGCCATCGGCATTGTACATCTCCATCCGGCAGTCCGCCTTCCCGGAAGGACAGATCAGGATCAAGCCGTCCCCGCCGATGCCGAAGCGGCGGTCGCTGACAAAGCGGGCCACCTGGCTGGGATGGTCCACCTTCTCCCGGAAACAGTCCACATAGATATAGTCGTTTCCAATGCCCTGCATCTTCGTAAATTTCATCGCATCCATCTCCGTTTCGATTCCAGACGTTTCTGCCTACCAGCGGATCAGACTGATCACCATGCGGGCCGTCTCAACCAGATTGTTTCCGCTGTCCATGCTGCATTTCTGAATATACCGGTGAGCCTCCGCCTCCGTCATTCCATTGCGCTCCATCAGAAGAGCTTTCGCTTCCTGGATGATCTCCTGCTGCTTCTGGCTGCGTTCTCTGGGCCTGCGCTTTCCCCGCCCCCTGGTTCTGGCCTGGACCATCATATCCAGGGTGGATAAAAGGTCGCTGACCTTTAAGGGCATGGGCAGACAGATCACATTTCCCGTGTCCTGCCCTCTCCAGCGGTTTGGAGAAGAAATCATCAGCATGTCGATGTAATCCGGAAGATATTGGCGCAGATCCAGATACATCATATCTTCGAAGCGGTAGCCGCTGACCACGATCCCCTCATCCAGGCTCTCCGCCGCAGTGATGGCCTGAGCGCCGGAGGTACAGACCGAGATGACCTGGTATCCGTTTTTGGTCAGGATCCCCTTGATGCTTCTTCCGTCCTCCGGTTTTGAAAATGCCACGATCACGCTGGTCACGCCCTCACCTCCCTGCCTTCATGCTGCTGTCTCATCAATATTTGTAAAGATATTCTTTTACTTCCCAGTCCGTCACCTTGGCCCGGAATTCCCGCCATTCCTTGTCCTTTGCCTCCAGGTATTTGGTAAAGATATGCTCTCCCAATACCTGGCGGATAAATCCGTCTTTCTCAAACTCCACAATGGCATCTCCCAGGGTCTCCGGCAGCCGCTCCACACCTTTTTCCTCCAGGTCTGACGGTCTGGCTTCAAAAAGATTGCCCTTTACGCTGGGCGGAATCTCCAGTTTCCGCTCAATGCCGTCCAAACCGGCCTGAAGGCATGCTGCCAGAGCCAGGTAGGGATTCATAGCCGAATCCGGGCAGCGCAGCTCGATCCTGGTGCTCTCCCCTCTGGCGGAAGGAATCCGGATCAGGGAACTGCGGTTGGAAGTCGGCGACCAGGCAATGTAGATCGGCGCATCGTATCCCGGCACCAGGCGCTTGTAGGAATTGACCAGCGGATTGGTGAGAATGGTCATCCCCTTCATATGGTAGAGAATACCCGCCATAAAATGGTAAGCCGTAGCACTTAATCCAAGGGGGTCGGACTGGTCCACAAAGACATTGTTCCCATCCTGGTCCGCCAGGGACATGTTGATGTGCA
>DWYS01000064.1 GCA_019118585.1 Candidatus Enterocloster faecavium | reverse complement strand
GTCCTCTGCTCTACCAACTGAGCTATCTGGGCATGCGGTCATTGCTGACAACGGTAATATTCTACCCAGAAATCTCCGATTTGTCAATATGTTTCTGAAATTATTTCGGGTAAATCCTGGATTAAGGGCATCAGGCCGATACTCAGCCCTGCGCCCTCATTTTCTTCTTCTCAAACCGGTCCGGAATCTTTCATTTTATAAGCTCATCAGCACCAGATGGGCCATGGCGATGGCATCGTCTTCACGGGCGCCCTGGCTGCACTGGAGAATGAGCTCCACATAGGAAGGTTCCATCCCCAGGGAGGAGGCGATTTCCGAAATGGGGCGGCTCTTCGCACTGAGGGCCAGGACCGCCTCAATGTCCCGGACCGTCTGCTGCAGCCGCTTGTCGGAGCCGGAGAGGAAATCCCCCTCCGATTCCAGCTCTCCTTCCTCCATAAAATCCTCCAGCTTCAGATCCCGGTCTGTCCCGCCGTTATAGAAATCTTCTGAAAGCTCCCAGTCTCCGGCCTCTTCCTTTTTATTAAAATCGCTCATCTCAGTTTCTCCTTAATTGATTTCATATTCCTTCCGGCTGGATGCATCCCCGATGCCCCTCTCTTCCCGGTATTTGGCTACGGTGCGCCTGGAGATGGATACGCCCTGCTCCGCCAGCTTTTCCGCCAGAATCCGGTCGCTGTAGGGCTTTTTCTTATCCTCTCCCCGGATAATCTCCTCCATCATGTCCTGGATTTTGGAGGCAGTCACGGCAGTGCCGGAATCGCCGGCAGCTCCCACCCGGCGGGAGAAGAAATAGCTCATGGGGTAGACACCCCAGGAACACTGGAGATATTTTTTGCTGACAGCCCGGCTGACGGTAGATTCGTGAAGCTCCAGCTGGCCGGCCAGTTCTGCCATGGTCAGAGGTACCAGATGGCTGGGGCCCATGGCGAAAAATGCTTCCTGGCGCTCCAAAATAGCCTTGGAGACGTCCATCAGGGTCTTTCCGCGCTGGGCGATGCACTGTTTCACCCATTCCGCCTGGCGGATCTTATTGCTGAGATAATCCTGTACCTCCTGAGCCTGTGATTCTTCCCCCAGCCGGCGGTAGTAGCTGTTGACGGCGATGGAAGGGTACATGGACTCATTCAGCAGGATGGAGAAGGAGTCCTTGAACTTGACGATGGTGACGTCCGGGATGATGTAGCGCAGCTTTTCACGGCTGGAGAAGGATACTCCCGGCTTAGGGTTTAAGGATCTGATGATCTGGCAGCAGCCTGCGGCTTCCCCCGCGGTCAGGCGGAATTTCCGGGCAATGGCGTTTATCTGGTTCTTTGCCACCATTTCAAGGCCCTGGTCCACGATCGCAAGAAGGGCCGGGGTGGCCATCTGGCGGCGGATCAACTGGATCCGCAGGCATTCTTCCAGATTCCGGGCGCAGACTCCGGCGGGGTCCAGGCTCTGAAGGGTCTCCAGAAGAAATTCTGCTTTTTCCATGCTGATGTGAAAGGTCTCTGCGATGTGTTCCAGGTCTTCTTCCAGATAGCCCCTGCTGTCCAGGCATTCCAGCATGAATTTTAAAATATCCTGCTCCTGTTGGGTGAAATCCCCGGTGATCAGCTGAGACCAGAGGTAGTCGGTCAGAGTCTCTCCTTCATCGGTGCGGATATTCCAGCTGTCCCGAAAATCGTATTCATCATCGTTGTTCTGGCGCTGATACAGATAATAGTTTTCCTCATTGAAGGAATTGAGCCACTGGCGCTGCTCGATGGATTCCGGCTGCCCCGGAGTAGCAGGGGAAACCATATCGATGACGGGATTTTCCAGGGCCAGTTCGTTGATATATGTATTCAGCTCCTCCGCGGTCATCTGGAGAATCTCGGCGGACTGGATCATGCGCTGGGATAAGGTCTGGCTTTGCTTCATTTCAAGTTTCAGGTCCATAAACTTCCTCCTTTGTAAAAATGTTCCGGCTCAAGTTTCGGGCAGTATTCTCATGGATTTATTTTACCATAGTTTTAGGCTTTTTTCACGAATAAAATAGCCATGGCGTTTTTTGCCATTTTTGGCCGGAAATCCGGGTGGATTCCCCTTCCCCGTGCGGGAGGAGCTGCCGGGACAATTAAAAACTCCGTCCGGGCAGATCCTTCAGGAAGTCCGGGCGGAGTTTGATGGGATTGTTCTTTATCACATGAATTCTCTGTGGGTAGAGCAGGGGGAGTCCCTGATCGCCTGTGGCAAATTTTAATGGCTCAAAAATCCTTTTCCAATAATCTCACTGGAGTTTGAAATCAGGATAAAGGCGGTGGGCTCCGTGCGCCGGATGAAATTTCTCAGCTTTACCGCCTGGCCCCGATGCATGGTGGTCAGGATGATGGTTTTCTGATGGTGGGAAAAAGCTCCCTGAGCCTTGTATACGGTGGCGCTGCGCCCTAAGGTGTGGATGATATAGCTGCAGATCGGTTCTGCGTCATCGCAGATGATATTGAAGCATTTGCACAGGTTAATGCTCTCGATCACGTTGTCGATTACCAAAGACTTGGCAGCCAGTCCTACCAGAGAGAACAGGCCGGTTTCCGGTCCGAACACGAAGAAGGAGGAAACCACTGCAGCTACGTCCACCAGCATGAGAACGGTTCCGATGTTCAGGCTGGTGTGTTTTTTCAAGATCATGGCGATGATGTCCGTGCCGCCGCTGGAAGCCCCGATGTTAAAGAGCACTGCGCTGCCGATTCCGGGCAGGAAAACGGCAAAGAGCAGCTCTAAGAGAGGCTGGTCGGTAATGGTGTGGGTCAATGGACAGAAACGCTCAAAAATCCACAGCCCGGCGGACATTACCAGGGTGGCGTAAACGGTCTTAAATCCGAAATCCCGCCCCAGAAAAGCGAAGCCGAAAAACAGCAGTACAATGTTGGCGATGGAGGTAAAATCGCTGGCCGACAAACTGGTCAGGGCGCTGACCACAGTGGAAAAGCCTGCTACCCCTCCAAAGGAAAAGTTGTTGGGAAACTTGAAGAAATAGGTACCTGCCGCCATGAGCATCATGCTGGCGGTGATAATTGCATACTCTGCGAATGTCCTCATATAAGGATTTTCAATCTGTTTCATGATGTGTTTCCTGCAAGAGCAGGAAGAATTCCTCCCTTTGCGGCCTTCGGCCGCTTTTTTTGTATTGAATCTGTCAGCCCTATTATAGCCGAAATCATGACAGCGGCAACCATATTTTTCCTTGCAGAAACCACAGCCTTTACATTGTGAAAAATGAGGGGGAAAGCCCAGGGGGGAGGGCATCTTTTTAACCGCCGTCCGTGTTGTGATAAATAGATAATTTAAGTCGAAAAATACCGGAATATCAGTTGCTAAAAATCATAAAGTATGTTACTATTTAGGTCAAGAATGTGTAAACGTTTACAGTTTTTCATTGGAAAATACCTCGGAAAATAAAGGATTTTCCGCAGATGTGCAAACCCTGGACATGGATGGAAAGAACAGAGAGGGGGTATCGCGGCATGACTATATCGGATATTGCGAAACTGGCCGGTGTTTCCGTTGCTACGGTGTCCCGGGTTCTGAATAATAAGGGGTATGTGAAGGCTGAAACGCGGGAGAAGATTCAGGAGATCATCTCAAAAAACGGCTATCATCCCAATGCAGTGGCAAGAAGTCTGATTCTGAACGATACGGGGATGGTGGCCGTGATTATGTCCAACCGGATGAACCCCTTTTTCTCAGGGGTTCTGGAAGCCATCGAGATCCAGGCGGAGGCCGGAGGATACAGCCTTCTCTTTTACAATACGGGAGAGGACCGGGAGCGGGAATTAAGGGCTGCGGTTCAGGCCATCGAGCATCGGGTGAGGGGGATTTTGATCCTGCCGGTAATCGGCGGCGACCCCAGGACCCGGAATATGCTCAACGAGGCGGAAGCCAAGGGGATTCCGGTGGTCCTGATGGACCGGGATATCCCCGCTTCTTCTTTTGACATTGTCTCCATTGACAACCGGGAGGTTGTTTATCAGGGAGTTCGTCTTCTGATCGAGGCAGGCCACCGGAAGATCGGGATCATCACCTGCCCGGAATGTGTCCGGAAGGGAAGGGGACGCCGGGACGGCTACATAAAATGCATGAAGGATTACGGTCTTCCGGTTTTGGAACCGTATATCTACCGGGGAGATTTTGACGAGAAGAGCGGATATGAGGCCTGCAGCCGGTTCTTTTCCCTGCCCCATCCGCCGACGGCAGTTCTGGCTACCTGCAGTTCCGCCACTCTGGGCTGCATCCGGTATATGACGGAACATGGACTAAAGCCGGGAAAGGACTTGGGGCTGGTGGGATTTGATGACATTTCTTTACTGAATTCCATTGGATATGAGATTACGGTGCTGAACCGTCCCATCCATGAGATGGGGGATACGGCCTTTACCATGCTGACCCAGCGCATGAACGGACTTGGCCCCAAGGGCCGAAGCCGCAAGGTGCTCCTGGATGTTCAGGTGATCAGCCGGGGCAGTGAAGGCGGAGGGCAGTATCTGGAAATTGAAACAGCTTAACACATAAAGAAGTACTTTGTATAGAAAGAAGGAATGACTATGACACCCAATACAGAACAGAACATCAGAGCCATCCTGGCCGACCCCAAGCTTACCTACCCGCAGCGGATTATCGAGCTGGCCAAGGCGGCGGAGAATACGCTGGACCCCCTGCCTTTGAGCGAGGATGCCCAGTGGTTTGTAGACCAGGGAGTTGTGTTTGACATGGGTGAGGGCAATGCACCTTACCGTCCCAGATATGTGCTTCCGGACTATGACCTGTTTATGAAGCAGGGAAGCAAATTCCTTATGCTGGAGCCGCCGAAGGATATCTGGGATGCAGTGAGCAATCTGCTGATCCTCTACCGTTTTGTGCCTTCGGTTATTGACGGCCCGGTTTACATCGGTCACATTGACCGGCTGCTGGAGCCCTTTGTGAAGGACGAGGCAGAAGCGCGCCATGCGATCAAGATCTTCCTGACCAATGTAGACCGCACCATCAGCGACTCCTTCTGCCACGCAGATATCGGTCCTTACGATACGAAGGCAGGACGCATCATTCTGGAGCTGTCTGCCGAGATGCAGCGCCCGGTACCCAATATGTCCATGATCTACAATGAACATACGCCCGATGACTTTGCCTGCAAGGCCATTGAGACCGGACTGATCACCGCAAAGCCCAGCTTTGTCAACGACAAGATGTACACCCAGGACTGGGGACCTGATTATGCCATTGTCAGCTGCTACAATGCCCTGCCGATCGGAGGCGGCGGACTGACCCTGGGCCGTCTGAATCTGAAGCGGCTGGGAGACCTGGCAAAGAGTCCGGAGGACTTCCTGGAAAATCTTCTGCCCAGAGCCGTGGCTGCCCAGTGCGAGCAGATGGACGGAAGAGATACCTTTATTCTGGAGGACGCCCAT
The DNA here is from genome assembly GCA_019118585.1 of Candidatus Enterocloster faecavium. Classification (GTDB taxonomy): domain Bacteria; phylum Bacillota; class Clostridia; order Lachnospirales; family Lachnospiraceae; genus Enterocloster; species Enterocloster faecavium. The sequence goes on along the minus strand of DWYS01000064.1, from coordinate 32,693 downwards.
TTTATCGAGAACACCTTCCTGGCTGAGGAGGGCCTGATCCACAAGGACCGCTTCGTGGGGATGTTCGGTATGGTGGGACTGGCAGAATGTGTCAACACCGTCCTGAAGCTGACGGACCCCGATGAGCGCTACGGACACGGAAAGAAGGCGGAGGAATTTGCTCTGGATGTGCTGGAGCGGATTAACAAGCAGGTCAGCGAATACAAACCAAAATACGGCAAGTTCTACCTCCACGGACAGGTGGGGATCGCCTCCGATACCGGAGTGACGCCCAACACCCGGATTCCCGTAGGCGAGGAGCCCTCTCTTCCGGAGCAGCTGCTGTTTACGGCCAAGACCCAGAAGCATTTCGCCGCAGGCATCGGCGAGCTGTTCCCCTTTGAGGAGACGGCCAAGAAGAATCCTCAGGCTATTCTGGATATAATCCGGGGTTCCTTCAGCCAGGGAATGCGTTACTTCTCCTTCTATTCCAGCGACTCCGATGTGATCCGGGTAACGGGCTATCTGGTGAAGCGGTCGGATATCGAGAAGTACGACAGCGGCCAGGCCTGCCTGGGCAACTCCACTGTTCTTGGCAGCGGTGCCAGCAAAGGACTGAAAATTTTCGGAAGGAAAGTGCGGAATGTGTGACCGGGGACTGGTAAACCGGATCCTTCCCTTTAGCTGTGTGGACGGACCGGGCAACCGCAGCGCCATCTTTTTTCAGGGCTGTGACTTTCACTGCCGCTACTGCCACAACCCGGAAACGCAGAAGCTCTGCATAGGATGCGGACGGTGCGTGGAGCACTGTCCGGTCCACGCCCTGACCATGGAGGAAGGAAAGGTTCTCTGGAACCGGGACCTCTGCGTAAACTGCGACACCTGCCTTCAGGTCTGTGAGAACAACAGCTCCCCCAAGGTTCGGTGGATGACGGTGGATGAGATTTTGGATGAGCTGTCTTCGGCTCTTCCCTTTACCACCGGGGTTACCGTCTCCGGCGGGGAATGTACCCGGTATGACCGCTTTATTGCGAAGCTCTTTGACCGGGTCCACGAGCTGGGCAAGACGGCGTTCTGCGATACAAACGGCCAGAGGTCTTTTCGGGACATGCCCCAGCTGATGAGAGCTATGGACAAAGCTATGCTGGACGTAAAGGCATGGAATCCGGAGATCCACAAAAAGCTGACGGGAATGGACAACCGGGTGGTCCTGGACAATCTGGACCTGCTTTTGAAGGAGGATAAGCTCTACGAGGTGCGCACCGTCGTGATTCCGGACTATCTGGACAATGAGGAGACGGTCTGTCAGGTATCGCGGAAGCTGGCGGATTTTCCGGATGTCCGGTACAAGCTGATCAAATACAGACCCTGGGGCGTGAGGCCTCCTATGGAGGTGCAGACGCCTTCCCAGGATTATATGGAAGGGCTGATGGCGCTGGCCCGTGAAAACGGCGCGCCGGAGGTTGTGATAACATAAACCGGAGGTAAAGGTATCGATGAAGCAATGCGATCTGTTGATTAAAAACTGTTCCATTCTGACTCCTGATTTTCAGATCCGGAAAGACTGTTCCGTAGCCGTTTCGGATACGCGCATCTGCCAGGTGGGGGATGCACGGACGGTAAATGCCGAATGGCAGGGGAAGGAAGTGATCGAGGCGGAGGGGAATCTTCTGATGCCCGGCTTTGTAGACGGACACACCCATACCTGCCAGCAGCTTCTCAGAGGCAGAACGGCGGACGAGTATCCGATGATCTGGACCCGTTTCCTGGTCCCCTTTGAGAGCAGTCTGTCGCCGGAGGATGTGCGTGCTTCCGCCAGGCTTCACTGTGTGGAGATGATCAAGGCCGGAATCACTTCCTTCGCGGATGCAGGGGGCGTCCACATGGAGGAGGTTGCGGAGGCGGCAGTTGAGACCGGCATGCGGGCGGCGATCTGTCCCTCCACCATGGATATGGGAAATGTGGTCTGCGGCGAGATGAAGCGCAGTACCCAGGACTGTATCCGGGTAACGGAGGAATTACATAAAGGATATCAGGGAGCCGGAAACGGACGGGTGGATATCTGGTTTGGAATCCGCCAGCTGATGACCTGTTCCAGGGAGCTGATCGAAAAGATCGTGGAGAAGGCTGAGGAGCTGGATACGGGAATCCACATGCACCTGTGCGAGCACAAGGATGAGGTCAGCTACTGCCTGCAGAACTATGGGCTGAGACCGGCGGAATTTATGGAGGAGATGGGGGCTTTAAGCCCCAGGCTCTTAACCGCCCACAACGTGCTGCTGACGGAAAAGGACATCACCCTTTTGGCCAAATGGGGAGTGCATCCGATCTTCTGTCCCATGGCCAATTTCATCAACCATGGCTTCCCCAAGATCCCCTCGTTCCTGGAGAGAGGACTGGTGCCGGGAATCGGCTGTGACGGCGCTTCCCACATTGCGCTGGATTTGTTTACGCAGGTAAGGGCGCTGAAGGCGGGCGTGATGGCTTTCTGGGGGCTTCCGGTCTTTGACCCGGTGGCACTTCCCAACCGGACCCTTCTGGAGATGATGACGCTGGGAGGAGCCAGAGCCCTTCGTCATGAAGATGAGCTGGGCACGATCGAGGAGGGTAAAAAGGCGGACCTGATCCTGATGGATGTGAAGGGGCCCCATATGTATCCCTCACAGAGACCGGTGAATACGCTGGTCAGCGCAGGAAACAGCCACGATGTGCTTCACACCATCATCGACGGAAAGGTGGTAATGAAGAACCGCAGACTGGTTTATCTGGATGAGGAGCAGATCATCGCTCAGGCGGCGGAGCACATGGAGTCGGTGATCTGCAGATCCGGGATTTAACGGGCAGAAAATAGAGCGCCAGGACAGACGGAGAATGGCGGAAAGGAGACGCGGATGGGGCATTTGCTGGAAGTTAAGGATGTAACCAAAATCTATGAAGGCGGCGTGCTGGCCAACCACAATGTGAATTTTACCGTAGATGAGGGGGAAATTCACGCACTGGTGGGGGAAAACGGCGCCGGCAAAAGTACGCTGATGAAGATGCTGTACGGGCTGGAGGATGTTACCTCAGGTCATATCTACATGAATGGGGAGGAACTGAAGCTTCAGTCCAGTAAAGATGCCATCGCCCACGGAATCGGCATGGTACATCAGCACTTTATGCTGGTGGATTCCCTGACAGGAGCGGAGAACATGATGCTGGGGCTGAAAAACACCAGCTTCGTATCCAACCGGAAGCGGGATATCCAGATCACCAATGAGGTGGCGAAAAAGTATAATTTCGAGATTGATGCAGCCAGAAGAGTGCGGGATATGAGTGTAGGCATGAAGCAGAAGCTGGAGATTTTAAAGATCCTGTACCGGGATGCCAAGCTGATCATTCTGGACGAGCCCACGGCTGTACTGACCCCCCAGGAGACGGAGGAGCTGTTTGAACGTCTTTTAGAGCTGAAGGAGAGGGGAATGACCATCATCTTCATTTCCCATAAGCTAAACGAGGTAAAGCGCATCAGCGACCGCATCACGGTGCTGAAGGCCGGAGTAACCAAGGGTACCTACCTGACCAAGGATGTATCGGAGGAGGATATTTCCAACCTGATGGTGGGACATGAGATCTCCTGGGAGTATGATAAGGAATCCGTGACTCCGGGAGAGGCGGTATTAAAGGTAGAAAACTTAAAATACGTGGATAAGTTCAAGGTCCCCAAGCTTTCCGGCGTAAGCCTTCAGGTCCGCAAGGGAGAGATCGTGGGAATCGCCGGAGTGGAAGGAAATGGACAGAGCGAGCTGATTTCCATTATCACCGGAAATATGAAAGCCCTGGACGGAAAGGTCTTTTTGGATGGCCAGGACATTACCCACGAATCCGTTTCCCATATCCGGAAGATCGGCATGTCCCATGTTCCGGAGGACCGCATGGAGGACGGCTGCGCGCCGGACATGTCGGTTCAGGAGAACCTGACCGTTTCCAATATTGACAGCTTTGCCAATAAGTTCGGAATGATCCAGCGGGCGAAGATCAAGGCCCACTGCCATGAACAGATTGAGGAATTTATGGTAAAGACCAAGGATGAGAACCAGCCCATCCGCAGCCTTTCCGGAGGAAACATCCAGAAGGTGATCGTAGCCAGAGAGTTTAAGGCTCCCAGCGATCTGCTGGTATTAAACCAGCCGACCCGGGGCGTGGACGTGGGAGCGATTTCCTTCATCCATTCCAAGATCCTGGAAATGAGAAGCCATGAGAAAGCCATTCTTCTGGTGTCCGCTGACTTAAATGAGCTGATCTCTTTAAGTGACCGGATTCTGGTTATGCACAAAGGCAAGGTGGTAGCTTCCCTGAGCAATTCGCCTAAGGTGACGGAGCAGGAGCTGGGCCTTTACATGCTGGGCTTAAAAAAGCAGGAAGGGTTGGGGTAGGACATGGAAAAAAATCAGAAGAAAAAATTTGATATCATGGATTATTTCAGCGTCATCAGAACCATCGCGGCGCTGCTGCTTTCAATGATCATCGTTTTTGTCATTATTCTTTTTGTAAGTGAAACGCCGGGCCTGGCGATCCAGAAACTGATGACAGGTCCTCTCGAAACCAAGAGAAGCTTCTTTAACGTAGTTGTGCGGGCCATTCCCCTTGTATTTACCGGTCTGGGCCTGACCCTCTGTTTGAAGAGCGGTATCTTTAACATCAGTTCCGACGCCTCCTTTTACATGGGCGCCGTGGTGGCTACGGCCATCGCGATTTCGGTCCCCCTGCCCAACATCATTCACCAGGCTGCCCTGATCCTGGCGGCTGCAGTGGTAGGCGGTCTGATCTCCATGCTGCCGGTTATCGTGAACAAGTATACCAAGGTAAATCCGGTGGTACTGGCTATTATGGCCAACTCTATTTTCTACTATTTCGGCCTGTCCATCATCAGTACCTTCTTCCTGGAGAAGAGCGGAAGCTGGGGAAGCTATCCCTTCCCGGATGATGCAAGACTTGGAACCATGATCAAGGGAACCTCCCTTCACTACGGTTTCCTGGTGGTGATTGCAGCCACGCTCTTTGTCATCTTTTTGATGAACAAGACTTCCTTCGGCTACAAGGTCCGGGTGACCGGAAGCAATACGGCCTTTGCCAAGGTGTCCGGAATCCGCACCGGCTTTGTGATCCTGATGGCCCAGTTTATCGGCGGAGCCATTGCCGGAATGGGCGGAGCCATCGAGATTGTGGGCGTGTACCGCCGGTTCCAGTGGCAGACACAGACCCAGTACGTGTGGGACGGCCTGCTGATCTACATGCTGGCCAACGGCAATCCCACCTTTATTCCGCTGACTGCGTTTTTCATCGCTTACCTGCGTGTGGGAGCGGAGATCATGTCCAGAGCTACGGATCTGGACCCGGAGATTGTAACGTTCCTTCAGGGAATCATCATTCTCCTGGTGGCCTCTCAGAGGTTCCTGTACTTTATCAAGAAACGTCATGACCAGAAATTGTCCCTTAAACAGGCACAGGCAGAGGAAGGAGGTGCTGCGGCATGATGCAGTTCTTTATGTCTCCCACGTTCTGGAAGACGGTGCTGGCCAGTACCACACCGGTGATGATGGCAACGCTGGCAGCCAACATGATGACGAAATCCGGTATTTTCAACCTTGCCATTGAGGGCACCATGCTGATCTGCGCTTTGACCGGCGTAATTGCCAGCGCCTATTCCCAGAATCTCTGGGTGGGCTGTATTGCAGCGGTGCTCATGGGAGTGTTTATTTCCTTTGTGTTCGGATATTTCGCCCTGATCATGAAGGGCGCCATGAACGCCTGCGGCGTGGCAGTCAATCTGATCGGAACCGGAGGAACGGTGTTCGTGCTGGTAATGCTTACCGGCAGCAAGGCCAACTCCAGTGCCCTGACCAGCCTCACCTTCCCGGTCATCAACATTCCTGGCCTGCAGAATATCCCTGTGATTGGGACTATCCTTTCCGGCCAAAATATGGTAACCTATATTGGCTGGGTAATCGTCGCTCTTACTTCCTGGATGCTCTATAAGACAAAGCTGGGCATCAATATCCGGGCGGTGGGCGAGAATCCTGCGGCTGCAAAGGCAGCGGGGATCAATGTGCTGTTCCATCAGTTTGTAGCTCTGGCGATCTGCGGAGTGGCCTGCTCGTTCGGCGGCATGTACCTTTCCATGGGAGCCTTAAAGTCCTTTACCACCGGCATGGTGGCCGGCAGAGGCTACATGGCGCTGGCAATGGACGCTATGAGCCAGGGCAATCCCATCATCGGCTGCCTGAGCTCCCTGCTGTACGGATTTTCCGATACCATTACCGTATATCTGCAGCTTTACAGCCAGATGGATCTGAAGCTGATTGACGCCTTCCCCTACCTCTTTATCATCGTGGTTCTGGTTATTATCCAGGCTATCCGCAGCATGATCGCAAAGCGGAAGGAGCGGCTGGCCAGTTTAAGCCAGACGGCTTAAAGGCCGCAAATTTGTCCGTAATGGTCCGGGCGTCAGAATGCCCGGACTGTCACATAGAAAAAGAAAACTGTTTTATGAAAAAGGAGGATACAAAATGGCTCAGGAATATTATGATCCATGGTCAAACACAAAAACAAAGAATGGTCTGGATGCGGACCTTGTCATTTCCGCTCTGCAGAAATGCATCCGCCGGGCTGAGGAGGATCTGGCTCTCCGTATGGCTTATGAGCTGTACATCACATCCACTTTCCACGAGGAGAAGATGTGGAACCGTCTGCTGGTGATCTCCGTGGAGGATGTAGGCTTCGGCAATACCCAGGCTCCCATCTTTGTAAAGACCATGTATGACCTTCATAAGGAATATCCCTACATGGACGGAGACCGCCCCATCTTCTTTATGCATGCCATCCGCTATCTGTGCAAGTGCCAGAAGGAGCGTTCCACGGACCACATTAAGAACATCATCATGAAGGAATTCCAGAACGGCTATGTGCCGGAGATCCCGGAGTATGCCATCGATATGCACACCATCAAGGGAAGGGCCATGGGCAGAGATGTATTCTACTTCCTGGATGAAGCGAGCAAGGTAGAGCCCCTCTGGGATCAGTACGATGATTCCTATCGTCAGAAGCTCTATGAGATGTGCAAGGAAGAAGCAGAGAAGGAAAAAAATTAAACAAATATAAGGAGGAATGTATTAATGAAAAACTGGAAGAGAGTAGCAGCATTTGGACTGGCGGCCGCAATGGCTGCAGGAATGGTGACCGCCTGCGGCGGCTCCAGCGAGGAGGCTGCAACCGAGGCTGCCGCAGATGACGGAGCAGAGGCTGCTGACACGGAAGCTGCAGAGGGCGGCGAGGCTGCTGCAGATGACGGCGAGAAGAAGGAAGTTTATGTATTTATCCGTGACAGAGGCGACCTGTCCTACTGGGACAGCATGGCAGAGGGCGGAGACCGCGCCGTAAAGGATTATGCGGACCGCGCCAATGTACATGTGATCGAGACCACCGCAGATGTTCAGGCAAACCTTCAGGCTATGTATGAGGGCGCAGATGCAGGAGCGGACCTGATCATCACTGCTTCCGATTTCAAGGACAATGTGGTAACCGTTGCCAACGAGTATCCGGATATCGCCTTCACCATCATCAGTGAGGATATCCTGTCTCAGTGCACCAACAACAACGTGTACGGAATCGACTTCGCGACCAGCCAGGCTGCTTACCTGGGCGGAATCGTTGCTGCTGACATTGCCTCCAAGGAGGACAATGTAATCGGCTTTATCGGCGGCATGGACGAGTCCCTTCCCATCCAGGAGTACTTCTGGGGCTACATCCAGGGTGCAAAGGCTTACAATCCCGACGTAAAGATTGTTTACAACTATGTAGGCGCATGGAATGATCCCGACACTGCCAAGACTCAGGCTATGACCCAGTACAACGATGCCGGCGCTTCCGTTATCTTTGCCTGCGCAGGCGGCTCCGGAAACGGCGTTCACAATGCTGCCGGCGAGACCGGAAAGTATGTTCTGGGCGTAGACAGCGACCAGTCCTTACAGTATGCTGAGGATCCCACCATCCAGGAGCGTTTCGCTACCTCTGTGATCAAGGAAGTAGGCAACGCGATCTACAATGTGATCGGCGAGTACCTGGACAATGGAACCCTTCCCTTCGGCGAGTATGAGATCGTTGGCCTGGCTGACGGCGCGGTAGGAATCGTTGAGGGAGAGGCTCTGGACGCTGCTTTAACCGACGAGGGCAAGGCTGCTCTGGAAGAGGCTAAGGCCGGAATCGCTGATGGCTCCGTAGTAGTAGAGAGCGCAATCGGCAAAGAGCAGGATGAGATCAAGGCATTCATCGCTGAGAACTGCCAGTAAAATGAAAACAGAAATTGGCTGTGCCGTTTCCGCCTTCTGTGCAGGCGCGGCATGACCGGAAAAACAGGCGAAGCTTCTTTCCAGAGGCTTCGCCTGTTTTAAAAATAAAAGGGAACGGAAGAAAAAACAAGCAGGAGGTTGAGGAAACGTGAGGGAAGAGGAGGAAAACCGCTGCGCTGCCTGGTCTCTGGCGAGGCAGCTGGTACAGATTGACAGCTCGGACCCCGGGGCCTGCGAGGGCAGCATTGGCCAGTGGATAAAGGCATGGATCTGCGGCCAGGCGGAGAGATGGGGCATTTCTGTAAAAGAGGAGGATTTGCAGTTAAAGGAAGGCGGCAGCGTTCCGGGATCACAGCCGGAAGGAATTCTGGAACAGCGCTGCCTGGAGCTGAAAACAGATGAGATCCTGCCTGGAAGAAGCAATCTGATGGCCAGGATCCCCGGCTTACTTCCAGGCCCGGGCCTGATTTTGATCTGCCATATGGATACGGTTACCCTGGGAGAAGGATGGGATGAGAACCATCCGCCGCTGGGGGCTGTGGTGGAGGGAGACAGGATGTACGGCCGGGGTGCCTGCGATATGAAATCCGGCCTGGCCTGCGCTCTGACGGCCTTCGCCTCGCTCCTGGAGAGGATCGGGAAAACGGGGAAATGGCCGGGCCGCTCCATTGCCTTCATCGGCTCTGTGGACGAGGAGGACTTTATGCGGGGTGTGGAGGGAGCTGTCAGGAGAGGATGGGTAAGCGCTCAGGACTGGGTCTTGGATACGGAACCGACAGACGGGCAGATCCAGGTGGCCCATAAAGGGAGAACCTGGTTTGAACTGACCATAGAGGGTGTGACAGCTCATGCCAGCACTCCCTGGAAAGGTGCGGACGCAGTGGCGGCTATGGCTGAGGCGGTGTGCTGGATTCGCAGGAGTATTTCCCGCTGCCCGGTCCACCATGAGCTGGGCCGCTCCACGGTTACGTTCGGCCAGATTGAGGGAGGATACCGCCCCTATGTGGTGCCGGATTCCTGTAAGGTGTGGATTGATATGCGGCTGACGCCGCCGACGGATACGGAAAAGGCCAGACGAATTGTGGAGGAGGCCATCCACATTGCGGAGGAGCAGGTGCCGGGGACCAGAGGAAGCTATGTAATTACCGGAGACCGGCCATATATTGAGAGGGACGACCGCTCTGTCCTGCTGAAGGCTCTGAAGCGGGCCTGCCGCAAGGCTGCCGGAGAGGAGGCGGCAGTGGGATTTTTCAATGGATATACGGACACGGCGGTAATTGCCGGAACCCTCGGGAACCGCAACTGTATGTCCTACGGCCCCGGAAGCCTGGAGATGGCTCATAAGCCAAATGAATATGTGGATCATGAGGATGTGAGGCGGTGTGAAGATGTGCTGAAAATACTGGTTCTGGAGGCGGCATTCGGGGAGGCTTGATGCTTTACAACAGGAGCATTTCTGTGATATAGTGTAAGCGTTCGGGGTTCACCAAAATCAAACGGGAGGTATTGTGGAGAATGAAAGAAACCACACTGGTAATCATGGCTGCCGGTATCGGAAGCCGTTTTGGAGGAGGGATCAAACAGCTGGCTCCGGTGGGGCCGGGAGGAGAGATCATCATGGATTATTCCATCCATGATGCATTGGAAGCAGGTTTTAACAAAATTGTTTTTATTATCCGGAAAGACCTGGAGAAGGACTTTAAAGAGATTATCGGCAACCGGATTGAGAAGCTGGCGCCTGTGGCCTATGCCTATCAGGAGCTGGATGATCTGCCTGAGGGTTATCAGGTTCCGGAAGGAAGAAAGAAGCCCTGGGGTACCGGTCAGGCGGTCCTGACCATCAAAGGACTGGTAAAGGGTCCCTTCCTGGTAATCAATGCGGATGACTACTACGGCAAGGAGGGCTTCCGCCAGATCCATGACTATATGGTCCAGGAGATGAAGGAGGACGGGGATGTATACGACATCTGTATGGGTGCCTTCGTTCTGGCCAACACCCTGAGCGATAATGGGGCAGTAACCAGAGGCGTGTGCCGGGTTAGCGGGGACGGCATTTTGGAGAATGTGACGGAGACCTATGAAATCCGCATGACCGGCCAGGGCCTTGAAGCCAGGGACGAGGAAGGAAATCCGGTCACTCTTGACCCCGGCCAGCCGGTTTCCATGAACATGTGGGGACTGCCTGAGAGTTTCCTGGAGGAGCTGGAGAAAGGCTTTCCAAAGTTCCTGGACCAGGTTCCAGAAGGGGATATCAAGGCGGAGTATCTGCTGCCTAAGATCATCGACCAGCTGGTACAGAGCGGAAAGGCAAGGGTGAAAGTGCTCCGCACGCCGGATAAGTGGTTCGGCGTAACCTACAAGGAGGACAAGCAGGCGGTGGTGGATGCCATCCGTGAGCTGATCCGCCAGGGGGTATATAAGGAGAAGCTGTTTGGTTGACAGGAGGAGGTATTGCAATGATCCGCAAAAGCAGTGAAAAACAGGTAGAGAGAAAGCCGGCTCCTTTTAACGGGACCGGAGAGATCCAGATGGCCAGCATCCTCAACGGGCCGGAGGAAATGCAGGGAAAAGGAAGGGTATTCGCTCAGACTACCGTTTTCCCCGGCTCCGCCATCGGCTATCATATACACAAGGGGGACGGCGAGACCTACTACATTTTAAGCGGCAGAGGACGGTACAATGACAACGGCACCATCACAGAGGTGGGACCGGGCGATGTGACCTACTGCGCTCCGGGAGAGGGACACGGTCTGGAATGTATCGGGGATGAGCCGATTCAGATGATCGCACTGATCCTGTATGAGTAGAAGCTGGAATGCCTGAGCTGTAAGGACCAGGGATTATAAAAATCAGAAAAGACAAAAAGGGACTGCCGGTGCGGCGGTCCTTTTTTGGCAGAGAAAAAACTCTCCCCTCTGATGGAATATTTTCCAGGACAAGAACCTATACTAGGAAAAAAGGGATGGAAAATCAACATCAGGTGGATTGCAGGATTATGAAATTATGGAAACAGCTTAGCGCGCAGAGATATGAAGATATTGACTACTTTGATACCAGGAAGGGGTTTCAGGCAGAGGTATTTGCCATGAGGCTTCATGAGCTGATTGCAGAGGAGAAGAGAAGAAATAAAAAGGCAGGGGTGATTTTCCTGTGCATCGGCACGGACCGCTCTACGGGAGACAGCCTGGGCCCCTTGATCGGCCATAAGCTGAGACGGCGCAGGCTAAAAGGGGCGGCGGTCATCGGAACCCTGGATCGTCCGGTCCATGCCATGAATCTGGAAATGTATGCCAACTATATCCGCATGTACTATTCGGACTATGTGGTGGTCGCCATTGACGCCTCGGTGGGGAGAAAGGATCATGTAGGCTATGCCACCATCGGCAGAGGAGCGCTGAAACCGGGGCTGGGAGTGAGCAAGGAGCTGGAGGCGGTGGGCGATATTTCCATTACCGGAATTGTAGGGGGCTGTGCCAGTCAGGACCCGGTGATGCTTCAGAGCGTGCGCCTGTCCATGGTGATGCAGATGGCTGACTGTATCTGCGAAAGCATTTTTCTTGTCGAAGGATTTTGGGACAAGGCTGTCAGCTTTTGACAAATTTTTTATTCCCCATGTGGTAAAGTCTAGGTTGATAAAAGACTAGACTACAGCGGGGTGATTCTATGGGAGAATTGTACGAGCCCTATCCCAGGCTGCCGAAAAATATCCGGCAGATTGGGGAGAGGGATCAGGTTTTAAAGTTATATGTGGAAGACTATGTGAATACCTACCTGAAACGTCTGAAGCCCTGGAACGGGACGGATCTGAGGGTAGGTCTTCTGCTTGGAAATGTGGAAATGCGGGGAGAGACTCCCTATGTGTTTGTGGACGGAGCTCTGGAAATGGAAGGTGTGGCTGCAGAAGGGGAAACGGTGGTCTTTACGGAGGAAGCATGGAAGAAGGCCTACCAGGATATTGAGCAGATGTTCCCCAAACGGACGGTGCAGGGCTGGTTTCTCTGCGGAGCCGAGGGCAGCAGTCTGAGCCCTTTAAATTACTGGAAACAGCACGGGCAGTATTTTACAGGAAAAAACCAGCTGATGTATCTGAACAGCGGCCTGGAGGGGGAGGAAGCGATCTACATAACTTCCCCGGATGGATTTTATAAGCTGAAGGGTTACAGCATTTTTTATGAACGAAACCAGATGATGCAGGATTATATGGTGCTGCGCAAGGACGCCCGCCGTGTGGAAACATCCGGAAATGACCGGGTGATACAGGACTTTAAAAAGCGGATGGACCAGAGAAAAAGCGAGGCGGTCCATGAACGGGGGACAGTCCATCTGCTGACCGGTCTGTGCGGGGTGCTGACGGTTACAGTCCTGGCCGGCGGAGTGGCCATGTTCAACAATTTCCAGAAGATGAGGCAGATGGAAAGCGTAATTGCCTCCGTTCTGCCAGGAGGTACAGTAATGGAGGAGACAGTTCCCGACCCTTCCGGCAAGGGATATGCCGCGGCAGGGGAGCCGGACTATCTGATTGAGGAGGCAGAGGGAAATATCAGTCCTGTTCAGAGCAGCGGGGATGGGGCGGAAACGGCAGGAGCGGAGAAGGCTGGTGTGCAGGGTGAGAGCGGCTCCTATGTCGTTCCGGAAACTATGCCGCCGGTAAAGCCGTCTGCAGCCGAGGAGACTGAAAAAACGGAAACCGAGACCAGCGGGGCTGTTTCCTCCAGTCAGGCTGCCCCATCCGGGGAGGCCAAAAGCCAGAAAGCTGCTGCTGCGGATGCCGATTACCGGATTTACCAGGTAGCTCCGGGAGAGACACTTTACGGCATCTGTTTTCAGCTGTACGGGAATCTGGACCATCTGGAGGAAATCTGTTCCATCAACGGGCTGGAGAGCGAAAACAGCATCTATGCCGGACAGAAGCTTTTAATGCCCTGAGAACTGAAAAAGGTAATGCGGTTTCAAAGAATGTGGTGTATAATATCCAGGTAAGCTTTTTACAGTTGACTGGAGATAAAAGATGAGCAATATCAGTTCTATGAGCCGCGAGAGTAAGAAGCGTCAGCTGCGGCGGCAGATCGTCCCATCCAGTCCTGGACCGGCGGGGCCGGGCGCGGGAAGAGATGAGGAGGACAGCCATGAAGTGGTGCAGAGGGCCCATCGGAAGGTAATACGGCGCAGGCTAAAGATTCTGCTGATATTTCTGGTAATAGCTGCCGTCTGCATGGCGGTGGTCTACCAATTCAGCCAGTATCATCAGTACGAGGGATACCAGGTATCCTGGGAGAAGGAGCTGACCTCCCAGACAGAGGGGCAGACGGACAGCAGCTTCTGCGGCTATAAGGCCTTTGGCGGCGGAATCCTGCGCTATACACGGGATGGTATGTCCTTTTTGGATCACCGGGGCAATGTGATATGGAATCAGAGCTATGAAATGAAGTCTCCCATCGTATCCGTTAATGGAAATTATGCGGTGGTAGCAGACCGGCAGGGAACCGGGCTGTACATCTGCAGTCCGGACGGCTGTCAGGGACAGGCCGCAACCCTGCTGCCCATTATGGGAGCTGCGGTATCTGCCGGCGGAGTAGCTGCAGTGATGGAAAGCGATTCCTCGGCCAGCTATGTGTTCATGTACCGGAATGATGGAACTACCCTTCAGATCTCCATCAAGTCCCTTCTGGAAAATGACGGATATCCGGTGGACATCAGTCTGTCCCCAAGCGGAAACCAGCTGGCGGCCTCCTTTCTCTATCTGGAGCAGGGGATGCTGAAATGCAAGATCGTCTTCTATAATTTCGGCGTAGGCCAGAGCCAGGCGGACCGTGTGGTGGGCATCATTTTTCCGGAGGATCTAAACGATTCGCTGGTGGCACGGATCCGTTTCCTGGACGAGGACCATGTAGCGGCATTTTCCGACGGCGGCATTTTCTTTATTTCGACCAGAGTGGAAACGGAGCCCACCCCTGGGGAGCCTGTGCTGCTGGAGGAGGAAATCCGTTCGATCTGCTACAGTCCGGAGTATGCTGCGGTGATAACGGATACCACGGAGGGAGAGGACCCCTACCGCCTTTTGGTTTACGACGGAAGCGGGAATAAAAAAGTGGAGAAAACTTTTAATTTCCCTTATACGGATTTTAGCATTGACGGCGATGCCATTTTCCTCTACAATGACGACAGCTGTCAGATTTATAACATGAAGGGAACCCTGAAATTTGCAGGAACCTTTGACTTTACCATTTCCGGAATGCTGAAAGGAAAACTTCCGGGAAATTTCCTGGTTCTGGGTCCCCAGAACATTCGGGAAATCCGGCTGAATTAGAAAAAGCAACGATTCAAGAAAAGAGGGAACAAATACCATGGATAAGAAATGCATCGGTGTGGACGTGGGAGGTACCAGCGTCAAAATCGGTTTGTTTGAGGAGGACGGACGCCTCCTGAAGAAATGGGAGGTGAGAACCCGCAAGGAGGAGGACGGAAAGCACATTCTCCCCGATGTGGCGGCTTCCATCCGGCAGGTGCTGGAGGAAGAGGGGATTTCCTTTGACCAGATTAAGGGAGCCGGAATGGGCGTTCCGGGTCCGGTGCTTCCCGATGGTTCGGTGGAAATCTGCGTGAACCTGGGATGGCACAATGTCAATCCCCAGAAGGAACTGAGCGCCATGCTGGAGAATATTCCGGTGCGAAGCGGAAACGATGCCAATGTGGCGGCCCTGGGCGAGATGTGGCAGGGCGGCGGTAAGGGCTACCGGGACATTGTAATGATCACCCTTGGAACCGGAGTAGGAGGCGGCGTGATCCTGGATCAGAAGATTGTCAGCGGAGCTCACGGGCTGGCAGGAGAAATCGGCCATTTCCATATGCGGGATGAGGAGAAGGAGCACTGTAACTGCGGCGGAACCGGCTGTCTGGAGCAGGTGGCTTCCGCTACGGGAATCGCCAGAGAGGCCAGAAGAAAGATGGCTTCCTGTGAAACGCCTTCTGTTTTGCGTGAATACGGGGACAAGGTGACGGCTAAGAATGTGCTGGATGCAGCCAAGGCAGGAGATGCCCTGGCAGATGAGGTGGTAGAGGTGGTGTGCCGGTATCTGGGACAGGCACTGGCCCAGGCTTCCATGATGGTGGACCCGGAAATCTTCGTCATCGGAGGCGGTGTGTCCAAGGCAGGCCAGTATCTCATCGACCGGATTTACGGATACTATGACCATTTTACCCCCATTTCCAAGAATAAGGCCAAAATCGGACTGGCCACCCTTGGAAACGATGCGGGAATATACGGGGCGGCCCGGTTGATCCTGGAGTAGGCCGCAGTAATCCAGGGCGGCTATCTTCTTGTCCGTCCTGGATTGTTATCATAGGTTTGTAGACCGGGGGAGGGAGAAGATGAATTCCGTTCCCACGCCCTCGGTGCTGATCACATCTATATTTTCCCCATGGGCCTGGATGATCTCTTTCACGATGGAGAGACCCAGGCCCGTTCCGCTTTTGTCTTTGCCTCTGGAGAGGTCAGTCTTGTAGAAACGCTCCCAAATCTTGTTTAAGCTGTTTTTGGGGATTCCGATTCCCGTATCCTTGACGGAAACGAAAATCTTCTCGTGGCGTCCCACCGCCTGGATGTAGATGGTGGAATTCTGGTGGCTGAACTTGATGGCGTTGTCGATGAGGTTGTACATCACCTGCTGGATTTTCCCCAGGTCGGCATAGACCATCTGGATATTATCCCCGAATGTCAAATCGAATACAATATTTTTGGCTCCGCAGGTTCCCTCAAAGGAGGCCGCCGTGTCCTTGATGACCCGGTTGATGTCAAAATTGCTTCTGGAGAGATATCCCTTGCTGTCTAAGGAGTTCAGGGCCAGCATGCTTTCCGTCAGCTTGTGGAGCCGCTCCGTCTCGGAGATCACCCGTGAGAGGTATTTTTCGTAAAATTCCGGCGGTATGGTGCCGTCCAGAATGGCTTCCAGGTATCCCTTGATGGAGGTCAGGGGAGAGCGGAAGTCGTGGGATACGTTGGCAATGAAATTTTTCTGGTATTCCTCCATTTTATTCAGCTCATCGGACATCAGATTCAGGGTGTTGGCCAGGTAGCCCATCTCGTCATGGGTGTTGACCTGGATGCGGTAATCCAGATGACCGGCTGCGTACTGAGTAGCTCCCTCGGTAATCTTTCTCAAAGGCAGATATACCGTCTGGGTAAACACCAGGAGGATGATCAGTGAAAGGGCGAAAATGCAGGCGGAGCTGATGTAGAGGATGTTCAGGACCCCGTTCTGGGAAGCGGAAATCTGAGACATTGGCAGATGGATCAGCACATAGCCGTAGGTATTGTAATTTCCCGTAATGGGGGCGGACACGCTGAGAACCTCCTCGGAAAAGAGGCCGTTGTAGGTGCCGATGGTGTAGGAACGGTTTCCGGTGGCAGTGGGGTCGAAATTGGCGATGGAAGTCCGCTCCCCGGATTCGCCGGAGCTGTCCACAATGATATGGCCCGACCGGTCCACCACCATGAGATTGGCCTGGAGAAACTGGGACACGGCCCGCAGTTGGGGGGAGGCGTCCGCCAGATTCTGGTAATTGCCGCTGTACATGGTGCTGTAGGAGGAGGCGATCAGGCTGGCCTCATCGTAGAGGGTCTGGGCTTTGGTCTGGATCAGGTATTCCCTGGTCATCTTGGAGGAGATGGTGGCGATGAAAATGAAGCCCAGCAGTCCGAAGACCAGGTAGCCCAGAATAAATTTGGAATATAGGGAACGGGTCATGGGTGTGCCTCCTTAGCGCTTTACCTCGAATTTGTAGCCGATTCCCCACACAGTGGTGATTGCCCAGCTGTCATTGTCCTTGATTTTTTCCCGCAGGCGCTTGATATGTACGTCTACGGTTCTGGTATCTCCGATGTACTCGTAACCCCAGATGTGGTCCAAAAGCTGCTCTCTGGTAAAGACCTGGTTGGGGGAGGCGGCTAAAAAGTATAAAAGCTCCAGTTCCTTGGGGGGCATCTCCACAGAATGTCCCTTGTAGATGACGGAGTAGTTGGTCAGGTTTACGATCAGGTCCGGGTACTCCACGTATTCGCCCTGCTGTTTGGGCACTGCCGGGGTCTGGGCGGCGCAGACCTGATAGCGGCGCAGGACCGCCTTCACTCTTGCCACCAGCTCCTTGGAGTCAAAGGGCTTGATCATATAGTCGTCTGCCCCCAGTTCCAGTCCCAGCACCTTGTCAAAAATCTCGCCTTTGGCGGAGAGCATGATGACCGGAACCTGGGAGGAGGCTCTTAAAGTTCTGCAGACCTGATAGCCGTCCATGCCGGGCAGCATCAGGTCCAGAAGGATTAAATGGGGCTTAAATTCGGGGAAGACTTTTAAGGCCTCCTCGCCGTCCCCCACGATTTTCGTCTCATAGCACTCTTTCATCAGGTAGAGGGAGATCAGTTCTGCGATATTTGCGTCGTCGTCTACGATCAGGATTCTCTGTTTTTCTGCCATACTTGATGCATCTCCTTTTTTTGACGGACCGGCTCTGCCGGTCCTATTTAAACGTTACGATGGTTACGCCGGAATCTCCCTCTCCGAAGACTCCCAGGCGGAAATCTTTCACGTACTTTAACTTCTTCAGCCGTTGATGGACGGCGTTTTTCAAAGCTCCCGTGCCCCGTCCGTGAACCACACGGACGGTCTCCAGGTGGGCCAGATAGGCATCGTCCAGATATTTTTCCAGAACGGGCATGGCCTCGTCCACGGTCATGCCGATGAGGTTGACCTCCGGGGAGATGGAGGAGGACTTGGAAACTTTGATGCCGCTGCCGGAAGCGCTGTGGCTGCCCTTGGCCACCCGGTAACGGCTGTTCTTTTCCGGAATGGAGGGGCCGCTTACATCCTGTTCATCCAGAAGCTCCAAATCCCGGATGTTTACCAGGGAGCGCAGGATGCCCATCTGTACATAGAGGTCCCCTTTGGCGTTGGGGAGAGTGCTGACCGTGCCTTTTAAGTTCATGGACAGAACCTTGACCCCATCGCCGATTTTCAGCTTCTTGGGAGAAATGGGCTTGCTGGGTCCCTTGGTCTTGATGGCCAGCTTTTCATCGGTCTGCTTTAATTTGTCCCGCAGCTTGGTCCTCTGGGCCTCCAGCTCCTTGTTTAAGCCGGAATCGGAGGAGAGCTTGTTGATCTGCCGGATGGTGGTGTCGGCGGTTTCCTTGGCTTCTCTGAGGATCCGCTGGGCCTCCTCGTTGGCTTTCTTCAGAATCTTGTCCCTGCGCTCCTCCAGCCGTTCCTCCTTCTGGGAAAGGCGGGATTTCAGCTGGGAAATCTCCTCCTTGTAGGATTTTAACTCCTCCTGCTCCTTCTCAATGGTCAGGCGGCTCTCCTCCAGGCTGGTCAGCAGGTCCTCAAAGGACTCGTCCTTGGCCTCCAGGTGGGTCTTGGCCTCCTCGATGATGTAGTCCGGCAGCCCCAGCTTCTTTGAAATGGCGAAGGCGTTGCTCTTTCCGGGGACGCCGATGAGCAGGCGGTAGGTGGGCTTTAAGGTCTCCACGTTGAACTCGCAGCTGGCATTTTCCACTCCGGGGGTGCTTAGGGCAAAGACCTTCAGCTCGCTGTAGTGGGTGGTGGCCATGGTCCGGCACTTCATGTTGTGCAGGAAGCTTAAAATGGCGATGGCCAGAGCGGCTCCCTCGGTGGGGTCCGTGCCGGCCCCCAGCTCATCGAAGAGGCAGAGGGACCTGGCATCGGCCTGATTTAAAATCTGGACAATGTTGGTCATGTGGCCGGAGAAGGTACTGAGGCTCTGCTCGATGCTCTGCTCATCTCCGATGTCGGCGAAAACCTCGTCAAAAACCGCCAGTTCGGAACCCTCCCACGCGGGGATATGAAGGCCGGCCTGGCCCATGAGGGTGAAGAGTCCCACGGTTTTTAAGGAAACGGTCTTGCCTCCGGTGTTGGGGCCGGTGACAATCAGCAGATCGAAGTCCTTTCCCAGCCACAGGTTGATGGGAACCACCTTGGCCGGGTCCAGCAAAGGATGGCGTCCGTCCTTGATGTGGATATAGCCCCGGTTGTTGAAAACGGGAGCGCTGCATTTGTAGTGGCGGGCCAGGGCGGCCTTGGCGAAAATGAAGTCCAGCTGGGAAAGCAGTTCCACATCCAGCTTCAGTTCCTCGGTATAGGAAGCGGCCTGGGTACTTAAACTCGCCAGCACCGCCTCGATCTCCTTCTGCTCCTTGATTTCCAGCTCCCGCATCTCATTATTCAGGCGGACAATGGCCATGGGCTCGATGAACAGGGTGGAGCCGGTGGAGGACTGGTCGTGGACCATGCCGGGAACCTGGTTTTTGTACTCGGACTTTACCGGCAGGCAGTAGCGGCCGTTGCGCATGGTAATCACCGCATCCTGAAGGTAGGAGCGGTTGGAATTCAGCATGGAATTTAACTGGGTGTGAATCCGGTCCGCCGTGATCTTCATGGAGCGGCGCACATGGGCCAGACCCGGGCTGGCCTCATCCGCCACCTCGTCCTCGCTGAGGATGCAGCGCTTGATCTCATTGTTTAAGGGGGTCAGTGGCTCCAGGGCCTTAAACATAGGTTCCAGGGAGTCAAATCCTTCGGAAGCATCCTCCCCTTCCTGAGGCTCATGGCGTCCGTAGGACCTGGCCCTGGCGGCTACGGTTAAAATGGAGCTGATGGAGAGAAGCTCCGTGATGTTTAAGGAGCTTCCAATCTCCAGACGTTTCAGGGAATCTCCGATCTCTTTCACGCCGGAAAAAGAAATGGTTCCCTTCATGCGGACTCTGGAAACCGCATCGGTAGTCTGGGTCTGCCAGGTGAGGATCTCCTCATAGTCGGAGGAAGGCACGAGGCTCTGGCACATGGCCTTACCCGGCTGGGAGGCAGCGTACTCCGTCAGCTGGCTGATGATTTTATGAAATTCCAGGATTTTCAGGGATTTTTCGTTCATGTAATTCTCCTGTGCAAATAAATTCGTCTGGTTTGAACAGTTACATTATACCAAAAAATTAGATAATTACCATGGTTTCGGGCGGTATTTTACGTATCTTTTAAACTTTATCGGGTTGCATAAACGGGGAAGGGAATTTATAATAAAAGGCAAGGACGGCGGGCAGGAAGACCAGGTGCTCTTGGGGTATAAGCCGTCCTCAACAAACATCAGAGCCAGTAGTTTTTTTTCCAGGAGGTTTGTTATGCCTGAGAAGAACGGAGACCGTCATTTTATCAAAGAAAAAATTGTCCGTCAGCCTATGTCCAGGCGGCAGATTGCCAGGCGGATTTTGTTAACGGCCTTCTGCGGGATGCTGTTCGGCGTGGTGGCCGGGGTGTGCTTTGCGGTTTCAAAGCCCATTGCGGAGCGCCAGCTGGGCCTGCGGGAAACGGAGGAGAGCCAGAGGGTAACCATTCCGAAGGATGAGCCGGAGACAACAGGTGTTTCCGCTGCCACTACGGCTGCGGATTCGGATACCGAGTCGGAACCGCTGGGGGATGTAGTGCAGTCGGAGATTGCAAAATACACTTATGAGGCGGAAGATGTGGACCGGATTTTTGCGGGACTGCGGGCTGTGGCTGCAGAGGCGGACCAGGGAATCGTATCGGTTCATTCCATTCAGCGTCAGGTAGACTGGTTTGACAATCCCATTGAAACAACGGGCCAGCATGCAGGTATTCTCATTGCAAAAATGGGAAATGAGGGACTGATCCTCACCACCGAGGCGGCCATTGAGGCGGCAGATTCCATTGAGGTGGCGCTGGCGGACGGAACCGTGCTGGAAGGCGCGGTGAAGCAGCGGGATACCGTGGCTGATATGGCGGTGGTGAGCATTGACCTGTCAGGTCTCGGTCAGGACCAGCGGGACAAGCTGACAGTAATTGAACTGGGCAATTCCTACTCCGTAAAGCAGGGAGACCTGGTCATGGCCGTTGGAAGTCCGGCCGGGGTGATCCATTCTACCGATTACGGGGTAATCTCCTATGTGGTGAGGAATGTTCAGATGGTAGACGGCATTGGACGGGTATTTTATACCAGCGTCAATGGAGCGGCCAGTGAGGGAACCTTCCTCATTAACCTGAACGGCCAGTTGATCGGATGGGTAACGGAGGCGTATGCCAGCGCCCAGGAGAGCGGCATGGCTGCCGTCATAGGGATTTCCGACTATAAAGCCGTGCTGGAGGATCTGAGCAACGGCGTGGCGCCGCCTTATTTTGGAATCCGGGGCCAGGAGGTCAGCCGTGAACAGACGGAGGCCGGAATGCCTGCCGGAATCTACGTGGTGGAGAGCGTGGCGGACGGTCCTGCCTACAGCGCGGGGATTCAGAACGGCGACATCATTACCGCCATCGGAGAGGCTACCGTAACGAATATGAAGGAATTTCAAAATCAGATTGACCTTTTAAGTTCCGGGGACCGGGTGCAGGTTACGGTTCAGCGAAATGGAGCGGATGTGTACCGGCAGCTTCAGTTTACGGTGGAAATCCGGGGGAGATAGGGAGAGCGGCTGTGCTTTTGCGGGGCCGGCATCCTGAGCCGGAAGTGTTGAAATGAAAATGGAAAGGAATTAACGGAAATGAAATATATTGAAACCCTGAGAGAGGGCATGCATGTAGCCTGTGTTTACCTGTGCAAGAACAAGCAGATTGCCCTCACAAAGAACGGAAAGGAGTACGGCAATCTGGTCCTCCAGGACAAGACCGGCACCATCGATGCAAAAATCTGGGACCTCCACTCTCCGGGAATCGGAGAGTTTGAGACTATGGATTATGTCCATGTGGAGGCGGACATTACCCTGTTTCAGAATTCCCATCAGATGAATGTACGCCGTATCCGCCGGGCAGCCGAGGGAGAGTTTGTGGAATCGGACTATCTGCCGGTTTCAGGCAAGGACATCGAGGTGATGTTCGGGGAGCTTATGGGGCTGATCGACAGTGTGAAGAACACCTATCTGCACCAGCTTCTGTGCAAGTTTTTTGTGGACAGCCCTGCTTTTGCCAAGGCATTTAAGTTTCACTCCGCAGCCAAGAGCGTGCATCACGGATTTGTGGGAGGTCTGCTGGAGCACACGCTGAGCGTTACCAAGATGTGCGACTATTACGCTTCCTGTTATCCCCAGATCAACCGGGATTTGCTGATTACGGCAGCTATTTTCCACGATATCGGAAAAACCAGGGAGCTCTCCACTTTCCCGGAAAATGATTACACCGACGAAGGGCAGCTTTTGGGCCACATTATCATCGGCACCGACATGGTGGGGCGGATGATTCGCGCGATTCCGGGGTTCCCTGAGAAGACGGCCCTGGAGTTAAAGCACTGCATCCTGGCCCACCACGGGGAGCTGGAGTACGGCTCGCCGAAGAAACCGGCCCTGCTGGAGGCATTGGCCTTAAATTTCGCGGACAATACGGACGCCAAGATGGAAACCATGATTGAGGCATTGAAGGCCGGCGGGGAGAATACGGGATGGCTGGGATTCAATCGGCTGCTGGATACGAATATTCGGAAAACCACGGAGTTATAAGCGGATGAAAAAGAATGAACATTTTATTACAACTATAGAAGATATGAGTGAGGATGGGGCCGGTGTCGGAAAGACAGACGGCTTCATCTGGTTTATTAAGGACACGGTGATCGGCGATGTGGTGGAAGCTCTGGCCATGAAAATGAAGAAATCCTACGGTTACGCCCGCCTGGTGAAGGTGCTGAATCCCTCTCCTTACCGGGTAGAGCCCAAATGCCCGGTGGCCAGACAGTGCGGAGGCTGCCAGCTGCAGATGATGGATTATAAAGAGCAGCTCCGATTTAAGGAGCGGAAGGTTTATAACCATCTGAAGCGGATTGGGGGGCTGGAGAATCTGGTGCTGCCGGGGGAGGATGAAGATTGCGGGAATGTCGCGGGCCTGGGGGCTTCGGAAGCGGAAATGGGCGGAAATGTCGGGGGCGCCTGGGACGCAGGAACGCCGGAAGCGCATGGTTTGGAAGATTCCGGGAAGAATACTTCGGGATTTTCCGGGCCGGTGGTCCGGATGGAGCCCATTATGGGGATGGAGAATCCCTGGCGTTATCGGAATAAGGCTCAGTTTCCATTTGGACGGAGCAAGGACGGAAGGATCATCACCGGATTTTACGCGGGGCGGACCCACGATATTGTGGAGTGCGAGGACTGTCTGCTGGGGGTGGAGGAGAACCGCCTGATTCTGGAAATCGTCAAGGGGTTCATGGAGCGGCGGAACATTGCGCCCTATGAGGAAAAGACGGGAACGGGCCTGGTGCGCCATTGCCTGATCCGGAAGGGATTCACTACGGGGGAGCTGATGGTGTGCCTGGTCGTGAACGGCTCCGGCCTGCCCCACAGCGGGGAGCTGGTGGAGGAGCTTTTGAAGATTCCGGGCATGACCAGCATTTCCCTGAATGTGAACAGAGAGCGGACCAATGTGATTTTGGGGAAAGAGATGATCAATCTCTATGGGCCTGGGTATATTACGGACTTCATCGGGAATGTGAAGTACCGGATTTCGCCCCTTTCCTTCTACCAGGTGAATCCGGCCCAGACGGTGAAGCTGTACGGGAAGGCTCTGGAATACGCGGACCTTACCGGGGAGGAGACGGTTTGGGATTTGTACTGCGGAATCGGGACCATTTCCCTGTTCCTGGCCCAGAAGGCGAAACGGGTTTTCGGGGTGGAGATTGTGCCGGAGGCCATCGAGGACGCCAGGGAGAACGCGCGGATTAACGGGATTGAGAACGCGCAGTTTTTCGTGGGGAAGGCGGAGGAAGTGCTGCCCAGGGAATATGAGGCCAACAGGATCTACGCCGATGTGATTGTGGTGGACCCGCCCAGAAAGGGCTGCGACTCCGTGTGCCTGGATACCATTGTGAAGATGGGGCCGAAACGGGTGGTGTATGTGAGCTGCGATTCGGCGACTTTGGCCCGGGACGTGAAGTATTTGGGGGAGAGAGGGTATGAGGTGAGGAGAGTTGGGTGTTGTGATATGTTTGGGGGGAGTGGGCATTGTGAGAGTGTGGTGAAGTTGGAGAAAGCCCAGAAAAAGAATAATGAGACATTAATAAATGCACGATAAAGTAACCCATATACTGATATTGGCTTTAATCTAAATAGCTTAAAATCGGTAAGATTAAAATTATCATTTTACGATACGAGGAGCTTGAGATGCGAATAAACTGGGAAAGTTTTCTTACATATAATCATGATGCACGTGGGATTCGGTTAAAGTTTGAAGATCTTTGTCGTCAGTTATTTGCTAATGAAAATCTCTCTGAGAATAAACAGTTTAAGTATCTTCATGCTAATCCAAATAATCATGGGCTGGAGACAGAGCCTATATATGATGAAAAAAATAGACGTTGGATTGGTTTTCAGGCAAAATTTTTTGACCATGATGTAAAATATAAACAGATAAAAGATTCTGCGGAGAAGACTGTCGAGTACTACACAGGTAAGGAGGGAATTGTTGACCTTGTATATCTTTTTTGTAACAGGCCTATTGAAGCTACATCAGATGGGTATAAGAATGCGATAGAAAGTTTAAGAAAAGCAAATATAGAAATACAATTAATTACGGATGAGGCGATTCTTGATCTTATAAGGAGTAAATATCCTTATCTTGGCTTATATTATTTTGGGAATCACTCGATTCAGCCAGAATGGTTTGTAACTCATACGGGCTATATGTTGAGTGAACTTGGAGAACGATATAACCGTGATTTCAATGTTGAAACGGTATTTTCAGATGAGTTATCATTGTTTATTCACGACCAAAAGGCGGTACAATATCTTAATGGAAAGAAGAGATATTTACTTGATGAGATAAGAGCATTGCTAAGTCAAGGTCATAGAAAAGATTATTTAAAGAAACTAGAAAAAAGCGTATTAGCTCTTCCAGAGGTAAATGCTGAAACGTTATACGAGTCTGTCGAATGGGACAGGACAGTACGCTTGTCTGTTGCGACTTTTTTGGATGAATTAGTAAAAAAACGAAAAAATCTGGAGGTGGAACGGAACGAAAAGTATACGTTTTTCTGTGACAAGGAAAGGGACCGGAAAGAGCGAAATGAAGCATTCAAAAAATATCAGGATTTAGAGAGCCGGATACATAAACTGAATACTTTAATAGAATTACCGGATAAGATAATAATTTCTGAAAGAGAAAGACAGTTATTGCAGGGCAATATATTGACTATCTCTGGCAGAGCAGGAACAGGAAAATCACAACTTTTGGCCTCAAAGATGCAGAGCCTTCTTAGTGATGAAAGAATGGGGCTACTATTGATAGCAGGGATTTATTTTACTGATGAACCAATCCATGAACAGATTATGAAGAACTTAAAACTAAATTATAGTTTTGAGGATCTGATTGATATCTTGGAAGCTATTGGAGAAAAAAATAACTAT
This sequence comes from Candidatus Enterocloster faecavium, assembly GCA_019118585.1. Taxonomy (GTDB): domain Bacteria; phylum Bacillota; class Clostridia; order Lachnospirales; family Lachnospiraceae; genus Enterocloster; species Enterocloster faecavium. The sequence goes on along the minus strand of DWYS01000064.1, from coordinate 6,995 downwards.
ATTGTACCGGTTTTCATTGATGCCCTTAACGAGACATGGAATAAAAAACTGTGGAAATTAGGTCTGTCATCTATAATCGATAAGGTAAAACGCTCTCCCATGGTTCGGTTAGTTTTATCCTACCGTTCGGAATACCAAGAGTCAATTTTGCCAGATTCGGTCTTGAAGGGACAGGAAGATGTTATAACCATGGTTCATAGAGGATTTGAGGACAACAGTGTCCAGGCAGTAAGAGAATTTTTAAATCATTATAACATTCCATTTACTCCGTTGGAATATTTCGGCTATGAAATGTCAAATCCCCTTTTTCTCACCCTGTATTGTAAAACATACAATGGTGAAGAGGTAAGCTTGCCTACACTGTACGATAGACTGATTGCGCATGCTAATAAAAATATTTATCGGCGTTTTGCGAAAGAGTTACAGCCAAAAGGCTATATAGAGGACGAAGATATTTTGAGTCCCTTAATTACAGAAATTTCAGAATGGTTAGTGCTGCACGAGAAGCGATTCATTCCTAAGAAGGAACTGCTCCATTTGAGTTTTTGGATTGAATATGGAATGAGCGCGGCGCCTTTTGTGAGTCAGCTTCTGAAAGAGCATATTCTTCATGATTCCATCTTTGAGGGAGTAGAAACAATGTATTTTGCTTTTGACCAGATGAATGATTACTACTGTGCAAAAGCAATTATAAAAAAATGTCAAACGAGAGAAGAAACGCGTACATATCTGTCTGAGAAGATTTTGAAAATACAAAAGGGAAAAATAGGTAGCTCCTGGAACATTGATATGTTTGTAAATGTCTGTGCGCTGTATGCAGAAAAATATGGGGAAGAGTGTATTGACATAATCGATAATTTGAAAAACCTTGACGATAAATGGCTAATTTTTTCAAGATATATAGATTCTTTCCAATGGAGGGATAACCGATACATTCCAACAGAATATTTTTTGGTCTTGCTGAAAAAGTACCCCTGTAGTCCAGAAGATTTATGGCCGATGCTGATTGGAAACAGCGTGAAAATTTCACATCCGTTTAGTGCAGATTATCTTCATAGCTTTCTTTCCGGCTATAAGCTGAATAAAAGAGATTACCTTTGGACAATTTATATAAATCAACTGACAAGTAATGACGCCGACAGAACCATACAGCTCATTAAGATGTATGATAGTGGAGAAAAACTTGAAATAACAAATGAAAAGCAGATAGAATTGTTGTTAACGCTATTTGGCTGGATTTTGTCTTCATCTAATCGATGGTTAAGAGATTATACATCAAAAGCTATGATAGAGATTTTGAAAGAACATTTTAACCTATGTCAGAGTATTCTTGAAAAATTTAAGAATGTAGATGACCCTTATATTATTCAGCGTCTATATGGAATTGTATTTGGCGCTTGCTGTAAGCGGACAGATGACGGGGAATTTCAAGCCTTGGCGGAATATGTCTATAATACGGTGTTCAATCAGGAAAAAGTATATCCAGATATTCTGCTTAGAGACTATGCCCGGCTAATTATTGAGCGATTCCTTTATGAGAATCCGGAATACACCGGTATTATAAGGCGAGATAAAATTAAACCTCCGTATAATTCTGATGTGATTCCAGAGATAGAAGATCAACATTATTTGGAAAAGGACTATAGTGGAGCGATGTTCTGGTTAATCCATTCTATGCGATTTGAGAGTATGGGAATGTATGGGGACTTTGGCCGCTATGTTTTCCAGAGTGCTCTACACAGTTTTGATGTGGATGATAAAAAAATGTTCAATTACGCTGTTTATTATATCCAAACAGAACTAGGTTTTTCTGAAGAATACTTTGGAGAACACGATCAGCATTGTGGCAGTTATGATAGACATCAGACTGTAAAGATTGAAAGAATTGGGAAAAAGTATCAATGGATTACAATGTATAACATGTTAGCTCGTATTTCAGATCATTGCAAGATGGTAGATCGCTGGAACTATTCAGTAAAAGAAGAAATCAAATTTGAGGGAGCGTGGGAACCATACGTCAGAGACTTTGATCCAACTTTAAATAAAAAATTTATGGTTTGCGCTGCTGCTCCCAAATTCGATGCTTTGGATAAATTGATAATCGAGGGGCGAGAGGAAAACAATCATATTGATATTTCTACAGAGGCAGCGCAGAAGAGATGGTTAGAAACAAAAGGAATTTTTTTAGATGAATTAAAGAATACGCTGATTCTGACAGACCATGATGGGATTAAGTGGATATGTTTGACAAAGTATTGTGATACAGGACGTAGAGATTTGAATATAGAAAAGCTATTGGTGTGGAGCTGGCTGTATGCGTATTTTGTCACTCCAGAACAGGCAAACGAACTTTCTAGGTGTGCAGAAAATGGGAAATCGGTTATTACGATTGATACGGCTTCTCATAATGAATCTTATTCTGTTTTTAACCGAGAATATCCCTGGGCACCGAGTTGTAGAGAATTGAATGCATATGCCTGGGTGGATGTACAGCTTCAAACTGGTGAGTACGAAGCGGTTACTGAAACGGTGAGGGTTCCAAATTTTCCCTTGTTAGAGACACTATTGCATAAATATTCCTGTTCGGCTGATGGCAAGGGGCAGGCAGCAGAAGAATCAGTGGATAGTGAGGAAGATGACTTTGAAATTTCAGAGGTTCCATTCAAGAAGAAAACAATACAACGACAAATTAAGAGAAAAATAGGCAAAATTCTTCATGCAACAACGGACTTATTGTGGGAAGAAGAATATGATGCAACAAAAGAAAGTGTGATTTCCCGAAGTGCACCATGCGCCGAACTGATTGAAATGATGAATTTGAGGCAGCAAGAGGCAGATGGGTTTTACTATGATTCTAATGGAATTCTAGCTGCCTTTGATACGAATATGACACAAGAGATAAATAGTGTTGTTGTTCGAAAAGATATTTTAGATGCATTCCTTGATAATAAGGGGATGAAGCTTATTTGGCTGGTAGATGCTGAAAAAGAAATTCATGCAGGGAATTATTCTATTACAAAATGGAGTGATTGGGAGGCTGTATTTATCTATGAGGGTGATTGTGTAACAGGTAAAATATGTAGATTAAATAGTTAAACAAATCTTATAAATTCAAAGATGACATTTAGGAAAATAGATTTTCAGTCAAATTTCTGAAGATTCGGATGATTGTGCCGGGGCTTGCCACACCAGAGTGGCGGCCCCGCTGCATGGTTTTTCCACATTTTCCCACTATCCTTTATCGGAAAATTTATATGTGTACCAGAAATGCTAGATTATTGAAAGCGCATTTTGCCAGATGGATATTCTTGGGCGGGAGGTTCTTCCGCATTTTTCCGTAATCCTTCATCGCAAAATTTATATGTATACCTGAAATGTTAGATTATCGAAATTGCACTTTATTAAGGAACGGATTTTCGCGGAAGAACCTGTGCTTCCGGAATGACGGTTCAGAATCGCCCGGAATACTCAGCCGGAGAAGGGATATTTGTGGAAGAACCCCGGAAACAAGAATAGCCATGTTGGCATAATCATCTTCTCCAAAGATATAAAATATCATTGGCCTGTTTTTGTATATCCCGATTTATAATTTCAAATGTTGCGCCCTTTTTCTGCAATAGTTTTCTAAAGGAATTTTCATACTCGGAAACAAATTTTTTATTACAGTTTGCAATGTTATTTTGTATATCCTCAAGCTGTATTGAATCGGTATCACGCAGAACATTCCTACAAAATAGAATCGTCTCAGGTGAAGATGTACCTGGATTTCTTGCTTCTATGTCGAGAGTTTCCTGTGCCGCTTGCCTGTGAGAAAGAAGACGAAGATTTGTGTATTCATTGACAAGCTCCTGGCCAATTTGAAAATACTGGTCAGACACTGTTTTCATTTCACCATGGAGATCTTTGACTTTTGGGTAGTCAACAATATTTAGATAGGCATTCAGTTTGTCCACAATAGTTTTGCATGATATCTGATATTTTTGAAGCAAATTGATAGCAGCTGTTGGATCAGCAAGGCCATTATCCATGGTTGAGGTAAAAATACTTATCGGGTTGATTGAATTCAAGGCTTCGGTGAAAATAGTTTCTATTTTTCTCCACTTTTCTTGTTCTTCTCTAAGATAATTGTCATGATGGATTTGTTTTCTAGTGAAAATGATCGTTCCCCAAAGTGTTACGATTGTTACAGCAGCCGTAAGCAAGGTTCCATAATAAGAAAGCACATCGGAAGCATTCCATAAGGTAACGTAGCCACCGTGTTTGTAGCATTCGTTAATGAAAATGGGAACACCAAATATGAGAATGACAGCAATAATAACTGTGGCCAAAACTCTTTTTGTTCTAAAACGCATTTGACACTCTGTCCTCCTTTTTCGAAGTGTTCAATTTAGCAAATAGATGAGCATTTACAGTCTAAGCAGCATGGACAAAGTCCACAACTTGCCCACGCTGTAGAAAATGCCCACCTCAGCTCTTCTGTAACTTTACTCCACGCCTAGTGCCTTATACACTGCGTCTTCTGCGCTTTGATAAAAGATTAGATTAAAGCACCCGATTAATTCAGCGGGAACTGTACCAAGATCAGCTGCTGAGGTGATTGGCAAAAGAACCTTCTTGGCTCCGCTGTCGAGGCAGACTTGAAGTGAGTTAGCCAGTTCGTCAACCTTGATCATCGTACCAGCTATACTGATTTCGCCTAAAACGACAAGACTGCTGATGGCCGGTTTGTTGAGTGCAATCGAACAAAGGGCAATCAAGGTAGGAAGGGCAAGCTTTTCGGTCATGCCGATTCCCTGCAAATCCTGATAATTGATAATGTAATCTTTTATCGTTGTGCTGATGGAGCCGCTGATCCTGCTCGCATTTGCTTTCAGGTAGTTGAAGGCGGTATTTGCCGCTTCTTTGCTCTTTGAATCCGAACCAATACCGGTGCGCTCGAATTTGCCGTTACCCGGCAGCATTTGTGATTCTAGCCGGAACACGCCAATCATGCCGGATTTCCCCTGGGAAACGGTGTAAACCTGTCCCGGATTGCAGATGCCTTCCGGGATGAGTTTGCCGCTGCCCTGTTCCGGTACACTGACATAACGCTCTTCAAACGTATCCAAATCAATGTAGGAGAAATTGACATCGTAAAATTCCATGCCGCCCAGCTTTTTGAGCTGTTCCTTTACCCGCCTCCGCATCTCCAGAGAGATTTTCAGGATTTCTTCAAGCTGCTCCTTGGTGTATTCACCGTTTGGGTACAGCAGTTTGATAAAACCGTCTGTCATTTTACGGACAGCAATAGTATCGCGCTGGTTGAGGTTCTTGCCGAGACGGAAATATTTGTCCAGTTCGTCTCCATGCTGCTCCTTGCGCAGCTCTCTAATAAATTCGGCGAGATAATCTGTAATAAAGCCGTAGTCATCGGTAAAGTGTTCCGGCCTGAACTTCGGGATTTCCCAACCGGGGATATAACAATGGATTCGGTCAAGAAATGCCGTGTCCGTCCCCATCTCAGGCGGGAACGGGTCAAAAAGGCTGGACGTTTTCAGCAGTACATCCACACTCTGATTGATGTTTCCAACAAAGACCATAGAAGCACTTGCCGCCTTCTCTTCCTTGCCGCGGGCGAAGGAACCGGAAGCCATGTAATCCTTCATAATCTGAATGCCGTCCTTGTCCTTGAAATGGATTCCGGCAACTTCATCGAAAGCGACGCAGTCCCAAAGCCCTACCAGTCCTACGGTTTTTCTGCCCATATTGTAGAACAGATTCGCCACGGTTGTCTGACCGCCGGAGACAAGGATGCTGTTGGGTGAAATCTCCTTGTAGATATGGGATTTGCCAGTGCTGCGCGGTCCCAGCTCACAAAGGTTAAAGTTATTTTCTACAAGAGGCAGCATCCGAGCCAGCAGAAGCCACCTCTCGCGGTCATTGAACTTGTCCGGTTCCATGCCAATAGAGCGCAGCAGCACCTTGATCCATTCTTCCTCGGTAAAGGCTTTGCGGCCCTGCTTTAATTCATCAATGTCTACATGAGGCATCTGGATTGGCGTCAGTTTTCGGATGCTAATCGGAGTTATATTCTTCTGACGCTTCTTTTTTGACTGAATGTAATCTCCTGAAGCCGAGAGAATTTCAGGAGCAAATTCATTCTCTGTTTCATAATCTAACTGCACAATACACCAGATGCCGCCGCAGAGCAACCGGTCATACTTGGCTGGATATTCCTCACTGATCGGGATATTTTTTAATCCCAGATTGGAAAACTCTGCCTCATACATATCATAGCGGATGTTCAGATTTACGGTAATCTTATCAATAACCGTATAACTGCCCCTTTGCCGAAGAAGTGACAGGATTTTCTGCGCCTCGTCCGGGCGAACATAATTTTCTGCCAATATATGTTTGACATTGTTCACGCCAGCTTCAATGACATCCGGGTCGTCCGAACTGCAATACTGTCCCAAAAGGAACTCAAGAACGTAGACCGGCACATTTGCGCCCTCTTTAATCTTCTTTGTGAGGTCTTTACGGACAATCCTGCCGTCAAAAGCCTGATGCAACTTGCGGTTAATTTCCGCATTTGCATCCTCGATGGCATTCCCTTCTATGTAATCGCTCATCCCTCAAAACCTCCTTTACAAGTCAAATCCAAAGTCATCCGCAAAGGCTATGTCGATATGGAACGCTACTTCCTCCGGCACGTCTGTATCGTTTGCTATGACTAAACGGTATATCTTCTTGCTGTCATAAGCGCCTGCTTTCAAGTTGAACCGTACCCGGAAGACTCGCTCGGAAGCATTCAGGCTGGTTCGGTCTGCGATTACGGTCTGTCTGTCGCTAACCGGCACGCCTTCGTCATCCGTCATATAAATCGTATAGGCGCAAGGCTGTACCTTGTCGCCAACCGGCTGTTTCTGGAAGAAGTCAAGAGAGAACAGGAGGTTCGATACCTTCCGACTCTCACTGAGCAGCTTCAATTCCGCATTAGAAACCTCGACGTATTT
>DWYS01000063.1 GCA_019118585.1 Candidatus Enterocloster faecavium | reverse complement strand
GCTGTTTTACGCGATTATCGGAAGCTCAGGCTTCGTAAAAGCCGGCGAGCTGGCAGGGCTTTTGCAGACCAGCGAGAGAACGGTGAAAAGCAGCATGGAGGAGCTGAAAACCTTCGCCTGTCAGAAGGGATGTCAGATTCAGTCGGTCAGGGGAAAAGGCTACCGCCTCCAGGTGACAGATGCGGCCCTCTTTGAAGCCTACAAGAGAAGACTGGAAATTTTATTCAACAATGTAGAAAAAAAGAGAAGGGGAAAGCAGAACTATGATGTGGCCAGGGCAATTATTTTGGGAACAGGCGCTGACCGGGAAGGCTATATTCGGCTGGAAGATCTGGCTCAGGAGCTGTTTATGTCAGACAGCGCCCTGAAAAAAGAGATGGCGGAGGTTCGGGGCTTTTTTTCTTCCTTTCAGCTATCTTTAATCTCCCGCCCTGGCAGAGGGATGCGCCTGACAGGAAAGGAATTTAACCTGCGGCTGTGCATGCTGGAACTTTATGAAAACCACTATAAAACCAGGGTATTTCCTTTCCGGAATGAAGCCTATGAAAAAACAGTGGCAGACAGGGGAGATCAGGAGGAAATCCGCAGAATGGCATTGGGCCTGATCCGCGGCTCCAGGTGCGAATTTTTGGATATCTATATTAACCGCCTGGTGGATTACTTCCTCTTGCTGCGAAACCGACGAGGCAAATTGGAGTTTGAGCCGGAAAACGAAGCAGATGGACTGAAAGAAGAATTGTCCCGGGGGCCTGAATATGACCTGGCGCGCCAGCTGGCCGTTGGTTTGGAGAAATTTGAGGGCTATAAGTCGGATGAAGAGGAAATCCGGGGGATTGGCCGGCTGATTCTTTTGTGGGCAGACAGGGACTGGGAAAAAGGACAGATCAGGGAGCGGTTTCCGGCCGTCTTTAACGCCGCTTTGGAATGTTTGACGGAAATCCGCCGGGAATTGGAGGAACAGTGGAAGATTCCCTTTGATCAGATGAAGGTGGATTTAGAGGAACTTCTTTTGCCGGAATTGACGCGGATTTTGATTCAGAATCATTTTGGCTTCTGCGGCTGCCAGATGATCGGAAGTTCCATACAGGACAACGAGATAAACTCCTCGCCCCTGTCTATGACCTTTGCAGACTGCGCGGCTTCCATCATAGGGAAATACTGTGGTGTCCATCCAAACGCCTATAATGTACAGTTAATGGCCGTTCGGTTTTTCGGGATGATTCAATCGGTTCCCTACCAATACCGTTCCAGACGTTTGCTGGTCTGCGGCAGAAACGGAAAGGCCAGCGGACGTCTGATTGCAGATGAAATCCGAAGACGGATGGGGACCTGGTGGCTGGAAAAGATGGACGTGGTAACCCTGTATGAAGCCAGAAAATTCCCCAGAGAGGCCTACGACTGCGTGATCGGAAGCTTCCATGCCTACGCCTACAATTACGAGTGGCCTTACATAAAGGTGAGCCAGGCGGTGGAGGAGAAGGATATTCGGGAGATTTATGGGAGAGTCCTGCTTTGGGGATATGATCTGGAGGAGGCAGCCTATGAAAAAAAATGGGATGTGCTGCGAATCCACCGGAACTTTTCGGGATATGGCCTGGAAAGTTTTTTCCAGCTTCTCGCGTTTCAATGGGGCAAGGATTATGAGGCAAAAACGAAGCTGAATGAGCTGCTGGGGCAGAATGAGAAGAGCGCCTATATTCATCGGGCGGGGCAAATCCTCTATATCCTGGCGCCTGTCGATTTTACAGGAAAACAGATTTTAGAACTATATATGTTGAAAAAGCCTTTGTCCTGGCAGGGAACGCAGATTCGTCAGGCGGTATTTGCTTCCATGGATTTTGCGGCTGCCCCCAGGCTCTTAAAATTTATGGAACAGGGACTCAGACTTTTGCCCGGCGGGCTGGAAGAAGAGGACTGTTTTTCAAAGGAGGAGAATGTGTTGGACATATTGACGGATATTGTGAGGCGGAAGATATAAAAAAGGCAAAAATTGCACGAACTAAAATGCAAAAATAAAAAAATGAAATTACATCATGCACAGAATTGAATGGAGACTCTTTCTGAAAACAATTATAATATGCATATCAAACAAAATAAACAGCAGGAGGGAGAAACAATATGATACAAAGTGGTTTGATATGCGCCTTTGTCTGGCTGCTGGTTCAGGGAATGGATCGGATGCTCAGCTGGCAGACACTGCAGAGACCGATTGTAACGGCAACGCTGACGGGACTGCTTTTGGGAGATCTGCATACGGGGATTGTGATGGCGGCCTCCCTGGAAGCGATTTTTATGGGGATTTCCGCTATCGGAGGTTCAATTCCTTCCGATGCCTGTTCCAGCAGCATTATCGCGGTGGCATATACCATTCTGACCGGAGCTGATGTGGAAACGGGGCTGGCACTGGCCATGCCGATCGGAACTCTGATGGGAACAGCCAATGAGATGTGGAAGCCTGTGCTGGCAGCGTTCGCGCCTTATTGGGAGCGCCTGGCTGGAAGCGGAAATGTAAAGTCCTTCCGGGCGCAGGTGATTGCTAGCGGATGGATCCTGGATCGTCTTCCACAAACCATTGTGCTTTTTGCGGCGATTACTTTTGGCGTACAGGGATTGGAACATGTGATGAACAACATGCCGGCCTTTATTATGGCGGGTCTGTCTGCTTCCAGTTCCATGATGACCGGCATTGGATTCGCGATTCTGATTTCCATGATTTGGAACAGAGAAATTGGTTGGTTCTTCTTCATCGGCTATGTGCTGCAGAAATATTTGCAGCTGGATACAGTGGCCATCGCGATCATTGCCGGAGTAATGGCGTTTATGTATTTCTGCACAGAAAAGAAGTTCAATGACTTGAAAAATCAGATCGGACAGGGCAGCCAGCCAGCGTCCGGGGGAGAGGAGGATCTGTTCTGATGGCTAAAACGACTTATACACCGCAGGAAAAGAAGACTCTGCGGAAAATGTTCTGGAATTCCGGACTGGTATTTTCCGGCTTTAATATGGTCAAAATGGAAGGAAACGCCTTTGCCCTGACTATGGAGCCGGCCCTCCAGGAACTGTATGATGATCCAGAGGAGCGCAAAGAGGCTCTGCGCCGTCACAATGGCTTTTTCAATACCCATGCCGTATTTTTTGCCATGATTGCGGGAATCATCTATGCGCTGGAGAAGCAGAAGAAAACCACCGGGCTGGTGGATGATGAAACCATAGAGAGCATCAAAGTGGCTCTGATGGGGCCGACGGCGGGAATCGGCGACGCCTTTTTCTTCAACTGCGTCCGTGTGATTGCGGCAGGTATTGCCATCGGACTGTGCGCGCAGGGAAATATTCTGGGAGTGCTTCTCTTTGTGCTGATTTACGGAGGTTCCCAGATGATCGCCCGTTACTACCTGATGCGGATCGGATACCGGTATGGAACGACCTTTATAGACTCAGTCTTTGAATCCGGATTGATGGAATCCCTGACCAAGGCGGCCGGCGTGATGGGAATCACGATGGTCGGCGCCATGGTAGCTTCCTCCGTAGATGTGAAGCTGGCATGGACTATCCAGGTAGGGGAGACCTCCGTGGTGGTGCTGGATATTATCAATTCCGTAATGCCTGGGCTTCTGTCCATTCTTCTGGTATTTGCTATGGTAAAGCTGATAAAAAAAGGTTATAAGCCTATTACACTGGTAATCGGGATTCTGGTGATTTCCATTGTCCTGGCATTCTTTGGTATCTTTTAAGGAGGAAGCGCGGGATGAGCGGATTTACACTAAAATCAAACCATATTTTGACGGAACAGGGCTTTCAGGCAGGATATCTGACGGTGGAGGATGGGAAGATCGTATCCGTTTCCTCCCTGTGTCAGGGCGGCTATGAGGATTTGGGAGACCTTTCTGTCTATCCGGGAATCATTGATATACATAACCATGGTTTCGGAGGCTGGTCCATGACAGATCCATGTGAGGAGAAGGATATCCGGGGCTACGCCAAAGCATTGACTACGGTAGGAATTACGGGAGTTCTTCCTACGGCGAAGGAAGCGGCCTTTGAGGCTATCGCCAGCGTAATGGACCAGGAGTATGAGGGCGCAAGAGTATTGGGAATCCACAGCGAGGGCCCTTTCTGGGCCAGAGGGGGAGAAAATACCGTAGGGGAGAGCTGGCCGGCTCCCAGCGTCAAGGAGACGGAACGGCTGGTAAAACTGGCCGGAGGCAAGATGGCCGTGATGGCTCTGGCTCCTGAAGTTCCAGGAGCTTATGAGGTGATCCGGTATCTTCATGAGCATAAGATCCGGGTAGCCTGCTGCCATACCAAGGCTAAGGCCCAGGATATCTATGACGCCCATCAAAAGGCGGGGCTGGATATTGCCACACACCTGGGAAATGGGATGCAGGGAATTCATCACCGGGATGTTGGAGCTCTTGGAGCGCTGCTTTTGCTGGACGATATTCGCTACGAGGTGATTACGGATCTGAACCACATTTGTCCGGATATGCTGCGCATCATGTTCCGCCTCCAGCCCTATGATAAGTTTTGCCTGATCTCTGATTCCAACTTTATTGCCGGTTTGCCTGCCGGCGTGTATATGCGCTACGGCAGAGAAATGTACGCGAACGAGAAGGGGCTGATCCTTAACTCGGACGGACGGATCTGCGGAAGCGGAAAATGGGTGCTGCATAACATTGGACAGCTGGTAAAATATGTGGGGGTTCCGGAAGAAGAAGCGGTGAAAATGGCCTCCATCAACCCGGCGGCTTATCTGGGGATCGATCATATAACTGGCTCCATCCGGCCGGGAAAGAAGGCAGATTTGGCAGTTGTGGACGCATCCTTTACCTGCCGCAGAACTTATGTGGGCGGCGAGCTGGTATTTGACCGGGAAAAAACGCCCCAGGAGGCGCTGTTTAACCCGGAGGCGATGAAGAGAAGAGTACGGGATTTGTAAAATCATTCGGCCCGGTACAAAAGCGGATGATTGAAAGTTTGCGGAGAGGAAGGTTGCGATGATTAAATTATTTCGGATTGACGAGAGACTGATTCACGGACAGATTGCGATTAAATGGTCCAGACATACAGGGGTGGACAGCATCGTAGTAGCCAACGACAATGCTGCCCAGAGCACTATGATTCAGAGAGCCTTAAAGATGGCGGCTCCTGCCGGTATTAAAACGGTGATTAAATCCCTGGATGCAGCGGTAGCTACCTTAAATGATCCCCGCTGCCAGCCATTAAAGGTACTGGTGTTGGTCAACAGCCCTAAGGACGCGTTAAACCTGGTGAGCCGGGTTCCGGGGATTGAAAAGATTAATGTGGGAAATTACGGAAGAGTTGCGCCGAAAAAACCGGGAATGGAGCGGAAAAGCCTGGATAGAAATCTGTATTGTGACGAGGAGGAGATCGCCCAGTTTCAGGAACTGATGGCCACCGGGCTGGAGTGTATCTATCAGACGACGCCGGAAGAGCCGGCAGTGGAGCTCCATAAGCTGATCCCGTCCAAATAATCCTGCAGAAGCAGGTTTGCAATGAGAGGTGAAAGACAATGACAAGATTTTTTCTGGCGTCTCACGGACATCTGGCAAGCGGGCTGGCCAGTTCTATTCAGATTCTTACCGGGGACAGCAGCCGGCTGAGAGTTTTTGACGCTTATGTGGACGAGCGTTCACTGGAAGAAGAGCTGGAGGCCTTTTATGAGAATATGGAGGAAGGGGACCAGATGATTCTGCTGTCCGATATGTATGGAGGCAGTGTCAACAGCATCATGTATCCCTTCCTGACCCGTCCCAATACCACTTTGATTGCGGGGGTAAACCTGGCTCTGGTAATCGGACTTTTGCTGGGAGGGGAGCCCTTGGAGCCCGATACGATTAAAATGGTGGTGGAACAGAGCCGGGAGGCCATTCGGATTGTGGAGCTGGAAGAGAACCCGGCAGAGGATGAGGAGCTGTTTTGAGGGAGATTTGTTTGGAGGTTTGAATCGATGCGGATTTATGAAACCAGAGATTACCGGGATATGAGCCGCAAGGCGGCCAATGTGATTTCGGCTCAGATGATTTTAAAGCCGGACTGCGTTCTGGGTCTGGCCACCGGCTCTACTCCGATCGGGGTTTATGAGCAGCTGGTGGACTGGTATCAAAAGGGAGATTTGGATTTTTCACAGGTCAAAACGGTGAATCTGGACGAATACCGGGGCCTGGCTCCGGACCACGAGCAGAGCTACCATTATTTTATGGACCGGCATCTGTTCTCCAGGGTAAATATCAACCGAAGTCATATTCACATTCCGGACGGAATGAATGAGGATTGGCAGGAGGAATGCGGCAGGTATGAGCAGATGATTGAAGAACTGGGAGGTATTGACCTGCAGATTCTGGGGCTTGGCCACAATGGCCATATCGGTTTTAACGAGCCGGATTTCCAATTTGCCCCTCTCACCCGCCGCGTGGACCTGACGGAATCCACCATAGAAGCAAATCGCCGGTTTTTCAGTGAAGGAGAGAGCGTACCCAGACAGGCATATACCATGGGCATCAAAGCCATCATGAGTGCCAGAAAAATTTTGCTTCTGGTCAGCGGGGCTGATAAGGCGGATATCCTGAAAAAGGTGATGGAGGGTCCGATCACTCCACAGGTTCCGGCGTCCATTTTGCAGCTCCACCCGGATGTGACAGTGATTGCGGACCGGGAAGCGCTGGGGAAACTTTAAGGGAGTATCATTCGATAGAACGGCAAAAATATCCGCCGGATCTGCCGCATCGCGGCAGGACCCGGCGGACTTTTTGTATCAGCTGACCATTCCTCCAAGACTTCCTCCCAGGACGCACAGCCCCAGGACCGTTGCAGAGCGCTCCAAATCCACCGGCCCGCCTTGATTGAGAGCCCAGGAAACGGCAAAGAGGACCAGAAAATAGAGCAATCCCAGCAGAAAACCCCAGAAAAAGCGGCGTTTCCGGATGCCCTTTCCGGCGGCCAGTCCTCCTGCGAAGCAGGCAA
>DWYS01000003.1 GCA_019118585.1 Candidatus Enterocloster faecavium | reverse complement strand
TGCGTTAGCTGCGGAAGCTGCGCCAGCGAATGTCCCGTAGGCGCTATCTCTGAGGGAGATGGCAAGTATGTAATCGACGCTGATACCTGCATCGACTGCGGTACCTGCGCTGCTACCTGCCCCACCGGCGCTATCGAGGGCTAATTGTACTTCGCTACATACTAAGTCCCCTTCCATCTGCGGGAGGGGATTTTTTATATTCTCTTTTCCATGGCTGTAATGCCTTAACGATCATTTTTGCAGGAGGTATGATCTTATGAAAAAACCCGTAATTGGCGTCACTCCCTCCCACGAACCAGGCAGCGACGGAATTAATCTCCGTTTTTCCTATTTGGACGCTGTAGCCGCAGCAGGCGGAGTTCCCCTGGTATTTCCGATGAAAATGGAAGTGGAGGATATCCTTTGCCTGGCTTCCCTGTGTGACGGATTTCTTTTTACCGGCGGGCCGGATGTACACCCCTTCCGCTACGGACAGGATACCCATGAAAAATGCGGCAATGTCTCCCTCTCCCGTGATTCCTTTGAACTGGCCCTGCTGAAAATTGCCATGGAGCAGAAAAAACCGATTCTCGGGATCTGCCGGGGCATCCAGCTGATCAACATAGGACTGGGAGGGGACCTCTATCAGGATCTCCCCTCCCAGTATACCTCAGAATTTCCCATTGCCCATCACCAGCCATTTTACTATACCGCCTTTTCTCATCAGGTGGACATCGTTCCCGGCACCAGGCTGTCCCAGCTGGCAAAGGGAGCTTCCTCCGTTCCGGTAAACAGCATGCACCATCAGGGCATCCGCCGTGTGGCTCCTTCCCTGAAGGTTTCTGCTTATTCCAGAGACCATCTGGTGGAGGCGGTGGAGATGCCGGACTATCCCTACCTGCTGGCTGTGCAGTGGCACCCGGAATTTCTCTGGCAGCAGGAGGATACCTCCCGCATGCTTTTCTCCAGTCTCGTTCAGGCCTGCCTCCATTAAGGAGGCAGAGCCCTACTGCTCGATCATCTCCTCCGCCATCTGGACCAGCTCCGCCGGGGTAATGGTACTGTCAAATATCATCAGTCCATAGGAAATCCCATCCGTCTGCCAGTTCAGTGACTGGATCTCACTGTCCTCCACTTCCGGGGAACCATAGGAGATCACCAGTTCTCCCGCATCCATCTGGGCCTGTTCTTCCTCCGATACCTGGTAATCCGGGGGAACAAAACGGTAATGCTCCTTGCTGTAGCTCAACTGGATTCCATTATAATCAAAGTTCTCGTCTCCCGCTGCATATCCTTCCGCCTCCTGGGCCTGCTCCACATTGATGTTCATGTTCGGCTGACCCTCCTTCTGGTAGATCAGGTCCATCCCGGTCCACTCCTTCACAGAATTTCCTTCCTCATCCTGACCGGAGGCATGGACCGGAAGAGCCGACTGGAACGTATACCCATTGGAAAAGGTTTCCGGAACCGGAAGAGCCAGATCCATCTCCTCTCCCATTTTCTGTGCATCGGTATACTTGTTCACCGCCTCTTTCCAGCTGCTGTGGGATTCAACTCCCACAATTCTCCCTGCCGCTATGGCCGTCACGCTTCCAACTACACAAACCGCAGCCGCTGTTACCAGCACTTTTTTCCAGCTCCATGTCTTTCTCATCCCTGTTTCCTCCTCTATTCTTCTATGAATCTTCCGGCAGGCCTGCTCCATCTCTCCCTGGGAGACCTTTATCTCCCCTGCCCTCTCCTTCAACGCACCGCGGACCTGCTCATCCCAAAACCGTTCCTGTCTGCTCACAGCAATGCCTCCTTCCCCAATCCGTCACGGTTCTCCTTCAGGAGCAGCCGCAGCCGGCTTCTGGCCGTATGCAGCCGCGATTTAACGGTTCCCTCCAGACAGCCGCAGATCTTCGCAATCTCCTTTGTTCCCATGCCGTTAAAATAGTAGAGCACCAGCGCCGTCCTCTGTTTGGGCGGGAGCTCACAGATGGCCTGATACAGCTCCCTGTTTGTGGAATCCTCGATCACTGTTTCCAATACGGACGGAGACTGGGGTTCCTGCTCCCCAAAGATTTCCTCCGCCGGCTGCTCTCTCCTGGATTTTCTGCAGACCCTCCAGGCTTCCCTGGTAAGGGTCTTAAAAAGCCACCTCTCAAAGCAGGCCGGCTCCTGTATTTTCCTCCGGTTTAAATAGCAGATTACAAAGGTTTCCTGCACAATGTCCTGACTATCGGCTTCATTTCCGGAAATCAGGTACGCCATGCGAAGAGTTTTTTCATAATAATGCCTTACCAGCTGGTCAAAGGCTTCCTGGTCTCCTTCCCTCATGCGGCGGACCAGCTCCTCTGTCTCTCTCTCCAACGTTTTTCCTCCTTTCCGGTGTCAAGCTCCCCCTATGGGCGGGGCGCGCTTCGCGCTTTTCGGTATACCTGCTATATAGAGGACTCTTCCGGGGAAATGGTTCATTTTTTAAATAGAAAAATGCAAAGTACCGGCGTTTTCCTGCCGATGCTTTGCATACAAAATTTTTAACGTCTTTATTTTTATACTGGAATTGCATGAGGTTCGTTTGATAAAACAGAATTTTCCTAAAAATAGTATATCGTCAGCCTACCCCTCCAATACCTCCCCCAGATCCAGCGTCTTCGTCCCGTCCTCCCGTATAAAACAGGGGATGCCCAGGGTCTCCGTCCCTCTGAATTTTTCATACATCGGAGAGGTATCCCGCATCATCAGATACTCACGCAAATCGCTGTGGCAGGAAAGGATATCCTTATAAGTCACCTTAAATCCCGCCTCCACCAGTTTATTTACCGCATAAATCGTATCCGGGCAGAGATGGCTGCCCAGCACCGTGATCTTTTTCATATTCCATCTCCTCAAAATCTCTCCCCGCACTTGGGGCAGTAATCAAAATCTTCAAAAGTCTCGTACCCGCAGCGGCTGCAGTGCTTCTTCACCCTGCCGTAGGTCCCGCTTCCATCGCCTCCCTGAACCAGAGTCAAATCCTCCGGCCGGATCTCCACATCCTGTCCCGCCAGAATCTTCTGGCCTACTTCCTTTTCCAGACTGTAGACTGCTCCGCAGCAGGTCATCCGCACGTAAAACTGCCGGTTCCACTTAAATAAAGGGATGAAGAAAAAGCTGAAATAGGTATAGGTCATCATCACCTCATACCGGCCGTACCGCCCGCAGCAGCCGCAGATTACGGTTCTCACATAATCCAGGATCTTCCTTCCCTGACTGATTCCGCCAATAAAAATCACACGCTCTCCTCCTTCGTACCTGCCCTGCCGTCAGGTCATAGCCTTTTTCAGCGCCCGGAAAATCACCTTCAGCCGCCGGTTGTAAGGGGTAACCGGACAAATGGGCGTATTGACCCCCATCAGCGTGTAAACCGCTGTGCGGGCGGCCCGCACGGAGTATTCCTCCGTAAATACCAGCTCCTTTGGGAGCTCCACAAACTGGCTGGCCATAGCAAAATTCTTGGAGCCGGCCGGAACTACCTGAGGACGGTCTGTGCAGCGATGCGGCTCAAACGGAGCGTTGACAGCCGGCATATAGCAGGTTATCACATTCACCACCGTTTCCATCAACTGGGCAATTTCCTCCTCGGAAATGTGCAGATGGCGGAGATATTCCATCAGAATCTCCTGCCCCGTGCAGTCTCTCATAGGCTTCTTTACATAATCACCCTCCGCCTGAATATAGAGGCCGTACCCCCAGAAGCAGGTTTCATCCTTGGGCTGAGCGGCAAAATAAGGCTGAGCCGGCACTGTGCTGCTGAGCAGCCAGGCGGAATCCTTAAAGGTCATCAGTCCGCCGCTTCCCGGGATATTACCGGTAAAATTCTCAATGGCTTTCAGCATCTGGTCTCCCCGGCAGGTAACGGTAAAGCTCATCCATGCCGTTTCATGGCACTTTGAAAAGAAGCGCTCCGGATTTCCCAGCTCCAGATGCCTTGCCGCCGCCTTAGACCAAAGCTGAGCACTGATGAAAGGTTCCTCCTTTCCCGGAACCGCCGTATAAAGGTCTCCCAGCAGCGCTCCATCCGTCATGGAGCCGGCCGTCATAATGCAGATATCCCCATCCTTCATCTGCCGGATATCATGGATATAGCGGGCCTCTCCTTCAGCCTGCTCCCCATTGTCCCGCTTCAGGTAGAGCGCCTTAACCGTCAGACCCGGGCCGGGAGCAAAATCCAGGTCCGTCACCCGGCAGTTTTTCTCAAAATGGACGCCTGCCTGGCGCAGATATTCCTCCAGCGGACGGATCGCGCTGTCATAGAGATTCAGAGGCGTACTGGTCACTCCCTCCAGGGTTTCGATCCGGCCAAACTCAAACATCATCCGGTTCAGGCTGCGGCGGAATTCCGCTGCGCTGCTCCATTTCTGGAAGGCGAAGGTTGTCTGCCACATATACCAGAAATTAGTGGTAAAGAAATGGGGGGTATCCTTAAACCAGTCCTGAATGGTCAGATTGTCCAGCCGTTTCTCATCGGTCAGCAGGAGCTTCAAAAGGGCCAGACGGTCCTGGCTGTGAAATCCCATGGAAGACACATCCAGAATCTTTCCATCCCGGTTTACCAGTCTGGCTCTGGCATGGGTGGGATGAGCGTGGTCAAAGTTCAGGATTTCCTCTGCAACACTCCGGTTCGGGCTGGTGAGCGATGGAATGGATGAGAAAAGTTCCCAGAAATTCTCGCAGGTCTCCTCGTTCAGCATGTGATTTCCCCGGCATACAAAGCCCTTCCCGGAATCTCCGCCTCCGTCATTGCTTCCTCCCAGCACATCCGAGCTCTCATAAATGGTAATGTGGCTTCCGGGGAACTTGCAGTCGCGGATCAGATAGGCCGCCGCCGCCATGGAAGCTAAGCCCCCGCCGATGAGATATGCCTGCCGGTCCCCATAGTCCCGGTTGTTCATCACCGCCTCCTCGATCGAGCGGATTCGGGAGGCTTCCTGCTCTTTCTGCTGGTCCCGCATCCGTTTTAATACCACGCCTGCAGCTGCTGCCACCGCTGCTGCTGTAAGAAATTTTCCTGCTTTTCCTTTCATCCTGCCGCTTCCTTTCCGGGCATGCTCTATTTATGCCCTCTCACCAAGAGTATTTCCAGCTTCCGGCCCTTTCAGCCCTTTATCTGGTACAAATACGGAAATTTTCTGTCATCCTGTATGTTCTGCAAGACAGTCCGCCAATGCCGCGAACTGCTCCAAAGTCAGTGCTTCTCCCCGGATTGTCGCCCCCAGTCCCAGACTCCGGATCGCCTCCCCGATCTGCTCCTTTGTACAGGAAAGCTCCGGGCTGTTGTTCAGGCTGTTCTGCAGAGTTTTCCTGCGCTGGTTAAAAGAGGCACGGATTAGGCGGAACATCAGCTTCGCATCCTTCACCTTCACCGGCGGCTCCTTATGTCTCGTCAGCCGGATTACGGCGGAGCCCACATTGGGACGGGGAATAAAGCAGTTGGGCGGTACATTGGCCACAATATAAGGGCTGGCATAATACTGGACTGCCAGGGACAGAGCTCCGTAGTCCTTGGAACCGGGGCCTGCCTGCATCCGGTCCGCCACCTCCTTCTGAACCATTACCGTAATATTGTCAACCGGAACCTGCTGTTCAAAGAGGCTCATAATAATGGGCGTTGTAATATAGTAAGGAAGATTTGCCACTACCTTTATGGGCCGTCCCTGATTGTACGTTCCGGCCAGTCCTTCTATATCCACCTTGAGAATATCTTCATTGATCACTGTTACATTCGGATAATCCTTCAGGGTTTCTCCCAGAATGGGGATTAAGTTGGAATCAATCTCCACCGCCACCACCTGGCGGGCCTTCTCCGCCAGATACTGAGTCAAAGTTCCGATGCCCGGACCGATTTCCAGCACGCAGTCCGAATCGGAAATCTGGGCTGCTGCGATAATCTTGTCCAGCACATGGGGGTCAATCAGGAAATTCTGGCCGAATTTTTTCTGAAAGGCAAACTGGTATTTCTGGATCACCTGGATCGTTTCCTTTGGATTGCTCAATTTATGTTCCATTCTTTCCTCCCTCTTAAGTCAGCAGTCCGGGGAATGCGGTACAGTTTAAAGGCATTCTCCCAGGCAGCCTCCTCTACTTCTTCGGCTGAGATGCCCTTCAGCTGTGCGATCATCTCCGCTACAAAGGGCAGATTCAGGGAAGAATTGCGTTTTCCACGGTTGGGAACAGGAGCCAGGTAGGGACAGTCAGTCTCCAGAACCAGCCGGTCCAGAGGCATATATTCCACCACTTCCTTCAGCTTCCTGGCATTCTTAAAGGTGACCACGCCGCCGATTCCCAAATAAAATCCCATATTCAGGTATTCTCTGGCCATCTCCCTGGAGTAGGAAAAGCAGTGGATTACACCGCCCAGTTCCTCCGCCTTTTCCTCCTTCATGATATCCAGTGTATCCTTCGCCGCATCCCGGCTGTGAATCGATACCGGCAGATCCAGCTCCCTGGCCAGATTTAACTGGCTGCGGAACCATTTTTGCTGAGTCGCATGGTCCGGCTCCTCCCAGTAATAGTCCAGGCCGATCTCCCCCACCGCCACAATCCGCGGATGGCTCTTTAATGCCTGCCTCAGCCAGTCAATCCCCTCCTGGCTAAGCTCCCCTGATTCGCTGGGATGAACTCCCAGACAGCCGTACATCCAGGGATAGCGCTGCACCAGCTCCAGGGTGGTTTCGCAGCTTTTTAAGCTCGCTCCTATATTGGCCACTGCCCCGATCCCGGCAGCTGCCAGACTTTCCAGAAGCTCTTCCCGGTCCGGGTCAAACGCCTCATCGTCATAATGCGCATGGGTATCAAAAATCATCTCTATATTCCTACTTTCCGCGCCGCCCACCCGGCAATGAAATACAAAAGGGCCAGGTGAACCGGGTAGAAGGCATAATAAACATATTTCCATTCTCTGGCGCCTCTTCTACCATTATACAGGACAATGGGCGCATATGCCAGTGCGGAAATACAAAAACAGCTCAGACTTTCCAGGGCGGACAAAAAGTATTGGATATCTATCCCCCCACCATAATCAAAATCAGGGTAAAATGCAATGTTTACCCCCACTTTCATGGGATTTATTGGCTGTTTTCTGAGATTTTTTGGGAATCTATCTCACAATTTATCTGTCTGTTTTATCCTATCGTCACCGATGGAAATTTTCATGGATGATCCCAAAAACAGAACGTGAGAGCCGAAAAATCATTAACACAAATGATTCTTCAGCTCCCACGATCTTGTTATGAGCACTTAGCGAGGCCTTTTGAGCCTGGTACTTTGATATTATTTTTCGCTGCAGGGATTCAGCAGATCTCCGCTCCGGAAGGCATATCCTTCTCCGGCGTCATCAGGGACAGATTTCCATCCTCATCCTCTGCGCACAGAAGCATTCCCTCTGATACCATTCCGGCCAGCTTGGCCGGCTTTAAGTTGGTGATTACCATAACCTTCTTTCCGACCATCTCCTCCGGTGAATAGTGGGCCTTGATCCCGCTGAGGATCTGGCGGGTCTGGCTTCCGATCCTCACCTGGGAGCACAAGAGCTTTTTGGACTTGGGCACGGCCTGGCATGCTACGATTTCGCCTACCTGGAACTGGAGCTTCGCAAAATCGTCGTAGGTCACCTCGTCCTTAGCGGGAAGGTCGATTCCCGGCTTTTCCTCCTTCTGGGCCTTCTCATCCTGCGCCCCGGCCTGTCCGCTCTCTCCAAGGGCCTTCTGCTCCGCCTGGTGCATAGCCTCCACTTTCTCCATCACTTCTTTTATATCCATACGGGCAAAGAGGATTTCCGGCTTCTCCGTCACCTTTGTTCCGGAAACATATCCGCCGAACACATCCATCTGGTCAAGCCCCCTCTTTTCTGCGTTCAGCTGCTTCAAAATCCGGTCCGCCGTATCCGGCATAAAGGACTCCAGCAGAGAGGCGCCGATGGTGATGGACTCCGTCAGGTTATAAAGCACCGTTGCAAGACGGTCCTTCTTGGCCTCGTCCTTGGCCAGAGTCCAGGGAGCTGTCTCATCGATGTATTTGTTGCTTCTTCTGAAAATATTGAAAATCTCCGTAATGGCATCCGCTACCCGCAGCTCCTCCATCTTGGAGTCCACCTTTTTCACTGCGGCCAGAACGGTGTTCTTTAAGTCCTCGTCCACCGCTTCTGAAATGCCCTTGTCCTCCACAATACCGCCAAAATATTTATTGCTCATGGAAATGGTGCGGTTTACCAGATTTCCCAGAATGTTGGCCAGGTCGGAATTCATCCGCTCTACCATCAGCTCCCAGGAGATAACGCCGTCGTTTTCAAAAGGCATCTCGTGAAGCACAAAATAGCGCACTGCATCCACGCCGAAGAAATCTACCAGGGTATCGGCGTAGAGCACATTTCCCTTGGACTTGCTCATCTTGCCGTCCCCCTGGAGAAGCCAGGGATGGCCAAATACCTGCTTAGGCAGGGGAAGGTCCAGAGCCATCAGGAAAATGGGCCAGTAAATCGTATGGAAACGGATAATGTCCTTTCCAATTAAATGCAAGTCGGCAGGCCAGTATTTCTCAAAGGCCGGAGCGCTGTTCCCGTCACAGTCGTAGCCCAGCCCGGTAATATAGTTGGTCAGGGCGTCCAGCCATACATAAGTCACATGCTTGGGGTCAAAGGTAACTGGAATCCCCCAGTCAAAGGTGGTTCTGGATACGCACAGATCCTGAAGGCCCGGCAGCAGGAAGTTGTTCATCATCTCGTTCTTCCTGGAAACCGGCTGGATGAACTCCGGATGTTCATTGATATACTCAATCAGTCTGGGCGCGTATTTGCTCATGCGGAAGAAGTAAGCCTCCTCCTTGGCAGGCTTTACCTCCCGGCCGCAGTCAGGGCACTTGCCGTCCACCAGCTGGGACTCGGTGAAAAAGGACTCGCAGGGCGTACAGTAAAGTCCCTCGTAGTATCCCTTATAGATATCTCCCTGGTCATAAAGGCGCTTGAAGATCTTCTGAACCTGGGCCTCATGGTCCTTGTCCGTAGTGCGGATAAATTTGTCGTAGGAAGTATTCATCAGATCCCAGATCCGCTTAATCTCCGCTGCGGCCTTGTCCACAAACTCCTGGGGCGTTACCCCTGCAGCCTGAGCCTTCTCCTCGATCTTCTGGCCATGCTCATCGGTTCCGGTCTGGAAAAATACGTCTCTGCCCTGTGCTCTCTTATAGCGGGCAATGGCATCTGCCAGCACGATTTCATA
>DWYS01000062.1 GCA_019118585.1 Candidatus Enterocloster faecavium | reverse complement strand
ACTTACCGATAATATCTAATGCGTCTTTGATAGTAGGCATATCCAATTACCTCCTTCGGTGGTACTGTTTCTTACTATTATTATACGCTATTTCTCGTCAAAAATCAACCATTTGTTGTGACAGAGCCTTTAAAAATTAAATTTAGCTATTGCATTTTATTTCATATTGGTGTATATTTATGAAAGCCAATCAAAAAACAGCGCGGCCTTCAACCTGGTGCCGCGAACTATCATCTTCGGGAGGATTTATAGAATGAAAGAAAAAGTAGTATTAGCTTATTCCGGCGGACTGGATACCACCACCATTATTCCCTGGTTAAAGGAAAACTTCGGATATGATGTAATCTGCTGCTGCGTAGACTGCGGCCAGGGCGAGGAACTGGACGGACTGGATGAGCGTGCAAAGCTCTCCGGCGCTTCTAAATTATATATTGAAGATGTGGTGGATGATTTCGCTGAAAATTACATCATTCCCTGCGTACAGGCCGGTGCTGTCTATGAAAACAAATATCTCCTGGGCACTTCCATGGCCCGTCCTGTCATCGCCAAAAAGCTGGTGGAGATTGCCCGCAAGGAAGGTGCTGTTGCCATCTGCCACGGCGCCACCGGAAAAGGCAATGACCAGATCCGTTTTGAGCTGTCCATCAAGGCACTTGCCCCGGACCTGAAGGTCATCGCTCCATGGCGCATGACCGACATCTGGACTCTCCAGTCCCGTCAGGACGAGATTGATTACTGCAAGGCCCACGGCATCGACCTGCCGTTCTCCACGGACAGCAGCTACAGCCGTGACCGGAATCTGTGGCATTTAAGCCATGAGGGCCTGGAGCTGGAGGACCCCTCCCAGGAACCCAACTATGAGCACATTCTGATGATGAGCGTTACCCCCCAGAAGGCGCCCGATGAAACAGAAACCGTCACCATGACCTTTGAGGCCGGCGTCCCCACCAGCGTAAACGGAGTATCTATGAAAGTTTCCGATATCATCCGCAAGCTGAATGAGCTGGGCGGCAAGCACGGCATCGGCATCGTGGACATTGTGGAAAACCGTGTAGTCGGCATGAAGTCCAGAGGGATCTATGAAACACCCGGCGGAACCATTCTTATGGAAGCGCACAAGCAGCTGGAGGAGCTGGTTCTGGACCGTGCGACCATGGAAGTGAAGAAAAATATCGGCAACAAGCTGGCTCAGGTGGTTTATGAGGGAAAATGGTACACTCCCCTCTGCGAGGCACTGATCGCCTTCACCAAATCCACCCAGCAGTATGTAACAGGAACCGTAAAATTCAAGCTGTACAAGGGAAACATCATCAAGGCAGGAACTACCTCCCCCTACTCTCTTTACAGCGAGTCCCTGGCCTCCTTCACCACCGGAGACCTCTACGATCATCACGATGCCGATGGCTTTATCACCCTCTTCGGACTGCCCTTAAAGGTTCGGGCTATGAAGATGATGGAGCTTGAGAAGTCCAAAACCGGCGGAAAACAGTAATCTCAGGATGAGGATATCCGCCTGATGTCAAAACAGGGGCAAAAACATGCGCTAAGCTTGCTTATGAGCATGTCTTTGTCCCTGTTTTTCTGCAGTCTTCAACCATTACCATTTATTTGGAAAACCTTCGGAAAATCATAATATTTCAAACACATTTCTTTCACATTCCCACCGTAAAATTATAATAACAGTTCAGGAGATTGCATCCTGAATTCTGAAAGATGTGGGCGGCGTCAAAACACCTTTTGACGCCTTTCTCATATTGCAGGGAGGTATTTTATGAAAAAAAGAACTGTTCTTCGGGCAGGTGCGGCGCTGATTCTGATCCTTCTGTGTGCATTCTATGGTTTTTCATCCTGGAGACAGACGGAGGCCAGAAATCTGGAAGAGACCATCTCCAGAGAGATTTTCGTTACGGACCTTGGTCCTGTATCCGGTTTTTCCATTGAAAAGGACGGCAGGCGCCTGACCTTTTCTCTGGAGGGAGGCACCTGGTACTGCAGCCAGGACCACGAAGCTTCACTGAATCAGGAGACAGTCCGGACTCTTGCCAATCTTCTTTCCAGGCTCCCCGCCCTGGAAATGATCGAAAATCCGGACAGCTTGGAAACTTATGGGCTTGCGGACCCTGCTCTCTCCTTTGAAATTACAACAGCGGACTCCACCGCTGCCCTGCTGATCGGAAATGCCCTTTCCGATGAAAACCAATACTATGCCTGCATTTCCGGCGGAACCCTGGTGTATACCATCGGACCCCAGCTGCTGGAAATGGCAAGTATGGATTTATCGGACTATTTGACCGAATAAACACTTTACATAACGAAAGATTATGTGATAAAATAAATTTTGTGTCTGCCTTTTTTGGGCAGCCCCCTTTTCCCGTTGACTTGTTTTTCACCTGAAAGGAGAACTGCCCATGAATCTTTTTCTGCTCTTGGGAGCAATTATTCTGATCGCCTGCATCATCGGAAGCAAAATTTCCAGCCGCATCGGCGTACCTACCCTGCTTATTTTTATCGCTCTGGGAATGGTCTTTGGTTCCGACGGCATTTTAAAAATTGAATTTGAAGACTATTCCACCGCAGAAAAAATCTGTTCTGCTGCCCTGATTATCATTATGTTCTACGGCGGCTTCGGTACAAAGTGGAGCATGGCCCGGCCGGTTGCCGGCAAATCGATTCTTCTGAGCACACTGGGCGTACTGTTCACAGCAGGGCTGACAGGGCTTTTCTGCCACTATGTTCTGAAAATGGAACTGCTCACCGGTCTCCTGGTAGGCGCTGTTTTGGGCTCCACGGATGCCGCCTCCGTTTTCTCTATTCTCCGTTCCAAGCGGCTGAACCTGAAATACGGGACTGCCTCCATGCTGGAAATTGAGAGCGGAAGCAACGACCCCTGCGCATACATGCTGACCATCATCATTCTTTCTGCTATGAGCGGAGAACTTTCCTACGGCGGCATTCTCTATTCCGTCTTTGCACAGCTTGCCTACGGCATCGGAGCCGGCGTCCTTTTCGCCTTTCTCGGAGGCCTGGTGCTGCGCAGAGTTCGTCTGGGAGAGGATGGTTTCCAGTCTATCTTCCTGGTGTCCATTGCCGTGGCTTCTTACGCCCTGCCTTCTCTGATCGGCGGAAACGGCTACCTTGCCACCTATATGACAGGGATCATGCTGGGCAACCAGGAAATCCCGAAAAAGCGGGAACTTGTGAATTTTTTCGATGCGTTTAACAGCATGATGCAGATGGTCATTTTCTTTCTTCTGGGCCTGCTGGTATTTCCATCTCAGCTCCCCAACTTTTTCCTTCCCGCCCTGTTTGTCGCCCTGTTTCTCACACTGATTGCAAGGCCCTTATCCGTGACGCTGCTTTTGAGCCCCTTTAGAGCTCCGCTCCATCAGCAGCTTCTGGTTTCCTGGGCGGGCCTGCGGGGCGCGGCATCCATCGTATTTGCCATCATGGCCGCCGTATCCCCCAGTTATGGAGACGACTACGTGTTTCATATCGTATTCTGCGTCGTTCTTCTTTCCCTCTTGTGCCAGGGAACGCTGCTTCCCTTCTTCTCCCGGAAGCTGGATATGATCGACAATCATGAAAACGTGCTGAAAACCTTCAACAATTATTCCGAGGAAACCAGCATTCAGTTTATCCGCCTGGAAATCGGCCACAACCACCCCTGGGTCAATCAGACCCTGAAGGAAATCACCACCATCCCCGGCACTTTGATCGCTGCCGTTCTGAGAGGCGATGAAAACCAGGCCGTGATCCCCAAGGGTGATACCATTTTAAGGGAAGGTGATTCCGTCATCATCGGCGCCAAGGAGTACCAGGACAAAGACGGAATTGAATTGACAGAGAAACAGATTGAGTCCGGCAGCCGCCTGATCGGCAAAAAGCTGCGGGAAGCAGATATGAAAAAAGACTCCCTGGTGGTATTGATCCGCCGGGACCACACGGATCTGATCCCCGACGGCGATACCATGATCCAGGAGGGAGATACGCTGGTAATCTATTCTGCCGCTTAACGTCTCTCCATCAATTCAAACCAGTTTTTCCGGTAATTCAAAATCCCCTCCGCCTTCATCTTCCCCAGCTCACTTGACATGGCACTGCGGTCCACCCCCAGATAATCCGCCAGCTCCTGGCGGTTATAGGGGATCTCAAAGCTTCTGCTGCCCCACTGCAGGGCCTGCTGGGAAAGGTAGGACAGCAGCTTTTCACGGGTCGTCCGGCGGGACATATGGCGTCCCCGGTTTTCAAAGCCCACGTTAGCCTCCGCCAGGAGCCGGAGCAGGTTTTGAATCAGCCTTGTATGAAAGTCACAGGCCAGGGAGCAGAAGGTGATCATCCTCTGATAGTCCAGAAATACGGTGCGGCAGGCACTCTCCGTCACCAGCTGAACCGGCAGAGCCGGTGTCCTGGCACAGGAATAAGACTGGCCGAACACCTCCCCTTCCCCAAGATGGTACAGTTCCTCTCTCTGCCCCCAGAAATCCTCCTGGAACACCAGAACCTTTCCTTCTGCCAGAACCATAATGCTGTTCATGGCCTCTCCCATGCGCAGGATCAGTTCCCCCGGCTCATAGCGCTCCTCCCTGGCGGCACAGCACTTTAAGAGCGTATAAAGCTCCTCCTCCCTGATTCCATAAAACAGGGGACACCGTTTTAATAAATAGCACAGTTCCTCCATTGCGCCCCTCTTTTTTATTGTATTTACAACATATCGATTGGTTTTGCCACATATTTACCTGAAATTCAGGCCTCATCCAACTGTTTCCGATATACTTTGATCACCTGCTCCATTGCCGTTCTTCCCGGAGCGCCGATGGTGGTCCGCTTCTCAACGCAGGTCTTCATGCTGATGGCCTGGTAAATGTCCTCCTCAAAAACCGGGCTGATTTTCTTATATTCCTCCAGCGGCAGCTCATCCAGACTGATTCCCCGCTCAATGCAGGCCAACACCAGCTGTCCCACAATGCCGTGGGCATCCCTGAAAGGTACCCCGTGATTGACCAGATAGTCCGCCGCATCCGTTGCGTTGGTAAAGCCCTTCTTGGCACTCTCCTCCATCACATCCTTGCGGAAGGTCATGGTGGAGATCATTCCGGTGAAAAGAGCCAGACAGCCTTTTACCGTATCAATGGCATCGAAGGACAGTTCCTTGTCCTCCTGCATATCCTTATTGTAAGCCAGCGGAAGTCCTTTCATAGTGGTCAGAAGAGAAATCAGGGCTCCGTATACTCTTCCGCTCTTTCCCCGGATCAACTCCGCAATGTCCGGATTCTTTTTCTGGGGCATGATGCTGCTTCCGGTGCTGTAGGAATCGTCAATCTCCACAAACTGGTATTCATTGGTATTCCAGATAATAATTTCCTCACAGAAACGGCTCAAATGCATGGAAATGGTGGACAGGGCTGCCAGAAGCTCGATCAGGTAATCCCGGTCCGACACCGAATCCATGGAATTTAAGGTAGGTCCGTCAAATCCCAGAAGCTCGGCCGTATAGTTCCGGTCCAGGGGATAGGTCGTTCCTGCCAGAGCGCCGGAACCCAGAGGACAATAGTTCATCCGTCTGCGGATATCCTTCAGGCGGGACCTGTCTCTGGAAAACATTTCAAAATAAGCTCCCATATGATGGGCAAGTGTAATGGGCTGGGCCTTCTGGAGATGGGTAAACCCCGGCATGAAGGTGTCCAGATTGTCCTCCATGATCACCAGAAGCTCCTTCAGAAGGTCCTTTAACAGGCCGTCCAGCTCCTCGATCTCATCTCTGGTATACAGTTTCATGTCCAGCGCCACCTGGTCGTTGCGGCTGCGGCCGGTGTGAAGCCGTTTTCCTGCCTCCCCGATCCGCTCCGTCAGGGTTCCTTCCACAAAGGAATGGATATCCTCATATTCCGAATGTTCCGGAATCGTCAGTTTTCCGCTGTCCAGATCCTCCAGGATTCCTGTCAGTCCTTCTATGATGGCTTTTTCATCCTCTCTGGTCAAGATTCCCTGTTTGGCCAGCATTTTTACATGGGCAATGCTTCCCCTGATATCCTGACGGTAAAATTTCCGGTCAAAGGAAAGGGATTCATTAAAATTGTGTACCAGCCGATTGGTTTCTTTTGTGAAGCGTCCTCCCCACAGTTTCATATTCATTTCCTCCTTCTGTCATTCTTCTTGTCGTTTTTTCCTGTCGGCGGCCATAAATGCCTCCAGCGCCGCCGCAATTCCTACAAAAGCGGCACTGGCCGCCGTGATCAGCCCGCCGGCCTTCAGCCCCTTAGGCTCATAGGACAGCTCAATGGTATGAGTTCCCGCCGTCAGGTCCACCGCCAGAAAGGTGTCAAAAATCTCCCTTGGCTTCTGCTCATTTCCATCCACCAGAAGGCTCCAGCCCTCGTCAAATGGAATACTGGTAAACATGGTCCCATCCTGATCGGCCGTAACAATCCCCTCAAGTCCCACATCGGTCCAGCGGGTAACGGTCATGGGATTCTCGTCCAATTTCTCATACACCTTTTCCAGAGCCTCCAGATCAAACCGCCATACCTGGGCCTCCAGGGCCCGGACCCCGCCGTCCCCGTTTTCCAGGGTAATCTCCTGTCCATCAGGGCAGTTTCCCAGCTCCAGGAAATATCCCCGGTCCACATTGTCAAAGGTTCTGCTGCTTTCCCCGCTGTAGACCGTCACTTTTTCAATCTGGCGGTCCGTCACATAAACATAGTAGTCCCCTGTCTTCTGTGGGGTGAAGGAAATTTTTCCTCCCTGGCTGTCTGTATTCTCTTCCACCAGCACAGGAGATACGCCCAAAAGGCTGCACAGATCATTCTGCACATAGGCGGGATTTCCATAATCCAGTATCCAGTTGTCCTCCACATCAGCCGGGAGCATAAAGGCCACCGGGAGGGTAAATTGATTTTCATACAGCCAGGTACTTCCTCTGTGTCCCAAAAACTCCAGCCGGTCTCCCGCTGCCTGTTCCTCATCATAAAGAGCATACCGGACAGAGAACAGGCTGTCCACAAAGGGAGTGCTTCCGGTGATGCTGTAAGCATTTGTTGAGGTCTCACATCCCAGAAGCCTCAGAAATGTGGAAAGGGATGCATCTGCCGTGGAAGAGAACAGGGATACAGATGGAAAATTCATCCATGCCCCGTCATTTTTTGTCTTCCGGTCCACCTTCTCCACCCGGTAAAAGGTGGCAGGCTCCAGTTCAGCCATCAGGGCTTCCACATCCTTATTATCGTCCGTATACACCGTACGGCTGGTCGTCGGCACACTGGTGACCGTAGTATTTACGGCCGATTCCACCGAAACCAGAGCCAGTGCAGCCAGAAGTACCAAATCTTTTCCTCTTCCGGACGTCCGGTACAGGTAGATCAAACCGCTGTAGGCCGCCAGCAGGATCAATGATAAATAGAATACGGAAAAATGGAACTGCTCCGTATTGTCCACCAGCTTCTGTGCCAAAAGTACAAAGACCGAAGCCCCCATAAAGGCCATTCCCACATGCTTCAGTGGAATATTTCCCAGCTCCGTATAGGCCCGGTAGCACACCAGCAGCATCAGCGCAATGTAAATGAAGGACTGCCGGCAGGGAAGACTGTTGGGATAATGGAATCCGTGCCAGGTAAAATTCAGCACATTGATGGCAAAGCTGGCCAGAAACAGAAAAAGGAGCCCTCCGTAAACGATCTTCTCCCGCAGCCGGATCCGCCTGCACGCCAAAAACAGCAGAAAGAAGATCAGCACCGCTGTGCCGCAGTAAAGGTTGGGCCAGTGGTCCAGCCCCTGCTCGGTCTGCACATTCACCAGATGCCTTGCCAGCATATCAAAAATGGAAAAATAGGAGGAGACCGTGTCGGGGAAATCGAAATTTCCCGAAGCCGTGGCCTTCAGCGCATAGATCTCCGGCAGCAGGACCACCGCGGCCAGCCCCCCTGCCGCCAGAGAAAATACAGCGAACTTTCCGCAGGCCGCAAAGAATGCTTTCAGGCCCTTAGGCGGCTCCAGGATCAGCAGCGCCGCCATATACAGGACCAGGAACAGGCAGATCATTATGGAAATATAGTAGTTGGACAGAATAGAGGCCCCCAGCGCCAGGCAGTACAGATAGGGCCTTCCTCCCTGCACCAAGCGCTCCAGCCCCAGAAGGATCAGGGGCAGCAAAATAATGCAGTCCAGCCACATAATATTCCAGCTGTAAGCCGCCATATAGCCGGACAGGGCGTAAAAAATCCCGAAAAATCCCACGCCGAAATCCCTGGTCTTGCAGTGTCTCTTCAAATACCAGGTAAAACTCAGGCCCGCCAGACCGATTTTCAGCACGATGCCGTAGGTCATAAACTCAATGATCAGATCTTTGGGGCAGAGGATCAGAAGCCAGTTAAAGGGACTGGCCAGATAGTAAGCGTAGAGAGCAGAAAAATTCACGCCCATTCCCACATCCCAGCTGTAAAGCAGGCTTCCTCCATGAGTCAGCTTGTACTGAAACTCCGAAAAGAAGGGGGCATACTGGTGATACATGTCCGTTCTTAAAAAGCTCTCCTCCCCAAAAGGGAAGATCCCCCTCTGGGCAAAAATAATGATCATGACGATGACCGGCACGAAAAAGGCAGCCAGATAGGCATCGGACGGTTTTAAAAGCCGCAGGATCTCTCCCGATGAAGAAGGACGGCTTTCCAGGTCCGTCCTCTGACGGTTTTCCTGCTCTTCCTCCTCCCTGGCCTCTTCCTCCAGCTCCTCCTGGATTTCCTCCGCTATCTCTTCGAAATCCTGGCTGTCATCAAAATCCTCATCCAGCCATTCTTCCGCCGTCCTCGCCTCTTCCGCTTTTTCTTTTCTGCTCTTTTCCGGATTCCGGCCCTGAGTTCTCCTATCTCTTCTGGGCGGCCTTCCTCCCCGTCCGTCCCCGGTCTTTCTTTTCGGCTCTTCCTCTTCCGGCTTCCCAGCGGCCGCCAGCTCCTCTCTTGTCTTTTCCATCCGTTCTCCCGTCAGCTTTTCCATCCCGCTGCCCTGTAAGGAGGAAGCGGGTTCCATGATCTGCAGGATCTCATCCAGTTCCTTTTCCACCCGCTCTACATCTTTTCGCTCCATGGCAGTTTCACCCTTCTTCACCACTTGATTTTGTAACTGTTCAAGACGAACGGTTACTCGTTTTTTTAAAGATCCACAGCTTGCTGAAAATATAATTCAAAACCAGATTTACCGCTGAAACCACGGCCTTGCAGAACAGCTCATACATAAATCCCCTCTGTCCTCCAATCCGCACCAGTCCCACCATCATGATCCAGGTGAGGACACCTGAAAAGGCCCTGGCAGCGAAAAAAGCACCGAATTCCTTTGCCAGATAGGATGGTTTTATATTGTAATTCCGGAACACGATCAGCTTATTTACCACGTAGGCGAACAGCACTGCGCTGAGCCAGGACAAAGCCTGGGCAGCCCCCACCTTCACCTGAACTTCCCTCAGAAGGGCATACACGCCAAAATCCACCAAAGTCGTCAGCACGCCGCATACCAAATAGCTGACCGTTTCATAATTAAAACATTTTTCCCATATTTTCCGTATCATATTTGAAACCTCGATCTCGCAGACCTTAAAACAGCCCCGGTGCATGCCGGCCTTTTTCCTGGCCGCATATCCCGGTATTCCTGCACATGCGCCTACTATTTTAGTATAAGGCCGGCAAAATGTAAAGGATGACCACCCTCCGGGCTGTTACAAATTTTCTTCTCCGGTGACCTCCTCCACAAATTCCTCCGCTCCCTGGGAGAAATGCAGCTGGCCGTCCTCTGTCATAAAGATCCCGCAGATTCCGTCCATAGAGTCCAGAAGGCGGATCCCATCCTCCAGTCCCATGGCAAAACACGCTGTGCTGAGTCCATCCCCATCCACTGACTCCTGGGAAATGATGGTCACCTGAAGCAGCCCGTTCTGCCACGGGTAGCCGGTTTTCGGATCCAAAATATGGTGATAGTTGACACCGTCCTTCACAAAATGCCGCTCATAGACACCGGAGGAAACCACCGAACAGTCATTGACATCCACAACCGCCACGGTCTGTGAATACTCTCCAAAGGGGCGGCGCAGCCCTACCCGAAAAGGTGTCCCATCGGGCCGCTCCCCGATGCACAGGACATTTCCCCCAAGGTTGATGATCGCGCTGGTGATCCCCTCCTCCTTGAGATACTCCTTCATCCGGTCCGCAATGAAGCCCTTTGCAATAGCTCCCAAATCCAGCCGGGTGTCGTCGCTGTCGAAAACCACCTGGTCCCCCTCTACATGAACCTTCCGGTAATCCACCGCAGACAGCCGGCTTTTTATTTCCTCCGGGTCCGGAAGCTGAGGATTCTCTCCCGTAAAGTCCCAGAGAGAGCTCAGGGGCTCAATGGTAATGTCCATCTTTCCCCCGGAACGTTCACCGTATTCCAATCCTTTTTCAATCACCCTGGCAGTCTGCCGGTCCACCTGGACGCTCCGCTCTCCGGGTTTGCGGTGATTGATCCGGTAAATATCACTTCCTTCTATCGTCCGGCTCAAAAGCTTTTCATATTGGCTGCACAGCTGGATGCTCCCCTCCAGGGCCTCCCTTGCGTCCGATGCCCAGAAGCTGCTGCTGTCATAAATTGTAACCTCCACATAGGTGTTCAGCAGAAAGGAGGACTGGCTCATAGGATATGCCCCCTGCTGTTTGCAGCCGCCCAGGGTCAGCGCCGCCCCCAAAATAACGGCTGTTCCCAAGACGGCCGCTGTCCATTTTCCCGTTGTCCGACGAAGCCTCACTGCTCTGTCTCCTTTAAAAATTCCTCTTCCAGGGCAGACTGGATCTGGTCCAGGAGAACAGGAGCCTTGCCTCCCACAGGGACTCCGTCAATCTCGCTGGCAGACAAACAGAATTTGCTGGAGGAACTGACCAGTACCTCATCACTGTCCATCATCTCCGCAACGGTGAAGGGCCGTTCCTCCACCGGGATCTTCAGCTGCTCGCAGATGCGGATCAGATGGGCTCTGGCAATTCCGGGCAGGATCAGGTTGTCCGTGGGAGCGGTGATCAGATGGCCGCCCTTTAAAATGTGGCAGTTGCTGTGAGCGCACTCCGTCACCCTGTCTCCCCGGTGGAATACCGCCTCCTGGCAGCCGGCCTCCTTGGCCTTCTGGGAGGCCATTACATTTGGGATCAGGTTCAGCGTCTTAATATTGCAGTGGAAGAAGCGGGTATCCTCCACGGTGATCAGACGGATTTTTTCCTTCAGGCTGGGAACAGGGGCGGGCTTGAGCATCACCCACAGATTTCCCGGACCATCCGTAAATTCATGGTTTCGGATTCCCGTTCCGCGGGTCACCTGATAGTAGACAAACTGGTCTCCCGTATCCAGCTTTTTTACCAAGTCCTTTAAAAGGTCCTTCAACTCTTCCTTGGTGCAGGGCATCTGGATCCGCAGAGCAGCGGCATTTTTGAAAAAACGCTCCACATGCTCATCCAGAGCAAAGATATGGTATGCATGGCAGGGTCCTGCATCGTAAACCCCATCTCCGAAATAGCAGACCCGGTCATTCATGGGAATCTGCATCCGCTCCAGCTCGTCAAATCTTCCGTTATAATATCCCAGTGTTTTCATTCTTTCATCCCATCCTTTTTTCAGACTGATGCGGACGTCTGCAAGGCGTCTGCCGCCGGGACATCTATTGCAGAATGTCCTGGCCATATGATATAGTAGTAATCAGTTTACCACATTTACGGCAAGAGGTGTAGTATGAATCTTTCAAATTTAAAATATGTGGTGGAGGTAGAGAAAACCGGCTCCATCACCAGGGCCGCCCAAAATTTTTTCATGAACCAGCCTCATTTAAGCCGGATGATCCGGGAATTGGAAAAAGAACTGGGATTTCAGGTCTTCGAGCGCACGGGCCGTGGAATGATCCCGACTCAAAAGGGCGAGCAGTTTTTACACTATGCAAAGGTGATCCTCGCTCAGGAAGAGCAGATCGAGGCGCTCCGCCAAAACTCTGGCAGCCAGGCCTTGAC
This sequence comes from Candidatus Enterocloster faecavium, assembly GCA_019118585.1. GTDB lineage: Bacteria > Bacillota > Clostridia > Lachnospirales > Lachnospiraceae > Enterocloster > Enterocloster faecavium. The sequence continues at coordinate 21,203 of DWYS01000062.1, read as the reverse complement.
CATACGTCTGGCAGCTCCCCGCACTTCCTATCTTCCCCTGGCCCTGGCTCTTCTGGTCAGGGAATCCAAAACGAAGGCTCCCCTGAAGATTTCCTTCCGTGAAACCAATCCCCGTCAGGTCATCCGGGATGTATCGGCCAAGGATTTTGACCTGGGCCTCCTGCGCTGCCAGGAGCTTTATCTGCCCTTTTATCAGAAAATGCTCCAGGAGGAGAATCTGGAGAGCCAGATGGTCTGGACCTTCTCCTGCCAGGTTGTCTTTTCCTCCTCCCATCCCCTTGCACAGCGGGAAAATCTGACCTACCTGGATTTAAAACCCTATGTGCTGGCCGCGTTCGGAGACGGACCTCTCCCCGATTTCTCATTTGACGGCGCCCAGGAGGCAGACTCCTCCGGCATTTCCGACAACACCCTCTCCGTTTATGACCGCGCAAGCCAGCTGGAGCTCCTGTGCCGGATCCCCGGTGCCTATATGTGGGACTCCCCCATTCCCCTCGAAATTCTGAAAACCCTCAGCCTGGTTCAAAAACCCTGCAGCTGTCCGGGCAACCGCTACTGTGACCTGTTGATCTGGCGGAACAATTACCGCTTCTCCGCAGAGGAACAGAATCTGGTCTGCTGCCTGCGCCGGATAGTCAGCCAGCTCTCCTGAATCCCATCTGCTCCCGCCGAATGAATACGGAATGCCAAAAATGGAATACTGGTATTCCGTTTTTGCATCTACCTCTTTTGCCTGTTTCATGTTATGATATTTACAGTTGTTAAATAAATAACAATTTTAGAAGGAGAGGTTCGTTATGAGATTTACATTGCCAAGAGATTTATATCACGGAAAAGATGCCCTGGAGGCTTTAAAGACCCTCACCGGCAAAAGAGCGATCGTTGTAACCGGCGGCGGTTCCATGAAGCGTTTTGGATTCCTGCAGAAGGTTGAAGATTATCTGAAGGAAGCAGGAATGGAAGTACAGCTGTTTGAAGGCGTAGAGCCTGACCCTTCCGTTGAAACTGTTATGAGAGGCGCAAAGGCCATGACGGAATTCCAGCCTGACTGGATCGTTGCCATCGGCGGAGGTTCTCCCATCGATGCCGCAAAGGCCATGTGGGCATTTTACGAGTATCCGGACATCACATTCGAGAGCCTGATCACTCCCTTCAGTTTCCCCACCCTGCGGACCAAGGCAAAATTCTGCGCGATTCCTTCTACTTCCGGAACCGCTACCGAGGTAACCGCATTTTCCGTGATCACCGACTATGCCAAGGGAATCAAGTATCCTCTGGCTGACTTCAACATCACACCTGATGTTGCCATCGTAGACCCCGCTCTGGCAGAGACCATGCCCAAGAAGCTGACCGCTCACACCGGCATGGACGCTATGACCCATGCCATCGAGGCTTATGTGTCCACCCTTCACTGCGAGTACACCGACCCGTTAGCTCTCCATGCCATCGAGATGATTAACGAGTATTTGATCCCATCTTATAACGGGGATATGGAAGCCCGTGATAAGATGCATGACGCCCAGTGTCTGGCCGGTATGGCATTCTCCAATGCCCTGCTTGGAATCGTTCATTCCATGGCCCACAAGACCGGCGCCGCATATTCCGGCGGCCACATCGTTCACGGCTGTGCAAATGCAATGTACCTGCCCAAGGTGATCAAATTCAACTCCAAAGAACCTGAGGCCGCTGCAAGATATGCGAAGATTGCCAGATTCATCAACCTGCCCGGAACCACCGATGAAGAGCTGACCCAGGCCTTGATCGACCGGATCCTGGAGATGAACAAGGCCCTGGATATCCCCACCTGCATCAAGGAATACGAGGGCGGCATCATAGACGAGAAGGAGTTCATGGAGAAACTTCCTCAGGTAGCAGAGCTGGCCGTAGGCGATGCCTGCACCGGTTCCAACCCCAGAACCATCACTCCCGATGAGATGGCCAAGCTGTTAAAGTGCTGCTACTATGACGAGCCTGTGAATTTCTAAGTTCAGATAGAAGTATAACGGTTCATCCAATCTAAAAACATACTCAAAAAGAGTGCCGAAAAATAATCCATAACAGATAATTTTTCGGCACTCTTTTTTCATGCATCGCTCCCCCTCTTGACAATTTTCCTCCGCCGCCGTATACTTTCATTTAGTTTGATTTCAAACTAATATTGTTCAGGAGGCACATTTTATGCTGGATCAGGAACTCCACTATCTTCTGATGGTAGGCTACAATCTCGGCAGCCGCGCCATTACCTCCCGCATTGCCGACACCGGTCTTCTGCCGGGACAGCCCAAAATCCTGGAATACCTGATGGAGCACGATGGCTGCACCCAGAAGGAAATCAGCGAGGGCTGCGGACTGGACAAATCCACCATCGCCATTCTTCTTCCAAAGCTGGACAAAGCCGGCCTGATCCGCAGGGAGTCCTGCAGCACCGACCGGCGTTTTTTTCATGTGTATTTGACAGCGGAAGGAAAAAAGATGGGTACACAGGTACGGCAAATCTGCGCTTCCTGGGACGAAGAGGTATGGGGAAATCTTCCGCCTTCTGAAAGGGAAGCATTTCTGGACACTTTAAGGGCCTTGATCCGGCAGATGAAGGAACTTTCCCGTTCCCATACCTGAACGCGGCATGAGCCGTCCAAAACAAACCACATTTCACACAAAGGAGAGATTTTAACTTATGAAACAGACCATTTACCGTTATGCCTGGTTCATCCTGGGCATCGTCATCAACGGCTTCGGGGTGGCCGCCATCACCAAAGCCGCTCTGGGAACCTCCCCCATCTCAAGCGTTCCCTATGTTCTCAGCCTGCGCTTTCCCTTTTCCCTGGGACAGTTCACCTTCGTATTCAACATGTTCATCATTCTGGCCCAGGTGGTTCTGCTGAAAAAAGATTTTAAGCCCTTCCAGTTCCTTCAGATCGGTGTTACCTTTCTCTTCAGCGCCTGCATCGATCTGAGCATGGCCCTGCTTTCCTTCCTGAACCCCCAGGGTATCCTGGCCTGCCTGATCTCCCTTCTCGCAGGATGCGCGATCCTGGCTTTCGGCATCAGCGTGGAGGTAGCGCCGGATGTTCTGATGGTTCCGGGCGAAGGGCTGGTAAGCGCTATTACCCGGGTAACCGGAAAACGCTTTGGCTCTGTAAAAGTAGCCTTCGATACCACCCTGATGGTCTGTGCCCTGATCCTCTCTCTGATCTTCTTCCGGGGCATCAACGGACTGGGAATCGGCACCATTGTTTCTGCCCTGATCGTAGGAAAGATTGTCAATTTCTTCAACCGCCGTCTGAAGCTCATCTCTTTGATCCGGGAGCTGCGGCCTCAGGAGACAGCGTAATCTCCATTCTTTTTTTCAGCGCCTCCACCACTGCCCGTCTGGACCTCTCCTCCACCTGCAAGGTCAGCCTGGGCTCATTGATGTGCTCCAGATAATGGGCATCGGAATTGCTGATGATCCGGCATCCCTCCAGGTATGGGTGGTCCCGCTTCAGTCCGTGGAGTTTTCCCAAATCCTTCACCTCCGCTGTGACAAAACAGCTGTCCGGAGGAATAAAACCCAGATTGGCAATCAGGCTGTTGGCATTCTTGTCAATATGGGCCGGAAACATAACTCCGTCAAATTTCAGCGCCAGCTCCCAAAGCTCCTGAAAAGAGATCTCCGTGGCATTAATCAGAAGATTGGGCTCCTCCGCGCAGATCTGGTCATGGCAGTCATAGATCTGCTGTCTGCCGAATATCTCCTCCCGGTTGGGAAATTTCATCAAACGTGCATAAACGTAAGCGTCAAAATCAAGAGCCGCCTCCAGATTTCCAAACAGGCAGACGGCATGGACCTCCTCCGCCGTAGTCACCTCGATTCCCGGCATGGCCAGTATCCCGTACTCCTTTGCCGCGGCCAGCAGCGCAGGACAGTTGCGGCAGGAATTGTGGTCCGTCAGGGCGATCAGATCCAGCCCCTTCACCATGGCCATCCCCGCAATATTGGCCGGAGTCATATCCTCATCCCCGCAGGGTGACAGGCAGGAATGGATATGAAGGTCATAAAACAAATTCACGGGTTCAACAGCTGCCAGACCTTCAAAGCCGCCTCAAAGACCGGCATGGAGGTGGACAGCACCGTGATCCCCTGCTGCCTGGCTTTTGCTGCGGCATTTTCATCCAGAGCCGCATCCTCTGCCAGGATGACGCAGGCGGCCTCCGCCAGGGAAGCCACCGCCAGGGTATTGATATTGGCCATTACCGTCACCCAGGCGCATCCCTCCGGCGCCCGGCTCATGGCTACGCTTAAAAGGTCGCAGCAAAAGGGCTTCGTGATCTGCCGCTGCCGGTCATCTCCCGGATTCACCGTCCGGAAGATTTCCATTTCCATCAACTCCTGAACCGTCACTTTGCTCCTCCTCCTTCTTGTCAAGCAGAGACATCTCCTGAGAAATTCTTCCTATGTACTCCTTGATCAGCTTCAAAGGCTCCTGCTTCTCGATTCCCCCATCAGACAAATCCTCTGCCAAAACAGCAACTTCTTCCGACAGCTTATGGAGGTTCTCCCTCAGATAATACACGCAGTCACTCTCATTGGCCTCCCCCCGCACGATATCCTCCGCCAGAGCCTTGCAGGTAGGCGCTCCGCAGGAACCGCAGTCCAGCCCCGGAAACTTCTTCATCAGCCGTTCTACCTGGTTCAGGCGGGAAAAACTCTCCATCATGGTATTTCCCAGGCTGAACACCGGCTCATACTGAACGCCTGTGGTCCAGGGAATAATCCGCTGGCTCAGATCGTCCATATGGGTTCTTGCCACCGGCATATATTTGCGAAGCCGCTTCAGCTTCACCTCCGCCACGTAAGGATTTTCCACCGTCAAAACGCCTCCCACGCAGCCGCCGTTGCAGGCATTCAGCTCCACAAAACGGAGATTGGTGAACTTCTGGTCCTCCATGTCCTCCAGCACCCGGATGACGTTTTCAATGCCGTCCGCCGCCAGATAGCTCTCTGTAAAGAGGCCGCTGGCTTCCCCGCCGCTGTGTCCCCAGCTAATGCCGATCTTCCCCGCTGTTCCGATGGCCGGGTACTCCTCCTTTCCCACCGCTTTCATACAGGCCAGGAGCTTGGGGTATACATCCTTAATAGCCAGGACCTTATCCACCTGGCTCTTCTCTGTCCCCAGCGGAGCCTTCACATAGGTCACCTTGGAAGGGCAGGGAGAAATGAAAATAATGCCGATCTTCTCCCTGGGGAGTCCTGTTTGTTTCATTGCTCTCTCTGCCGCCAGAACTGCTGCCACCTCCACCGGAGGATTTAAAGGCAGCAGGTGGGGGATCAGATTGGGGAACCTTACCCGAATCAGACGAACCACTGACGGACAGGCCGTACTGATAAAAGGCAGCCCCTCCTCATGCTCGGAAATATACTGACGGGTAGCCTCGCTGACCAGCTCCGCTGCCGCTCCCACCTCAAACACATCGTCAAAGCCCATGCGGATCAGGGCGTTGAGGACAATATTCACATCGTCCAGATTATTAAACTGGCTGTACAGGGAGGGCGCCGGAAGGGCTACCGTGTACTCATACTGCCGCATACAGTCCAGACGGTCGTAAGTGGCATGCTTGGCGTGATGAGGGCAGACCCGGATGCATTCCCCGCAGTCGATACAGAACTTGTTGTTGATGCTGGCCTTGCCTCCCCGCACCCGGATGGCCTCTGTGGGGCACCGCTTGATGCAGTTGATGCAGCCCTTGCACAGGGAGGCGTCCAGCCTTACGGAATGATAGAATTTATCCATTTTCCTCGCCTCAAATCTTCACTTTCATGGTAATCTTGGTCCCCTCCCCAAGACGGGTATCAATCTCCATCTCATCGGAATACTTTTTCATGTTGGGCAGTCCCATTCCTGCTCCGAATCCCAGAGAGCGGATTTCATCCGGAGCTGTGGAGTATCCTTCCTTCATAGCCAGGGACACATCCGGGATTCCGGGGCCTACATCGTCCAGAATCATCAAAATCTCCTGAGGCGTAATCTCCACCATGATCTTTCCTCCCCTGGCATGGATGACCATGTTGATTTCACCTTCATACATGGCGATGGCCACCTTGCGGATAGCTTCCGGGCTGACTCCCAGCTGTTTTAACTTCCGCTTTACATCGCTGCTGGCCTCCCCTGCCCTGGTAAAATCGTCTGGGGATATATCATAATTTAAACAAATCGCATCCTCCATATTACTTTCCCCCTTTAGCTGGCTCCCCCGTGAAGGCCTGCCGCATAGAGCATTCCGCAGGCGGAAAACATCCGGTGTCCGGTGGACAGCACCACCAGCCCCCGTTCCTTTGCCATCTGAAGCATCGCCTCATCAGGCTTTTTCCCCCTGACGAAGATCAGGCAGACAATATCCAGCATCTCCGCTGTGCGGATTACCTGAGGATTGCACAAGCCCGTCAGCAGAATGGAATGGTCCTTTGAGAAAGCCAACACATCACTCATCATATCCGAACCGCAGGCGGTGCGCACTTCCCGGTCCAGGTACTCCTCCCCCACCAGAACCCGCGCACCTAAAATGTCTCTCGCATCTCGAACCGTCATACCTTTCCTCTCCTTTTTTCCGTGTCCTAACGAAATCTGTCGCCGTCCTTTCCTAATAGTCTATCACATTTTACTGGATATTTTCAACAGATACTTCCATTTTTCCCCCGCTCTAATCGTCAGTTTTTTCACATTGACTGTGGATTTTTTTTACAATCTGTGCTAGAATATTGTTACATTGCACAATGCACAACACGTAAGGAGGTAAAAACGAATGGCTTGCAAAAAAACCACCGTTCCATTCTCTGGAACGCCGGAGCAGGAGGCTGAACTGAAAGCCGCAATTGCGGAACTGAAAAGTGAGCCCGGTGCTCTGATGCCTGTCATGCAGAAAGCGCAGGAAATCTATGGTTATCTTCCCATTGAAGTTCAGACCATGATATCCGACGAAATGGGTATTCCGTTGGAGAAAGTCTACGGAGTATCCACATTTTATGCCCAATTTGCCTTACAGCCCAAGGGCAAATACAAAATTTCCGTCTGTCTTGGCACTGCCTGTTATGTAAAAGGCTCCGGAGATATCTTTAATAAGCTGGAAGAAATTCTTGGCATCACCAGCGGCGAATGTACTCCCGACGGAAAATTCTCCCTGGATTCCTGCCGCTGCGTAGGAGCATGCGGACTGGCCCCCGTTATGATGATCAACGGCGAGGTGTACGGCCGTCTTACCCCTGACGATGTACCCGGGATCCTGGCCAAGTACAATTAACGCCTATGCTGCCTGAGATTTCTTTAAATGTATTGGATATTTCGGAGAATTCCACCAGAGCAGGAGCCACTCTTGTCTCCATTCTTGTAAAGGTCAGCCACAAGGACGATACCTTGACCGTAACCATCGGCGACAACGGCTGCGGCATGACGCCGGAGCAGGTAAGTCATGTAACCGACCCTTTCTTTACCACCAGAACTACCCGGAAGGTAGGGCTGGGTGTTCCGTTTTTCAAGCTTGCCGCAGAGAGCACCGGCGGGCACTTCCATATTGAATCGGAGCCTGGTAAGGGCACCACGGTGACAGCGGTATTCGGGCTGTCCCACATTGACCGCATGCCTCTGGGGGATATCACCTCCACCATCCACAATCTGATCATCTATCATCCGGATACGGATTTCATCTATACATACCAGTATGATGACAGCTCGTTTACACTGGATACCAGGCAAATGCGGGAGATCCTGGAAGGGATCCCCTTAAACGCGCCGGAGGTATCGGACTACATTTTAGGATATCTGACAGAAAATAAACATGAAACCGATGGAGGAGCCATCATTTAACGCTGCGGCTCCCCCTGCAACATTTTTGGCACTCTTTTAGAAGGAGGAAGGTAAAGACATGAAAACTCTTGCAGAATTAAAAGCAATTCGCGAAAAGATGCAGAGCCAGGTAAACTTACGTGCCGAGGACCACAACCATATCCGTGTGGTAGTGGGCATGGCCACCTGCGGAATCGCCGCAGGCGCAAGACCTGTTTTAAATACCCTCGCCCAGGAAGTTCAGAAAAAAGGACTGACGGACAAGATTTCCGTTACCCAGACCGGCTGTATCGGCTTATGCCAGTATGAACCCATTGTAGAGGTTATGGAACCGGGCAAGGAGAAAGTTACCTATGTAAAAATGAACCCTGAGAAAGCCTTAGAGGTTCTGGAGCGCCATCTGATCGGCGGCCATGTGGTTGAGAAGTACACCATGGGCGCAGCAGATGTAAAGTAAAGGAGGAATCCCATCATGTATCGTTCACATGTACTTGTCTGCGGCGGCACCGGATGTACTTCCTCCGGAAGCCCCCAGATCATGGAAGCTTTAAAATATGAAATCAAACGCCAGGGCCTGGAAGATGAGGTAGCAGTGGTGGAAACCGGCTGTCACGGACTCTGCGCCTTAGGACCCATTATGATCGTATATCCAGATGCCACCTTCTATTCCATGGTGCAGCCCGGCGATATTCCGGAAATCGTGTCTGAGCATCTGCTGAAAGGCCGTGTGGTCACCCGTCTGCTCTACCAGGAGACCGTAAGTCCCTCCGGCGGCATCAAGGCTTTAAGCGACACGGACTTTTACAAAAAACAGCACCGCATCGCTCTGCGCAACTGCGGCGTCATCAACCCCGAAAATATCGAAGAGTATATTGGGACCGGCGGATATGAAGCTCTGGGCAAGGTTCTGACGGAGATGACTCCCGATGACGTCATCCAGGTTCTTCTGGATTCCGGTCTGAGAGGCCGCGGCGGCGCCGGTTTCCCCACCGGACTGAAGTGGAAGCTGTGCAAACAGAATGACGCGGACCAGAAGTATGTCTGCTGCAACGCCGATGAAGGTGACCCCGGCGCATTTATGGACCGTTCCGTACTGGAGGGCGACCCCCACGCAGTTCTGGAAGCCATGGCCATCGCCGGATACGCCATTGGAGCCAGCCAGGGCTACATCTATGTCCGGGCCGAGTATCCCATCGCCGTTGAGCGTCTGAAAATCGCCATCAAGCAGGCCAGAGAGATGGAGCTTTTGGGTAAAAATATCTTCGGCTCCGGCTTCGATTTCGACATCGACCTGCGCCTGGGCGCCGGCGCCTTTGTCTGCGGCGAGGAGACCGCCCTCATGACCTCCATCGAGGGCAAGAGAGGTGAGCCCAGACCCAGGCCGCCATTCCCGGCTCAGAAGGGGCTCTTCGGAAAGCCCAGTATCCTGAACAATGTGGAAACCTACGCCAATATTCCCCAGATTATCTTAAACGGCCCCGAGTGGTTCGCCTCCATGGGTACGGAGAAATCCAAGGGAACTAAGGTGTTCGCCCTGGGCGGCAAGATCCACAACACAGGACTGGTGGAGGTTCCCATGGGTACCACCCTGCGCACTGTCATCGAGGAGATCGGCGGCGGCATTCCCAACGGCAAGAAGTTCAAGGCAGCCCAGACCGGCGGCCCCTCCGGCGGATGTATCCCGGCCGAGCATTTTGACGTTCCCATCGACTATGACAACCTGATCGCCATCGGCTCCATGATGGGCTCCGGCGGACTGATCGTGATGGACGAGGATGACTGCATGGTGGATATCGCCAAGTTCTTCCTGGAGTTCACCGTTGAGGAATCCTGCGGAAAATGTACCGCCTGCCGCATCGGCACCAAGCGTATGCTGGAAATCCTGACCAAGATCACCAAGGGCCAGGCCACCATGGAAGACCTGGATAAGCTGGAGGAACTGTGCTATTACGTGAAGAGCAATTCCCTGTGCGGACTGGGCCAGACAGCTCCCAACCCGGTGCTTTCCACTCTGCGGTATTTCCGCGATGAGTATGAAGCTCATATCAAGGAAAAGAGATGTCCCGCAGGCGTCTGTAAGGCACTTCTGTCCTACAACATCGACCGCGACAAGTGCCGCGGCTGTACGCTGTGTGCCAGAACCTGCCCGGCCGGCGCTATTATGGGCTCTGTAAAGAATCCTCATATCATCGACCAGACCAAGTGCATCAAGTGCGGCGCCTGCATGGAGAAATGTAAGTTCGGCGCGATCTACAAGAAATAATAAGGGAGGGAACCGACCATGGAAACCATTAATCTGAAAATCAACGGCATTTCTGTCAGTGCTCCCAAGGGTTCTACGATCCTGGAAGCTGCCAGACTGGCCCACATTGAAATCCCTACTCTGTGTTTCTTGAAGGAAATCAATGAGATTGGCGCCTGCCGTATCTGTATTGTAGAACTGAAAAACGGCAAGATGGTAACGTCCTGTGTATATCCGGCTGAGGAGGGAATGGAGGTATTTACCAATACTCCCAGAGTGCTGGATTCCAGAAAAAAGACCATCCAGCTGCTTTTGTCCAACCACAACCGTTCCTGCCTCTCCTGCGTGCGCAGCGGACACTGCGAGCTCCAGGAGCTGGCTCACGCCCTCGGCGTGGAGGACGAATCCTACTACGACGGCGAGAAGACGGAGACGGAAATCGACACCTCCGCCGTCCACATGATCCGGGACAACAGCAAGTGCATCCTCTGCCGCCGCTGCGTGGCCGTCTGTGAGAATGTACAGGGCATCGGCGTAATCGGTCCCAACCACCGGGGCTTTAACACCCAGATTGGCTCCGCCTTTGAGATGGGGCTGGGCGAGACCTCCTGCGTATCCTGCGGACAGTGTATCGCAGTCTGCCCCACCGGCGCTCTGACGGAAAAGGACAGCACCGCCGATGTTTACGCTGCCATCGCAGACCCGAAGAAACATGTCATCGTCCAGACAGCTCCCGCTGTCCGTGCTGCCCTGGGTGAGGAGTTCGGACTGCCCATCGGCACCAACGTGGAGGGCAAGATGGCTGCAGCCCTGCGCCGCCTTGGCTTTGACAAGGTATTTGACACCGACTTTTCCGCAGACCTTACCATTATGGAGGAAGCGCATGAGTTTGTCCAGCGGGTCCAAAACGGCGGTGTCCTTCCGATGATCACTTCCTGCTCCCCCGGCTGGGTAAAATACTGCGAGCACTACTTCCCGGATATGACCGAGAATCTGTCCTCCTGCAAATCTCCCCAGCAGATGTTCGGCGCCATCGCCAAATCCTACTATGCGGAGAAGATGGGAATTGACCCGAAGGACATTGTCAGCGTCAGCGTAATGCCCTGTACCGCGAAAAAATTTGAAATCGGCCGTCCTGATGAGGACGCCAACGGAGTTCCCGATGTGGATATTTCCATCACCACCAGAGAGCTGGCACGGATGATCAAAAAGTCCGGTATCCGCTTCCTGGATCTGCCCGATGAGAAGTTTGATGAGCCTTTAGGCCTTGGCTCCGGCGCAGGCGTCATCTTCGGCGCAACCGGCGGCGTCATGGAAGCGGCTCTCAGAACCGCAGTGGAGACCCTGACCGGCGAGGAACTGCCCAAGCTAGACTTCACGGAAGTCCGGGGCACCAAGGGCATCAAGGAGGCCACCTATACCGTAGCCGGCATGGAGGTAAAGGTAGCAGTCGCTTCCGGCCTGGGCAATGCCAGGGAGCTGTTAAATAAGGTGAAATCCGGCGAGGCCCACTATCACTTTATTGAGATCATGGGATGTCCCGGCGGCTGCGTCAACGGCGGCGGACAGCCCCAGCAGCCCGGCTATGTTCGCAACACTACCGATATCCGGGCCCTCAGAGCCAAAGTTCTCTATGACAGCGATGCAGGCAATCCCATCCGCAAGTCCCATGAGAATCCGGCCATCAAGGAGCTTTACGCCACCTATCTGGGAGAGCCCGGAAGTGAGAAGGCCCACCACCTGCTGCATACGACTTATGTGAAGAGGAGTATCAATCAGCATTAATTGATGGTCGCGTACATCGCACTTAGTATTTGATCAACAAAATCCCCGCCGCTAGCGAATGAATGGTCCGCTGCAGCGGGGATCTATCTTATTGTTATGAGTACTTTAGCCTTGTCTTTATCTTTAGATTGATCACATTTTGCTCCACTTTTTAAACCATGTGGCTACCGTCTTCTCATCTTCCTCCAGAATGTCAGCTGCTTCCTGATGCGAGTAGCCCTTGCAGTACAGGTTGCGGGCGGTTCTGATGCATCTTCTTCTTTCACCTTGACTTATCCCGCGCCGCACACCTTTCTTTACCCCTTCTTCATACGTATTTTTCAAATGCTTTTTCTCATCATATTCATACAACAGCATCCCAATCACCTCCCTGCGGTAATCTGTCAGCAGTTCCGCTAGATAGCCCTGAGCGAGACAATCCTCTTTTTTCTCAAAAATCCTGATAAACAGCCGGTCCTTGTACCCCCTGTTTGCCCTGCGGCGTTTTTCCTTGTAAAGGGTGTTTTCGGCTGTGAAAATGCCGCCATAGATATCCGGATTTCCCGGATACTGATGAAGTATGTTGCAGTATGAACACTGCATGTGATGTGGTCATTCTATCAAAAAAGCGGGAAAGATGCAAGCTCCTCCCCGCCTTCCGAACTTTTTCCGGACTTTTCCCATTTAACAACGCGGTCCGTCCGGTACGCCGCTTAAAAAATCACATAATCCCGTGCTTGTCAAAGGACTCTCTAGCGCCCATGCCATTCTTAATCGCCGTGGCTACCATCTTTTCCCCCGTTGCCTTTTCATAGGCCCTCTCCACAACTTCCTTCTCAATCTCTTTCGGAATCACCAGAACTCCGTCCAAATCCCCAAATACAATATCTCCCGGGCGGATTCTCACTCCGTCCATCTCGATGGGGACCCGGAAATCAATGACCTTTCCTCTTGGAGCCTGGTCCTGGGCATAGCGGCCATAGGAAAAGCAGGGAAAATTTAATTCCTTGATGCCCTTCGTGTCCCGGTGGAATCCGTTGACAACCGCTCCTGCCGCTCCCAGTATCTGCATCCTGGTACACATCAGCTCTCCCACCAGAGCGTATACCGGGGAGGCCCCTGTGCAGATATAGACCTCGTTCTTTTTCAAATCATCCAGCGCCTCCAGCATCAGCCCAAAGGAACGCTTCATGATCGGATTTTGTCCGTCGGACAGTTCTTCAAAGGCGTCCGCCTCCAATACCGGCATGGCACGTCCGGCTACCACCATGTCCTCTGTAATGGGCTGTATCCTCTGGGGCAGGAACTGATGGGTATAATGCATCTTGTCCAGTATATCTCCCAGCACGGAGGAGTACAGCTCCTTTTTCATGATTTCAAACAGTTCATCGTCATTGTTCCAAGTAATCATACACGTTCATCCCTTCTCTTTCTTATGGGTCCGGCCTCTCTGTTGGCGGAAGCTGCGCCGGTCCATGCGGCCGCCCCTGTCATTCCACCACAGCGCCCTGAGCCGCCGATTTGCTGGTCCTCTTGTAAACATTCAGATAGCCGGGCGGAAGCTGCTTTTCCACAGGCTGCCAGCCCTTTCTCCGCTCCTCCAGCACCTCATCCGGCACCTTCAGCGTAATGCTGCGCTTCCTCACATCGATGGCAATCTCATCTCCATCCTCTACAAAGGCAAGCGGTCCGCCCTCATAGGCCTCCGGGGATATATGGCCCACAAAGCAGCCCCGGTTGGAGCCGGAAAACCTTCCGTCCGTTACAATGGCGCAGGAGGAGGACAGGTTCATACCTTCAAGGCATTTCATGGGCCGGTACATTTCCGGCATCCCTGGTCCCCCCTTGGGGCCCTCATACCGCAGCACTACCATAGTCCCCGGCTCCACCTTTCCATCCAGGATCGCAGTACAGGCTTCCTGTTCACTCTGGAATACCCTGGCTTTTCCGGTCATCTTCATCAGCTGCTCCGGTATGGCCGCCGGCTTTACTACCGCTCCCATAGGCGCCAGATTTCCTGTCAGAACCGCCACTCCTCCATCCTGATGAAAAGGCTCTGCCATGGAACGGATGACCTCCCGCCTTGGAGAGAATGGCACACCTTTCAGGTTCTCCCCTATGGTCCTGCCATTGGCCGTCATGCAGTCCGAATGAAGCTTAGGCTCCAGCTCCTTCATGATCGCCTGAACGCCTCCCGCCGCATAAAAATCCTCCATATCGTAAGGAGAGGCCGGGTAGACAGATGCCACCTGAGGAATCATTCTGCTCCAACGGTCAAATTCCATAAGTTCCAGGTCCCCAAGACCCGCTTCCCGGTAGATCGCCTGCAAATGCATGATGGCATTGGTGGAACCGCCCATTCCCATCAGCACCGCGATGGCGTTTTCAATGGACTCTCTGGTAATCAGCTGGCGGGCGGTAATATGCTTTCTCACCAGCTCCATGACCGCCCTCCCCGTTTCGTATCCCACCTGCATCCGCTTTGCATAAACTGCCGGGATAACTGCACTTCCGGGGAGGCTCATCCCCATAGCCTCCGCCATACAGCCCATGGTATTAGCTGTACCCAGCATAGCGCAGGAGCCAGCGCAGGGCTCCGCCAGATTTTCAATATCCCGAAATTCCTCCTGGGTGATTTCTCCTCTCTGCTTCCAGCCCACCGCCTCGGTTACAATATTTCCATCATAATGTTTTCCTTTATAAACCGCCGGGAGCATGGGACCTCCGTTGCAGAACACTGCAGGAATATCCAGTCTGGCAGCCGCCATCAAAAGCCCCGGCACGATTTTATCACAGGAGCCCAAAAGTACCATTCCGTCAAACCGGTGGGCCCGGACCATACATTCTACCGATGAGGTGATCAGGTCTCTGGACGGGAGAATATAGCGCATCCCCTCGTGTCCCTCCGCAATCCCATCACAGGGTGCGATGGTGCCGAACACCATTGCCGTGCCCCCAGCCGCCTCCACTCCTCTCTTAGCCTGCTCGCAGAGCTCGTTTAAATTATAATGGCCGGGAGTTGCGTTAGTATAAGTATTCACAATGGCAATCAGGGGCTTTTTTAGTGCCTCGTCCGTAAATCCCATGGACTTGTACAGCGCTCTCTTCAAAGCTCCGGAATCGCCCCTTAACAGCTGATTATAGTATTCTTCCTGCATATCCTCATCCTCACACAAAATCATTGGCCGCTACCACCGGCAGAGTGGCTCCCCCGTCAATGGTCAGCATGCTGCCCACAATATAATCGGCGTCCTCAGAAGCCAGGTATACCACCCCTTTGGCAATCTCCCTGGTGGTGGCAAACCGTTTTAAGGGAAGCCGTTCGGCCGCCTCCAGACGTATATCTCCCGGCTCCCATCCCACATCGGTATAGCCCGGAGCGATGGCCACCATGCGGATGCCCTTTAATGACAGCTCCATGGCCGCATTCTTTGTAAATTTGCAGACTGCCGCCTTGGTGGGGCCGTAGATAGTCGCCCTGGGCCAGCAGCCGTTTACCTGGTTGGAAGCCACATTGATGATAACTCCTTTAGTGCCGCGCTCAATCATCCCTTTGGCTGCGATCTGGCTGCTGAAAAAAACGCCCTTCCAGTCCACCGCCGTCATGTGGTCAAACATCTCCTCCGTGGCGTCCAAAAAGTAAACTTCACTGCTGATCCCCGCGTTGTTCACCACCACATCAATGGTTGGAAATGCCTCAAAAGCCTTCTCGTACATCCCTCGGATATCCTCCATTTTGGACATGTCCCCGTAAACGATCAGACACTTTCTCCCCATAGCCTCAATCTGAGCACGAATCTCCTTTGCCGCCGCCTCATCACTGCGATAATTGACCACCACATCGTACCCCTCTTCCGCCATCGTCAGGGAAATCTGGCGTCCGATCCCCTTGGCTCCCCCTGTTACCAATACTGTCTTCTGCTTACTCTCCTTCATAGTCGTATGCCGCCTTTCCTTCCTGATTGACAGAGCAGACGTAAAGCTCGCCTCCCTGCCCCTTCTCATTCTTCGCTGTGGTAATATAAAGCTGATCCATGCCACTGCCTCCGAAACAGCAGCAGCTGACATTCTCGTCCGGTACCGGGATGCGCCGGAGCACTTTCTGGCTTTCCGGGTCAAAAACCAGCACCTGATAGCCGCCCCACATGGCAATCCAGAGCCTGCCCTCCCGGTCCAGGCACATTCCATCCGGAGAGCCCTCCTGATTGGAAAGATCCAGCTCCCTGATTTTTTCTCCCAGCACTCCCGTCTCCCGGCTGAACCGGTAGACACGGATTACCTTGCTGCTAGTCTCTGTGTGGTAAAACAGTCCTCTGTCCATGTCCCAGTCCAGCCCGTTCGGGATGGTATAGCCATCGTATCTGCCGGCTACCTGATGATGATGGATACAGTAAAGGCTTCCTCCTCTCCTGGCGCCTTCCATCTCCTGCCTGGCAAACATGGTTCCCACCCAAAGATTTCCCATCGGGTCGCATTTTCCATCGTTGTAGCGCAGATGGGGCGAAAAACCGCTGTCCATCCTCTTTTGGGCTTCTCTTCGGTCAAAGTCCACATCGTACAGGCCGTCCTGCACCGCCGCCGTCAGGCCGCCCTTCCGTTTTTTCACAATGCAGCTTACATAGGCCGGCATTTCCATCTCCTCCAGCCTCCCGTCCCCATAGCGGCAGTAAATCCGTTTCTCCTCAATGTCCAGAAAATACAGTCTGCCGCTGCGTTCATCCCAGAGACACCCCTCCAAAAGACTTCCGTGAACCTCTGTCAGACGCTCCATTTTCCTTCCCCCTTCCTATAGCTTCATTATATTCCTCCCGTCATTTCTTAGCGTTTCCAATTCGGAAAACACAGCAGTTTTTTTTGCACTTTTCGGAACCAAAATAAAAAGGAGAACATCCTGGGCTGCTCTGCGCTTTCCAAAGGACATTCTCCCTTTCCGCTTCTTTCTATCTTGTTGACTCTATCCGATTAATGGACGGATTTTCTGGGGCAGTTGGTAAAATACCGACTCTACCTGCAGATTTTCCGTGATTTTTACCTTGGCCTCCTCACTTAGAGCCAGGACCTGATGCCAGGTATTCTTTTTCAGGCACACCGGGCGGTCCAAAAGAAATACATGGTAATCCTCCGGTGTTTCAAACTCCGCAGCCAGAAGGAGGGTAACGCCGCTCATGGGCTCGAAGCTCTCCTTGGAAGCGGGGTGCCGCTCAATGGTCCGGATTGAATGGCTGCGGTAGCGAAATACCGCAAGCCTCCAGGGCTGCTCCTCCTCTGTTTCCACAATATAGAAATCCTCCGTCTCTCCCTGCGGAAACTCGATCAATGTGCCGAAGGGCCGGAAACTTTCCTCCGTAATCCTCTCGATTTCCTTCATAAGCTCAAATTCCCCCTTCCAGGGCGATCCTGCGGTAAATGGCCGCGTTCTGATGGCTCTGGTCCAGCTTTAACGTCCTCTCAAACTCTTCTGCCGCCAGGCTAAACTGTCTCAGTCCCAGATGAGCCAGTCCCATCAGGTAGTAGCAGTGGGCCTGGTTCCTGCAGTCCAGGTCCTCGTCAAAAATCAGAAAGTCCGGCAGGGACACGGCAAAATAATCCATTTTCACATGATCTCTCACATGGTTTTCCCCGTAATCCAGCAATTTGTAATATCTGGCATTAGCCTCCTTCTGGCTTCCCAGCTTCTCCTTGGCCAGTCCCTGATAGAGAATCATATCTGCCGGCTGGTCATAGTAATACATCATCCCCGCCGGTTCTACGGCTCCCAGCGTAGCCAGCTCATAGTTTTCCCTGGCGGCCTCCTCTTCTCCCAGTCCCTCAAGGGCCAGTCCCAGGGTATAATACAAATGATTGTCCTTGGTGCCCTCCAGTCTTCCTTCTCCCAGATTTTCCGGATAGGAGAGGGCTTTCTCAATCAGCTCCCTGGTCTCCTTAAAGTTCTGCTCCTTCAAGGCCTTTCTGGCCAGTTCCAGAAGAGCTGTCTTGTACTGGGTAGTGATCTTTCCCTCTGCCCCTTCCCAGGCTCCGAACTGGTGGGCCATAATGGCATCCAGGGCTTTCTGATTTTCTCCTGCCAGGTTCAAAACCGTTACATATTCGGTGTACAAATCATCCCTCTCCTGAATCAGTTCCAGATGATTGTCGTATTCTTCCAGGCGCTTCCGGGCGGAATATCCCAGCTTTTTATGGAGCTGGTCCAGTTCCAGAAATACTCTGGCGTCCGTGGGATCCAAGGCAAAGGCTTTCTCCAGTCTCTCCTGGGCTTTGTCCGGGTCGTTCCTTTTATTGTAGTAAGCCAGCGCCAGATTTCTCAAAAGAGTCGGATACTCCCCATCCAGCTTTTCCGATTCCTCCCACAGCCCGATTGCCTGGTCAAAGTCCAGCTTATCATAAAATAGATTTCCCAGGTAATAGTAGGCCTTGGCTCCCTGGGGATTCAGACCAATCGCCGCCCGTAAGGCTTCGATATCCTCCAGCTTGTTTGGGAAGCAGCACAAAGGAGAGCTTTCCTCACCCATGCGGAATGCCTCCAGGGCTCCTTTTTCATCTCCCATCTTTTCCAGATAAAGACCTCTGTAATAGAACAGGAGGGGATGGCCCGTTTTGCAGGAGGCCAGCACTTTTTCTGCCTCAGCAAAGAAACCGCTCTCGGCAAAATCTCTGGCCGTCTGCAGATAGGTCTCCGGGAAATCTCTGGACAAGCTGCGGATAGCTTCCGCTTCCTGTTCCGAAAATCCTTCCAGGAAAGCCCGCTCAAACAAAGACCGGTAATCGAAGGGGTCCAGTTTCAGATTGGCCTCAATCCAGCCATGAGCCTCCTGACCGCTTCCCAGCATCCGCAGAATGGAGGCCTTCAGCCCTCTGGCCTTTACATTGTGGCTGTTTTTCACTAGGGACTTTTCCACAAACTCCAGCGCGTTTTCCCACTGCCCCCGTTCCGCTTCAATGGCCGCCAGATAATAGAAGGACATCTCCTGCTGTTCATTTGTCCAGGTTGCTTTATAAAAGGCATCGAATGCCTCTTCCTTCCGCCCCTGGTAGAACAAGCTTAGGCCCAGGCCATAGTAAGCTTCGCTGTCATAGGGATTGGGGTTCATAGAGGTCAGCCGCTCAATGGCCCTGCGGAAGAAGGGCTCCGACTGCTCAAAACCGCCTCTGCGCAGGACCAGTATTCCGTAGGCCACATTGATCCGGATATCCAGGGGGTCCCGCTTCAGGCCTTCCAGGTAATAGGGGTCCGGCAGATAGGTAGCGTGGCGGTACTGCTCGATGTGCTGTCCCGTCAGATACAGCTCCTCGTTGGTCATAATCTCCTCCGGCTCCCTGGCAGCCTTCGCCGGTTTGGCCAGCTCCGGAATCCCCTGCTTTTTGGGCTCATAAGATACCAGCACCTTCTCCCCATCGAGGACACTCACCGTAAGCTCGGTCTCATCCTCACAGGATACGGGCAGGACTTTTTCAAAGACGTCCTGAGGTGAGAGGACCGTTTCCTCCCGGTAAACCACCGCGCCTTTCCTGGAGACCAGTATCTGAGCCTTCTCGTGCTGGCTGGTGGCGTAGGCGCAGACATACAGCCCCTCTTTTCTCAATTCCATATTCACCATAGCGTCAATAGTGGCATTTTTCACCTGCCCCACCGCTTTATAGGGCATAAAATACTGACGGAAGCTTTTCTCCTCAAAGGGCTTCAGCCAGGTAAAGTCCGGCTGATTGTCCGTGTAAACGCCGGTCATCAGCTCAATGTAAGGACCGTCCTCGTCCGTCAGGTTCCGGTCCCAGGCCTTTCCAAAGTCACCGCAGCCCCAGGTCCACTGCTTTTTGCCGGGGGAAATATGATGATCGGCCACGTGGAGGATTCCTGCCCGCTTCCCATAGTCGTATCCGCCCACAAAATCATAATCGGATTTTTCCGCCATATAGGAAGTGGGGACCGGAATGTTTTTGTATCTGGAGATATCCACGCCCTCACTGTAATCATGCTTATAGTAAACGCCTGTGGCAATGGGGAATCGGGACACATCTCTCTTTCCATGGTCATACACGCTGTGTACATCCGGCGGGAAAATAGACTGGGTATTGTCATTGACCGCAACCGCAGGGTTGGCCCACCACAAAAAGGTCTGCGGCAGGGGAGTACGGTTGTAAAGCTGTCCCCGGATTTCAATATAAGCCTTGTCCGGATAAAGGGTAAAGCCTGCAATCCCCTTTGTACCGTACATCTGGTCCACATCGTTGACCAGCAGTGTTTTGCTTCCATCCTCGTTTTCGATGATAGTATGGTCCACTGGCATAAAAGTGGTCGGACGGTGATGCTGGGGCCAGTTAAATTCGATCCCTCCGGAAATCCATGGCCCGGCCAGCCCTACCAGGGCCGGTTTAATCACGTGATTATAGTAGACAAAATCATAATCATTTGTCTTGTCATATGCTCTCTGGATCCTTCCCCCCAACTCCGGCAGGACCATCACCTTCAAATACTGGTTCTCCAGAAATACGGCATGGTAAACTTTATCCTTTTTTTCCCTGCTGATTTTCTCCGTAGTAGGATAAGGATAGACCTTTCCTGAACTGCCCTGATAAACCCGCTTTTCCAAAAACATAGGATTTTTGTCCGGCTCCCCTGCTTCATAGGTTGGAATCACCACATCCTCTTCCCAAATCCTTACCTCTTCCACACTGCTTCCTCCTTACTGCATTTATATTTTTTGCTCTCCTGTTTCTTTATATCGCTTATTCTAGCCTATCTGTCATCCGCTATCAATCTGGTATCTTGCTGAGGATTTTCAAAATATTGCTCACTATATCTTGCAATACGCTTCCATATTTTGTATGATAAAACCACATCATACGGGAGGTCGGATTTATGCGTTCTCATGAAGCCAATGTAGCTCCAAATTCTGATTATTACATCTATACTGCCAGCCTGACCGCACAGAAGCTTTTCCTTTATCCAACTTATGTGGGATACTTTGAATATCTTCCCGGCTATCATCTCTACCGCTCCAGCTATGACAGCTTTTTGATCATGCTGGTTACCTCCGGCCGCTGTCAGCTCACCTTTGAAGGCAAAACCACACAGGCCCCCAAAGGCAGTCTGGTGCTCATCGATTGTTACCAGCCTCATTCCTACGGAACGGATACCGGCTGGTCTGCTCTGTGGATGCACTACGATGGGATCGTGGCCCGGCCTTACTATGAGCAGATTGTGCAGAGCATGGGAAATGTGATCGTCCCAGCCAGCTTTCAGGATATCCGCTATAATCTGGACAAAATCTACCGTCACTTTCGCTCGGGAGATGCCATCAGCGAACCCAGAATCTCCACCAGGATCACTGCCATCCTCAACGACCTTCTCACCGACCACAAGGCACATCCCTCTGCCAGTCCCC
>DWYS01000061.1 GCA_019118585.1 Candidatus Enterocloster faecavium | reverse complement strand
CACTCCTAATCTTTCCGGTATCCTTACTCCTGCCCCTCCCGGGCGTCTTCGGCCTCATAATCCGGGTAGTCTTCTGAAAGCTCTTCCTGCTGCTCCTGAGCCGGCGCATCCCCGTACTGAAGACCCATCTGCTCAAACAGTCCCAGCTCTCTTGCCTGGGTCTCACTCTTAATATCAATCTTGTATCCGGTAAGCCTTGCAGCCAGTCTGGCGTTCTGCCCCTCTTTTCCAATGGCGAGGGAAAGCTGGTAATCCGGCACAATCACCTGTGCCTCCCGCTCCTCCTCATCTGCTACTACACAGATTACTTTCGCAGGGCTCAATGCGTTCTCAATCAGGTATGCCGGATTGTCATCCCAGTTGATAATGTCGATCTTCTCGCCCTTCAGCTCATTTACAACGGCGTTTACTCTGGCGCCGTTTAATCCTACACATGCTCCTACAGGGTCTACATTGGGGTCGTTGGACTTAACGGCAATCTTGGTTCTGGAGCCGGCCTCTCTGGCAATGGCCTTGATCTCCACGGTGCCGTCCCTTACCTCTGCCACCTCAGACTCAAAGAGACGCTTTACCAGGTCCGGATGGGTTCTGGATACGGAAATCCTGGGGCCCTTGGGGGTATCCTTTACCTCCAGCACATACACCTTGATCCGGTCATTGGGGCGGAAGGTCTCTCCCTTCACCTGCTCGCTCTCATTGAGAATCGCGTCCACACGTCCCAGATTTACGCTGATGTTTTTGCCCAGATAACGCTGAACAATTCCGGTGGTCACATCCTTTTCCATGGTAAAATAATCACGGTACAGAGCGGAACGCTCCTCCTCACGGATCTTCTGAAGGATTACATTCTTGGCATTCTGGGTAGCGATGCGTCCGAATTTTTTGGAATCCAGGGGAATCTGCACGGTATCCCCGACTTCGTATTTGGGATTCATCATCTTTGCATCCGCAAGGCTGATCTGAAGAGCTGGATCCTCCGGCGTCTCCACAACCTCTTTCTCCGCATAGACAGCGAAATCGCAGGTATCCGGATTAATGTTGACCCGGATATTGTCCGCCTTGCCAAAATGGTTCTTGCAGGCTGTCAGCAGGGAGTTTTCAATCGCCTCCAGCAGGGACTCCTTGCTGATGTGCTTTTCCTTCTCCAGCAGCTCCATGGCCTCTAACAGTTCCTTATTCATGGTCTTCCTCCTATTTATATGTTGGTTCAAAAATCAAAGGACAGGCGGATCAGGGCTATATCGCCGCGCTCAAATACCATCTGGCTGCCATCCTCTAAATCCAGGGTTACGGCTTTGTCATCGTAGGAATCCAGCCGTCCTGTAAACTCTTTCTGGCCCTCCCGCTGACGGTACAGACGCACATCCACATCTTTGCCTATGCTTCTTGCGAAGTCCTTTTCCTTCTTTAAAGGCCTGCCAAGTCCAGGGGAGCTGACCTCCAGAATGTAGCTCTCATCGATGAAATCTTTCTCATCCAGCCAGTCTCCAAGCCTGCGGCTGATCACCTCGCAGTCATCCACCGCGATGCCGCCTTCTTTGTCGATGTAAGCCCGCAGGTACCAGGTTCCCGCTTCCTTTACATACTCCACATCAACCAGCTCAAATCCGTGCTCCTCCATGAGGGGCAGGAGAAAGGCCTCCACCTTTGCTTCATAGCTTTCCTTTTTTCCCATTCCCTTATCACCTCTTTTTCTTCGCTGAGTGCTCGTAACAACTCGTAACAATACGAAAGAGTGGACCGGTGTCCACTCTTTGTTATCATCTAGCCTAGTTATCATGACTACTATATCATTATCCGGAGGCAAATGCAAGGGTTTTTTCCAATTTCTATGAGAAAATCGTAACAGTTCAGGGCGGCACATCCGCTGGGAAGCCCCCATTTCCGCCTTTTACTCCACTGCGAACTGGCTGTTGTAGATTTCTGCGTAGAAGCCGTTCTTTTTCAGCAGTTCCTCGTGGCGGCCCTGCTCTACGATATGGCCGGCCTTCATGACCAGGATCACATCCGCTTCCCTTATGGTGGACAGGCGGTGGGCCACAATAAAGCTGGTCCGTCCTTCCATCATCCGGGCAAATGCCTGCTGCACCCGAATCTCTGTCCGGGTATCGATGGAGGAGGTTGCTTCGTCCAGGATCAGAACCGGCGGCAGACAGAGCATAACTCTGGCGATGCACAGAAGCTGCTTCTGGCCCTGTGAAAGATTTCCCCCATCCTCCCCGATCAATGTGTCATACCCCTGGGGCATGCGCTTGATGAAACTGTGGGCGTGGGCTTCCTTTGCCGCCTGAATGACCTCCTCCAGGCTGGCATCCGGGCGTCCGTAGGCAATGTTCTCCCGGATGGTTCCCGATTTCAGCCATGTTTCCTGGAGCACCATGCCGTAATTGCTCCGCAGGCTCTTTCTGGTCAGCCGGCGGATGTCATACCCGTCCATCTCAATGGAGCCGCTGTTCACATCGTAAAACCGCATCAGCAGATTGATGACCGTTGTCTTTCCGCAGCCGGTGGGCCCCACCAGGGCTATCCGCTGGCCCGGCTTTACATGGAGGTTCAGGTTCTCGATCAGAGGTTTATCCGGGCTGTAGGAAAAATTCACCTGATTTAAATCCACCTGGCCGCTGGCATGCTTTAGCTCCACCGCATCCTCCGGCTCCGGCTCAATTGGCTTCTGGTCGATGAGCTCAAACACGCGGGCCGCCGATGCCAGAGCGTTCTGAAGTTCTGTCACTACACCGGAAATCTCATTAAAAGGCTTGGTATACTGATTGGCATAGCTTAAAAAGCTGGTCAGCTCTCCCACTGTCATCAGGCCCCGGATGGCCGTCCAGGAGCCGGTCACCCCGACAGCCGCGTAAACCATGCTGTTGACAAAGCGGGTGGCCGGATTGGTGATGGAGGAGAAAAAGGTAGCCCGCAGGCTGTACCCTGCCAGACGGCTGTTGATCTCCTGGAACCGCCTGCAGGCCCGCTCCTGATAGCGGAAGGCCTGAACCACCTTCATATTTCCCAGCATCTCGTCGGTCAGGGCCGTCAGCTGGCCTCTGGTCTCCGACTGCCGGCGGAACATTACATAGGTCCGCTTTGCGATAAAACTGGCCACAAACAGGGAAAGGGGCGTCAGCACCACTACCACCAATGCGATCAGCGGGTGAATGGAGAACATGAAGATCAACGTTCCCAGGATGGTCAGGACTCCGGTAAACAGCTGGGTAAAGCCCATGAGCAGTCCTTCGGAAAACTGATCCACATCGGCAATGATCCGGCTGATCAGGTCGCCTGACGGATGGCTGTCAATATAGCTGAGGGGCAGTTCCTCCATCCGCCCGAAGGCCTGGGTCCGGATATCCTTCACCACCTGGTAAGTGATCCGGTTATTGATATGATTCATCAGCCACTGGGCCAGGGCAGTCAGGGCCACTACCCAGAGGATCCTGAAAAGAATGGCAGTCAGGGCAGAAAAGTCCACCTTTCCCGGCCCCAGGATCTGGTCCACCGCCCTTCCGGTAAGAATCGGCACATACAACGTCAGCACTACCGTCACAAGGGCCAGTGCCAAAGACAGCAGGACCGCTCCCCTGTAAGGGCGGATGGAGCGCAGCACCCTCTTTAAGGTTTCCCTGCTCTGTTCATTGCTCATCGGATTTTTCTTACTGCTCATCCCGCTCTACCTCCTCTCTGGTCAGCTGTGACAGGCAGATTTCCCGGTACAGGCTGCAGTTTTTCAACAGTTCTTTATGAGTCCCCTGACCTGCCAGCTTTCCGTCATCCAGCACCAAAATCCGGTCCGCCTGTTTGATGGAAGCCGCGCGCTGGGAGACGATGAACACCGTCATGCCCTCCGTGGAATGCCTGAGCGCCTTGCGCAGCCGGGCATCCGTGGCGAAATCCAGCGCCGAGGCGCTGTCATCCAAGATCAAGATCCTGGGATTTCCCGTCAAAGCTCTGGCGATGGTCAGACGCTGGCGCTGTCCGCCGGACAAATTTTTGCCCTCCTGCTCGATAACCAGATCCAGGCCCTCTCCCTTTTCATCCACAAAATCTTTGGCCTGGGCAATCTCCAGCGCCCGGTAAATCTCCTGGTCCGTGGCATCCTCTTTGGCCCAGCGCATATTATCCCGCAGGGTCCCTGCAAAGAGCACCGCCCGCTGAGGCACCACTCCCACCATGGAGCGCAGCTCCTTCATCTCAAAATTTTTCACATTTTTTCCGAAAACGGTTACCTGACCCTGGTTCACATCATAGAACCTGGGGATCAGATTCACCAGGGCCGTCTTTCCGGAGCCGGTACCGCCGATGATCCCAATGGTTTCACCGGCCTTCGCCTCAAAGGAAATCTCCTCCAGCACCGGTTCCTTCGAACCGGCAAAGGTGAAGGAAACATCTTCAAACCGCACTGCCGGACTCTCAGACTCCTCCATCTCCTGAGAGGAAAGCCTTTCTTTTCCATCTTCCATGGAGCTGGTCACCCGGAATACGCTGTCCACCCGGTTCATACAGGCCATGGCCTTGGAGATCAGGATGATCAGGTTGGCCATCTTTACCAGCTCTACCAGGATCTGGGACATATAGTTCACCAGAGCGATCACCTGGCCCTGGGAAATAGCCCCCGAATCCACCCGCAGGCCGCCCCGCCAGATAACAGCCACGGTAGCCAGATTGATGATCACATAGGTTACTGGATTTAACAGAGCAGAGATTTTTCCCACAAACACCTGGAAGCGAACCAGCATTCCGTTCTCCTGTTCAAAGGTATCCCGCTCATTTTCCTGCCGGTTGAATGCCCGGATCACCCGGACTCCCAGCAGATTTTCCCTGGTAGTCAAAAGCACCCGGTCGAGCTGGCGTTGAACCTTCTTATAAAGGGGCATGCTGATCAGCAGAATGCCGAATACCACCACACAGAGCACCGGGATCGTCACAGCAAAGATCATGGCCACCGGCCCGTCCACCGTAAATGCCATAATCATGGCACCAAATACCACGAAGGGGGACCTGAGCAGAAGCCGCAGCGTCATATTGACGCCGTTTTGAACCTGGTTGATGTCGCTGGTCATCCGTGTAATCAGGGTCGATGTGCCAATGGAGTCAATTTCCCGGTAGGAAAGGCCTCCGATGTGGGCAAAGAGGTCATTTCTCAGAACGGTGGACATTCCCACCGCTGCCTTCGCGGCAAAATACTGGGCTGTCAGGGAGCAGGCCAGTCCGATCAGCCCCAGGGCGATCAGGACGCCTCCCATCCGAAGCACATAGCCCATATCTCCATGCCCGATCCCACGGTCCACCATGCTGGCAACCACCAGGGGAACAAAGAGCTCAAAACTGGCCTCCAGCATCTTGAACAGAGGCCCCAGGATGCTCTCCTTCTTGTAATCCTTCATGTAGCTAAGCAGTCGTTTCATCCAAATTTTCTCCAATCTGCCGCCAAAAAGGCGGCGGGCTTAACGTTGTATTGCTGTGCAAAATCTGATATGATGATAAAAATTGGGTGAGTCGGAACACTCCCTCTCCGAATACTCTCCATGCATTATAGCACAAGGCAATCCATATGAAAAATATTTGTTTAATATAGCTTTTATATAAAATTCGTATATTTCAGGAGGTGTTTCCTTGAACTTTAAACAACTGGAATATTTCATCGCCGTAGCGGATGCGGGGAGCATCAGCGCAGCCGCCCGGAGCCTTCATATTTCCCAGCCCCCTTTGAGCACCCAGATGCACCTGCTGGAGGAGGAACTGGGCCAGAGTCTCTTTGAACGCGGCTCCCGCTCCATCAAACTGACCGATGCCGGACGCTTTTTCTATGAGCGGGCTCAGAGCATTCTGGACATGGCCGAAGGAACCCGGAAGGATATGGAGCAGCTTGGGAAGGGCCTTATCGGCACTCTTCGGCTGGGGATGATCTCCTCAGTCCAGACCGGAACCGTTATCGAAAACATCGCCCGTTTCCGTCAAGACCATCCTGGCGTCCTGTTCCGCATCTACGAGGGCAACACGTATCAGCTGCTGGATAAGCTGTCCACAGGGCAGATCCACGCAGCCCTGGTCCGCACTCCTTTCCCGGAAGAAGGGCTGGAGTGCCGTTATCTCATCCGGGAGCCCATGATCGCCGTGGGGCAGGAGCGCTTTCTGGGAAAAGAGGAATCTCCTGTCTCACCCGATGACCTTGCCCGTTTTCCGCTGATCATCTATCGCCGGTGGGAGCAGGTCCTCCATTCCTATTTTACTCACCCTGTCCCGGAATATCTATGTATCTGCGACGATGCCCGTTCCTGTCTGTCCTGGGCTAAATCCGGAGCAGGAGTCAGCATTGTGCCGGCCTCCATTCTCCACCAGAACAGAGAAAATTTGAGAGCCAGGGCTCTCTCCCCCATCCTCTCCAGCACCATCGCTCTGGTCCAGTCAAAAAATGCCGGCCCATTCTCCTTGGGCCAGCAGTTTTTTCAGTCATTTGGGCTCTCATGAGCCGTTCTCTCCTGGAACCAGTTAATCTCTGCCCCGAAAAACAGAAGACAGATGCAGCCGTAAAGCCACAGCATCAGGAGGACCATAGCTCCCAGACTTCCATACATATAGGAAAAATTCCGGCTTCCAAACAGACGGAAATACAGGGAAAACGCCAGTGAAAACACGATCCACCCGGCGGTGGCAAACACCGCTCCGGGGATCTGGGATTTCAGCGTCAGTCTCCGGTCCGGCACATAGGTGTAGATTCCCGCAAACCCCAGCATAAAAAGCCCCAGGGCCAGCAAAGTCCGGAAACTGACAATATGGTTGGTGATCTCCGCCAGCACCGGAACCCGGTTCACAACAAAATTTTGAATGGAAGTTCCGAACACCAGCAGGCCAAGAGCCACCACGCACACCAAAATAAACACAATGGTATATCCGGCCCAGATCAGCCGGTTGACCAGATACCAGCGCTTCTGGCTCTCCCCCTGAACCCGGTTCAGCCCCCTGGCGATGCTCATCATCCCCCTTGAGGAGGACCATAAGGCCGCAATAGCCGAGACGGAGATCATGGTAGCCGGAGATTTGATGGACAGGTCATTTAAAACCCGGAACGCTACGGACTTATACCCATCCGGCACCAGGGATAAAAGGATATCCAGAAGCTCCCCCCTGGTCAGATTGGGTACCACCTGGACCACCGTAATCATCAGCATGATGCAGGGAAACGCCGCGATCAAAATAAAGAACGAGGCCTGGGCTGCATAAACCGTCATCTCGTCAGCAGAAAATTTGTCGTAGATCTGCTTTGCTCTTACAATCAGCGAAATCATACTTCACCTCTTTTTTCCTGGTGTACGGCCATGACCATTTCCCAGACAGAGGTGCAGATGGCAGACCCCTGGCCGGATATCCTGTCCGTACACTAGTATCCTGCCCATTTCTTTCAGGATATTCCGCAGCAGCAGGAAAATTGCTGTTTTTTCACCAGACTTCCCGAAATTCCCGTTCTTCCCGGTCCAACGGAAGCTCTTTCACCTCCATCTTTCGGATGACAATATAGCGGCCCCGGTCCAGCCCTCTTATCAGCCGGTCGATGGCCTCCTCCTCCCCCTGGACCTCCATCTCCACATCACCGTCACAGCAATTTCTCACCCAGCCGGTAAGACCCAGGGGTCTTGCCAGGGAACAGGCGGTAAACCGGAAGCCTACGCCCTGTACCCGGCCGGAAAAAACAATGTGTTTTCGTACCATCCTTTTCCTCCTTCTCCTGGCGGTCAAACATACAATAGTTACATTTTACTGAATTCCGCAGATTTCGTCAACCGGATAAAGGACGACAAACAGGCCCTGCCAGAGGACGGCGGGGCCCGGAAAATGCTGTAACGTTTCTCAGCAGCCAAATTTTCCTTCAATCACAGCGACTGGTCCTGATCCGATGGCTTGTAACAGACCAGATCACTGATATTGCAGTTGAAAATCCGACACAGATCATTCAGTGTGGTGGTGTTTAATGGTTTGTTCTTCCTGAGACGGTCGATCGTGGAACTGGAGATATGATGCTTATAGATCAGGGTGTAGGTGGTTTCCGTGGACGCTTTCAGCAGATGCCAAAAGGGCTCATATGTAATCAAAGACGTTTCCTCATTTCTCTAAAATATAAAGGTTGGAAATGCTGCTAAACCCATTTTAAGGTAAGCCGCGCATAAGTGTTATAGTCGCTAAATCGACCATCATGAGATAAACGTCTTTAAATGGAAATCTGTTCTTATTTCCGGCCGCAACTTAGCCGGGAGGCCGGATCGCCTGCTTTTTTGTTCTTTTTTTCTCGCTCATCCCTGTTTTATTCTTTTAAAACCCGTAAAAATCGATAAAAAAATCCCCCTCTTTTTTTCATCTTTGTTCACACTTTTTTTAGGTCCTATGCTATTATAATAGACGTAACCCCCCAATACATTATATAGTTTTTGCTACACCCCATAAGAAACGAAATACCTTCTCCTTAAAATGGCCGGCTGCCCCAAGCCGGCCATTTTACTTTGTTACGAAGTTACAAGCACTTTTACCTCACGGCGTTCCCCAATAAAACGTCCCGTCCCGTTCATCCCGGACGATAAAATCCTCCCCATACAGATATTCCAGGCAGGAAAAGGTCTTGGTAATCATCATCTTATGGCTGATAAAGTCCGGGTCATCCTCCATGTCATCCTGAATTCCGTAAGCCAGATAGGCAACCTGCTTTGTGGTCATCTCCCTCCGGCTGCAGGAAATCAGCCGTTTCATCAATTCCACCTTATCCACATAGGAAAATACGATCCGGTCGATCACCCGCTTTACCTGGGTAATGGGCTCTTTGTGGGCGGGCAGCAAAAGATAGTCGCCAAGGCTCTCCTTGATCCACTGGAGAGACTGAAAATACCCTTTCAGCAGTCCCTCATCGGGATAAGAGGTGGGGACAATGGGAATAATCCCGTCGATCACCTGGTCGGCACAGAAGAGGATCTTGTGCTCCCGGTCCAAAAGCCCGGTCTGTCCATAGGTATGTCCTTTCAGCTCCACTGCTTCAAACGCATATGGGCCATAGCAGAACCGGTCCCCCTGATGAACGGGCTCATAGGGGAAATCCGGCGCCAGAAAATACCAGTCCTGTCCCTGCTGGACCCGTTTATTTACCTCGTTGTATTTGCTCCACAGACCGGGCTCCAGCTTCCGGGTAATCCCCACCCGTTTCAGGACCTGTTCCTGCTCCTGGATGGACTGGAGCCCCCGCTTTTGTATAATGCAGTCATAGGCGTGGTGTTCCTCCTTGGGGTTCATCCAGATCCTGGCTCCCTCCCTGGCAAAAACTCCGGCCAGGCCGGAATGGTCGTGGTGCAGGTGGGTGATGAAAACATCCAGCTGTCCGAAGGAGATCCCCAGCTCCTCCATCCCTTTTTTCAGTCGCCCGAAGCATTCTTCATTTCCAAAGCCTGTGTCGATCATCAGGCTCCTCTCTCCGGGTTTTCCGGGAATCAGAAAAATTTTCACCTCCGAAACCCCAAGATCCTGATTATGCAGCCGGATCTCATAGATTCCTTCCGCGCGT
This sequence comes from Candidatus Enterocloster faecavium, assembly GCA_019118585.1. Lineage (GTDB taxonomy): Bacteria > Bacillota > Clostridia > Lachnospirales > Lachnospiraceae > Enterocloster > Enterocloster faecavium. The sequence goes on along the minus strand of DWYS01000061.1, from coordinate 19,209 downwards.
TCAAACATATCTATTCTCCTTTGGCTTTGATATAGGTACGGCTCTCCTTGCCTTTCTGCGGCTCTGTGTAGCCGGGTCTCATCTCCAGACACTTTTTCGGGCAGAGATTGACGCAGTTTCCGCACTGGACACAGTCAAAGGGATTGATGGTCCAGCTGCCTGCAGCCCGGTCCACCGAAATCGCTCCTGACGGGCAGCTGCGGGCACAGAGTCCGCAGCTAATGCAGTTTTCAATGGCAATCTCCACATGGCCGCGCATCCGCTCCGGAAATCTGGCGGCCTCGGCCGGATAATTCTTGGTGGCCGGTCTGGAAAACAGATTTTTCAGGGCTTTCCGGCCATATGGGAAAAATTTTGCCTTTATCATTTCACTCACCTCTCCGTACAGCTGATGCATGGGTCAATGGTCAGGATCAGCAGGGGCACATCTGCCAGCTGACAGCCTTTCAGCATTTCCAGCATAGGCGGTATGTTGCTGGTGGTGGGGGTTCTCAGGCGGAAACGGTCCAGGAACTTAGTTCCGCTGCCTTTTACATAGTAAATGGCCTCCCCTCTGGGCTGCTCGATGCGCATAAAATACTCCCCATTGGGATTTCCCTTCACCGGCACACGGATCGGTCCCTCCGGGATCATGGAAACCAGCCGGCGGATCAGCTCAAAGGACTGGCGCACCTCCTCCATCCGCACCTGGCATCTGGCATAGGAATCCCCTTCCAGCCGGATCACCGGCTCTACCTCCAGACTGCCGTAAGCGCAGTAGCCCAGCTTTCTGGCATCGTAGCGGATGCCGCTGGCCCTGGCGGTCGGACCAACTGCCCCCAGCAGCACCGCATCCTTAGGTTCCAGCCTGCCCAGTCCCTTTAAGCGGCTCTGCACCGTGTATTCTCCCAGAAAGGTTTCCTCGATGGGAACAAAGTCCTTCTCCATCTGATCCATGGCGGCTTCTATCTTTTTTAACATCTCCCCGGTCATATCCTTTAATACGCCGCCTATACAGTTGACGGAAAAGATAATCCGGCCCCCGGTGGTCATGTCAAATAAATCCAGCACCTGTTCCCTCAGCCGCCAGGATTCCATAAACAGGCTCTCAAATCCCATGGCGTCCGCCAGCAGCCCCAGCCACAGCAGATGGCTGTGGATCCGGCTCATCTCCATCCAGATCGTCCTCAAGAACTCCCCTCTGGCCGGAACCTCCACTCCCATCACGTGCTCCACGCTCTCGCAGTAGCCGATGCCGTGGCCGCAGCTGCAGATTCCGCAGACACGCTCCGCAATATAAACATATTCTTTATAATCCTTCCGCTCTACCAGCTTCTCCAGTCCCCGGTGGACAAATCCGATGTTGGGGACCGCTCCCACCACTGTTTCATCTTCCAGGATCAGATCCAGGTGAACCGGTTCCGGCAGCACCGGATGCTGGGGGCCAAAAGGGATAATGCTTCTCTTTGCCATATTCTCACCCCTTTTCCTTAAACGGCGTCTCCCGGTCGATGCGGTACAGACGTCCGTTGTAATCCCGGTCCATATTTTCGATCTGAACGCCAAACAGCTCTGCCGTCTCGTTCTCCTGCATAAAAGCGCAGGGGTAGATCTGGGTGATGCTGGAAATTTTTTCATTGGTCGCAATCTGAAGGCGCAGGGTCTGCATATCGTATCCCTTGCTGAAGGAATAGCTCAGCTCATACCCCTCCGGCAGCCGGACGGCACAGATTTGGACCAGCCGCCTGCCCTCCATTTTAAAACGTATTACCGCAGGGAGAAACTCCTCCTTGGCGATCGGCAGTATCTCATTTAACGCGTCCATCTTTTTCCTCCTTGCCTTTCCGGAACTCATCCTGGCGTTCCTTTAAAATCTGAACCGCCTTGATCACACCGTCAATAATGGACTCCGGCCTGGCAGCGCAGCCCGGCACATAGACATCCACCGGGATCACCGTATCCACGCCGCCCTTGATGTTGTAGCACTCCTTAAACACTCCTCCTGTGCAGGCACAGATTCCAACCGCCACCACTACCTTTGGGTCCGGCATCTGCCCGTAAATCTGTTTTACCACGGATTCACTCTGGCTGTTGACGCCCCCGGTGATCAGAAGAATGTCCGCCTGGAAGGGGTCCCCCGTATTGATAATGCCGAACCGCTCCAGGTCATAGGCAGGGGTCAGACAGTCCAGAACCTCTATATCGCACCCATTGCAGCTGCTGGCATCGTAGTGGAGCAGCCAGGGAGATCTTGCAATTTTAGCCATTTTCTCGCCTCCTACCTTATCAGCATCAAGATCAGAAGATTCAGCCCTCCTGCCAGCAGGGTGGTGGTCCAGCAGCTTACCAGCATGGTCTTCCATTTCACCCGGGCACTGACATTGTCCCAGAGGATTTCCAGAAAATAAAAAATCAGGCACGCGATTACCGCCAGAGGCCAGCTCTGCCAGGACCGGTTGAGCACAAACATGGCTACAATGCCCAGCAGCAGGATCTTCTCGTAATACTCTGCAATATTCATAATGGCAAGAGTGGGGCCCGCCATCTCCGTCGTCAGTCCCTTTACCATCTCCTGGTGGGCATGATGGCTGGTGGACAAATCAAAGGGAGACTTTCTCAGCTTGACCGCCGTGATAAAGAGAAAGCCCAGAAGCATTCCCGGCATCCGCACAATGGCACTGACCGGAGCCGCCACAATGTCCCGCACCATAAAGGAGCCGGTGCACAGATAAAATCCCACGGCGATCAGAAGGGTGAGGGGCTCATAGGCCATCATCTGGATCATTTCCCGGTTGGCCCCCATGGTGGCAAAAGGCGAGGAATCGCTGGAAGCCGCCATGATCAGGAACATATCCGCAGTGGAAAGTACAAACAGGCACATCAGAATATCCGACCCTCCGAAGAGAATGGCACCGGATGCCGCCAAAAATACCAGGTAGCTGAGGTTCAGCAGAAGCTGCACGCTGTTGACTGCGATCATCTGCTTGGAAAACAGCTTTTTCAGATCATAAAAGGGCTGAAGAAGGGGAGGCCCCATCCGCCCCTGCATCCGGGCGCTGATGATCCGGTCCGCGCCGTCCAGAAGCCCGCCCGCAATGGGAGCCAGGATCAGATAAATCAGTACAGATAGGATGGAAGTCATAAGGCACCTCCTGCAATCAGACAGAACATCACGATCAGCACCCCGGCACACAGCATCTCCGAAGGCTTCATCAGACGGCGCATGCCGAACTCAAAGCGCAGATACCAGTTGGTCAGATACAGATGCTCCGGAAGGCCGTAGCTGTTGGTAAAATAGGTATTGTCCCCTTCATTGACGCCGCCCATGTAAATCGGCACATAATCCCGGTGGGCTGCCTTTGTCACCAGGAACATGGCGGCAGGCACCAGGATCACCGAAGCCAGCATGATTGCCATGGTATTCAGCACGCTCATGGACAGCACCTCATAGGCGTAGCCGAACAGTTCCTCGATCATGGGATTCACCACCCTGGTAGCCAGCACCGGGAACAGCAGACACAGAATAACCATTGCACCCGCATGGAGATACATGGAAAAATACTGGTCCGGTCTTGTAACGTCCCGCACCTCCTCCTTGGTATGATGAAGGGCAAGCAGCTTGGCCAGCCATTTGGTCCAGTACAGCATGGTGGTGGCGCTTCCGTAGGCCAGAAACAGAACCAGAATGCAGTTTCCCGAATCCACAAAGGCCTTCAGGGCCACCCACTTGGAAATCAGCATTCCAAAAGGAGCCAGGTACATGCCGGCGATTCCGATCCCCATCACATAAGCCAGCTTCGGCAGACGCAGCAGCAGTCCGTGCATATTTTCAATATCACGGGAGCCCAGGGAATTTTCCGTAGCTCCCACCGCCTGAAAGAGCATGGATTTGCTGACCGAGTGAAAGATCATCAGCAGAATGGCTCCCCAGATGGTTTCCTCCACGCCGATGCCCGCACAGGCCACAATCAGTCCCAGATTGGAGATGGTGGAAAAAGCCAGCACCTTTTTGCCGTCGTTCTGGGCAATGGCCATCATGCTGGCCGCAATGAAGGTATATCCTCCGATAAAGGATACCATGGTTCCCGTCAGGGTTCCGCTCAATGCCGGAGCCAGGCGGATCAAAAGATACACGCCTGCTTTTACCATTGTTGCGCTGTGCAGCAGAGCGCTGGAAGGGGTGGGCGCCACCATGGCTCCCAGGAGCCAGGAAGAAAAGGGCATCTGAGCCGACTTGGTGAGCCCTGCTAAGGACAGGCACACCAGCGGGATCGCTCCCCCGGTCAGAATGATGGTCTGCAGTTCCACCGTCCCATAGACCACCGCAGAATACACAATTGCTGCCGCAAATCCCAGGCCCCCAAGCAGGTTCATCCACAGGGCCCGGAAGCTGTTGTCCACCGCTTCATCCGTTCTGGTATATCCGATCAGAAGGAAAGAGATTACGCTGGTAATCTCCCAGAAGAAGTAGAGCCATACCAGGTTGGAGGACAGCACCAGCCCGAACATGGCCGCCAGGAACAAAAACAGCATGGAAAGGAAAAAACTGCTGCGGTCCGCATACTCCTTATGATGAATATGGTAAGCTTTCATATAGCCCACCGCGTAGATGCAGATTAATCCTCCTACAAACGCAATGATGATGCACATCAGCATGGACAGACGGTCCAGCATCATGTGGGTCCCCCCGGCCACAGAAAGCTGCGTTTCCATCCAGACCATCATGCCGGTCTGCACCGCTGACAGAACAGCAATCGGATATTTGCGGTGGCGCACGCTCTGATAGACGATCAGTCCCATCAGGAAAATTTCTCCGCCCAGCATCAGGTGGTCTGTCAGCTCTGTTTCCTCATACAGCAGAACGGTTTCCATCCCCCGTCCCATCCAGTATCCCAGCACCAGAAGCGTCAGCGCCATCAGGCTGCCCGCCCCCGCGTAAACAATCGTCCCCCGAAGCTGCGCCGGCCGTATCAGGGCGATCAAAACTGCCAGGACTGCCGGAAGGACCATCAGAATCCAAATCCAGCTCATATGCATCCTCCTTGTCTTTTCCCTTAGTTGTCAGATCCAGGCAAAAAAATTGCCCGTACCTAACATATTATAGTCCTGTCTCCTGCCAAAAACAAGTTGTAACTTGCTCACCGATTGGACATTCCATTTCGACTGTGCTATACTACTTGGCGGATCACTTAACCGTTATGACATTGGAAAGAAGGCCCCGCCCATGCATGAGCTCGCGATTACACAGAGCATCCTGGATTTGTCCCTGAAAGCAGCAAAGGAACAGGGTGCCGTACGAATCCGCTCCATCCGCCTTGTCATGGGACCCTTTGCCGGCATTGTCCCGGAGTGCGTTCAGATGTACCTGGATGTCCTGGCAAAGGGCACCATCGCCGAGGGAGCCCATATCACAGCCCGTACCCTTCCTCTGAAGGTTCTCTGCCGGGACTGCGGGCAGGAAAGTGAGATCACGCGGACCAGCATCCGCTGCCCTCACTGCGGCGGCATTCGTCTCAAAACCTTATCGGGAAAAGAATTTATGGTGGAAAGTTTGGAGGTTGATACAGATGGAGATCAAGGTGCTTCACCAGGTAATGGAATGGAATCAGGATGTGAGCAGCCAGGTACGCCAAACCCTGAAGGGGCATAAGGTGTGCCTGATTAATTTTATGGGCAGTCCGGGAGCAGGCAAGACCAGTCTGATCGTAGAGCTGATCCGCCGGCTGCGAAGTGAATATTCCATCGGTGTCATTGAAGGCGACATTGCCGGACAGATTGATGCAGACCGCATCGCCGCCCTGGATATTCCCGCCGTCCAGCTCAATACCGACGGCGCTTGCCATATTGAAGCCATGAGCATACAGAATATCCTCCCCTGTTTCAATCTGGATCAGCTGGATGTGATTTTCGTGGAAAATATCGGGAATCTGGTGTGTCCGGCTGAATTCGATATCGGGGAAAACTTCCGCATCACCATTTTAAGCATCCCAGAGGGGGATGACAAGGTAGCCAAATATCCTCTGATGTTTACGGACACCGACTGTCTGGTCCTCAACAAATGCGATATGCTTCCCTACTTTGATTTTGATGTGGAACGGGTCACCGGGGACTACCGGGGCGTCAATCCCCAGGCTCCTCTCTTTTTGGTCAGCACCAGAAACGGCCAGGGCATGGAAGAGCTGACAGAGCGCATCCGCGGTCAGATCCGCGCCTTCCTCCAGTGAGCGCCATCAAGCGGGTCCGCATGGAAATTTGCGGCATCGTTCAGGGAGTGGGCATGCGTCCCTTTCTCCACCGGCTGGCCGGCTCTCATCATCTGAGCGGCTGGGCCCGCAATACCACACGGGGTGTGGAGCTGGAAGTCCGGGGAACCGAAGAGGACTTGAATGCCTTTGAACGGGAATTGAAGGAATCCCCTCCGCCCCTGGCTGTCATCGAGTCAGTGGAGGTATGGCCCCTTGAGGAGCCGGTCCTTCCGTCCTCCGATCCTCCCGGCTCAGGATTTATCATCCGGGACAGTGCCTTTTTGGAGGAGCCCCTGGCCCTGGCGCCTCCTGATACTGCCCCCTGCCATGCCTGCCTGATGGAGATGAGAAATCCGAAGGACCGACGTTACCGCTACCCCTTTATCAACTGCACCGACTGCGGCCCCCGCTATACCATTATCCGGGCCCTCCCCTATGACCGTTCCAGAACCTCCATGGCAGGTTTCTCCATGTGTCCGGAGTGCAGCCGGGAATACGGGGATATTGAAAGCCGCCGTTACCACGCCCAGCCGGACTGCTGTCCGGTCTGCGGCCCCCAGGTATCTGCTCTGGACCGCGAGGGAAAGCCCATAGAGGGCGATGCCTTCCGCTGGGCCCAACATCTTCTGGCGGAGGGAAAAATCCTGGCCGTGAAGGGGATCGGCGGCATCCACTTATCCTGCGATGCCGCAAATCCCCAGGCTGTCCAAAGGCTCCGCCTGGGAAAGCACCGCATGGAAAAACCCCTGGCTCTTATGTGTGCCGATACCGGACAGGCCCACAGGCTCTGCCGGATGGATGAAGATGAACAGCGGATTTTGGAAAGTCCTGCCAGACCCATTCTTCTTTTGAGGAAACAAGATCCGGGAAGCCAGATGGATCTGAGTGCCGGAAGCCGGCTGGGCGTCATGCTCCCCTACAGCCCCATCCACGCTCTTTTGCTGGACGGAGCCTTTGGAGGGCCAAAGACCCTGGTGATGACCAGCGCCAATCTCCCCGACTGTCCGGTCCTCAAGGACAATGAAGAGGCCCTCTCAGCATTAAAAAACCTTGCCGACGGCTTTCTTCTCCACAACCGCCCCATCGAGAATCGGTGCGATGATTCTCTGGTTATGGCCTGGCAGGGAAATGAATATTTCTTCCGCCGGAGCAGGGGATACTGTCCCCTCCCCATCCATCTGTCCTGCGGCGCAGAGGGGATCCTGGCTCTGGGAGCAGAACAGAAAGCTTCCTTCGGCCTTGGCCGGGATCATTCCATCTTTCTCAGCCCCCATATCGGGGATTTGAAGAACATGGAAACAATGGAACATTATCAGGGAGCCTTATCTGCCTTTCAGCGGATTTTTCAGACAGAGCCCCGTTTCCTGGCCTGTGACCTTCATCCCGATTACGCCTCCTCCCGCCTTGGGCGGCAGATGGCTGAAAAGAAGGGGCTTCCCCTCCTTCAGATCCAGCACCACTGGGCCCACATGGCCTCCTGCATGGCCGAGCACCACCTGGAAGGACCGGTCTTTGGCATCATCTGGGACGGCACCGGACTGGGTCTGGAAAATGGTGCTGGATCTGTCCATGCATGTTTAAACGGCGGCCAGGATTTGCCGGGACCAGTTTCCATCTGGGGGGCTGAATTTTTGAGGGGAGATTACCGCTCCTTCCGGCGGCTGGGGAGCATCCGGCCTCTGGTCCTGCCCGGAGGGGACCAGGCAGCACTTGAGATCCGGCGTCTGGCCCTGGGACTTTGGGAAGATTCCCGTTCTTTTCAGGATGAAGAGGAAATCAGATGGCCTCTCTTACCTGCCCCGGAGGATCCGCTCATCCGTTCCATGATCCGGGCAAACATCTCCTGCCCCTGCTCCAGCAGCATGGGACGGCTCTTTGATGCCATGGACTGCCTGATCGAAGGCAGAAACCGGACCAGCTACGAGGGCCATGGCGCCTCCATGCTGCAGGCTCTGGGAGAACGGGAGGAAATTACTTCCCTTCAGCCCTACCCCCTCCATTTCTACGAGGAGGAAGGCATCCGCCGGTTTGACACCCGGCCTCTCACCCGCTCGATTCTGAAAGACTTGGAAAAAGGGCTTTCCCCATCCAGGGCTGCATGCCGCTTTATGGACACCGTCAGCTCCATGGCCTTAGACCAATGCAGGGCTTTAAACCCGGAAGGCCTTCCGGTCGTTCTCTCAGGCGGGGTCTTTCAAAATGATTATCTGTTAAAACGCATCTACGGTCTTTTAACAGAAGCCGGTTTTACGGTCTTCTGCCACCGCCAGGTACCCTGCAATGACCAGGGCCTGCCGCTTGGACAGATGGCCATTGCGCAAAGGAGTGAAGCTTACTATGTGTCTTGCCGTACCTTTAAAGATCAAAACCATTGATGGAAAAAATGCTGTCGGGGAAGCCGGAGGACTCTCCCAGAATGTGCGGGTGGATTTCATTCAGGATTTAAAGCCAGGAGACTATGTGCTGGTGCATGCAGGCTTTGCCATCCAGAAGATGACAGAGAAAGAAGCACAGGAGAACCTTGCCCTGATGCAGGAGGTCGTCCATGAACTATCCTGAGTGTTTTTCCTCCCTGGAGGATTCCGGGAAGCTTTTAGAGGACTTGTCCTTCATGGCCTCCCGCCTTGGCCCTGTTTCCCTGATGGAGATCTGCGGCACCCACACCATGGCCATTGCCGGCTGCGGCCTAAAGCAGCTTCTGCCAAAAGAAGTCCGCCTGATCTCCGGCCCCGGCTGTCCGGTGTGCGTCACCCCTTCGGGAGCCATCGATGAAATTCTGCGAATCAGTGAAGATCCCCGGGTCATCATCGCCAGCTACGGGGATCTGCTGCGGGTGCCCGGCTCCCGTCCGGGCGACAGCCTTCTGCGCCGCAAGGCGCTTGGAGCTCAGGTAAAAATGGTCTATTCTCCCATGGATGCCCTCCGTCTGGCCAAAGAGCGTCCCAAACATCAGGTCCTTTTTCTGGGGGCGGGCTTTGAAACCACTGCTCCCGGAACCGCCGCCTGCCTGCTGGAGGCCAGAGAGCTGGGGCTTTCCAATTTCTTCGTACTCAGCCTCTTAAAAACCACTATGCCGGCCATCCGCTCCCTGAGCTCCTCCCCTGTTCTGAACGTACACGGTTTTCTCTGCCCTGGCCATGTGGCCGTTATCACCGGAAGCCAGGCCTTCGCCTTTCTTCCTGAGGAATTCGGCCTGCCGGCCGTGGTCAGCGGCTTTGAACCGGCAGACCTTCTGGTCTCCGTCTGGAGTCTGGTGCGGATGCTCTATGAAAAGAAGCCTGCTCTGAAAAATGAGTACACACGCCTGGTACGCCCTGAGGGCAATCCCGCTGCCCTGGCCGCCATCCATCAGGTCTTTCGCCCCTGCGAAAGCCTGTGGAGGGGATTGGGGATGATCCCGGAAAGCGGTCTTGCCATCCGGGAAGAATTCTCCCGCTGGGACGGCGCAAAAGCCTTCGGTTTCTCCCCGGAAGCCGGAAAGGAGCCTCCAGGCTGCCGCTGCGGCGATGTCATCCGCGGACTTCTGGAACCGGCAGACTGTCCTCTGTTCGGCTCTGCCTGTACCCCGCAGGACCCGGCAGGCCCCTGCATGGTCTCCTCAGAAGGAGCCTGTGCCGCCGCCTTCCGCTATCCCCAGCTGAAGCTGTAATGACCTGATTTTCTCATGAGACGAGATGCAACAATGGAAGATGTAATTACCCTGGACTACGGAAGCGGGGGCGTGAAAACCTCCCGGCTCATTGAGGAGATCCTTCTCCCCGCCTTTCACAGCACCAGGCTGGATCAGCTGGGAGACGGAGCCCTTCTTCCCCCGCCTTCCGGCCCCCTTGTGTTTTCTACAGACAGCTTTGTCGTTTCCCCCTGGCGTTTTCCCGGAGGGGATATCGGAAAACTGGCGGTCTGCGGTACGGTCAACGACCTGTCGGTATCAGGAGCCCGCCCCCTCTACCTCAGCTTGTCCTTTATCCTGGAGGAGGGCTTTTCCATCCGGGATTTCCGGACCATTGTGGATTCCATCGCCTGCACGGCCAGATCCGCCGGGGTGGAGATTGTCACCGGTGACACCAAGGTGGTAGAGCGTGGAAAGGGGGATGGGATCTATATCAATACCTCCGGTATCGGTGTCCTTCTTCCAGAGGCCTCGGGCCTCGGTCCCTCTGCCATCCGGCCCGGGGATGCGGTCCTATTAAGCGGCACTCCCGGCTGTCACGGAGCCGCCGTTCTGATGGCCAGGGGAGAACTGCCCTGCGAGGGAAATCTGGCCAGCGACTGCATGGCCTTAAACCAGATGTGCGAGCATGTTCTGAAAGCAGTCGCGCCGGGAAGCATACGCGTCATGCGTGACCCCACCCGGGGCGGAGTCGCCACCACTCTCAATGAGTTTGTGGAGCACACGCCCCTGACCATTGAACTGGAAGAAAGGTCCCTCCCCTCTTCCCCGGCTGTCAGCGCAGCCTGCTCCCTTTTGGGTCTGGACCCCCTGTACTGTGCCTGCGAAGGACGTGTTCTGATCATCGCCGCAGAGAAAGAGGCCCCGTCCGTTCTCTCCGCCTTAAGACAGACAAAGGGCGGCAGTGACGCAGCCATCATCGGCCGCGTCACTGCCGCCCATCCGGGCTATGTAGTCCTCTGCACTCCCTTAGGAGGGAGCCGGATTTTAGGAAAACTTTCCGGGAACCAGCTGCCGCGTATCTGTTAGCGGGCCGCTCCTGTCCTGCTATATCTGGTTCTCACATTTCCATCTCCTTCAGATTCCGGGCAATGTCCCGGATCTGACGCGAGAGAGTCTGACAGCAGCCTCCGATGATCCTGGCCCCTTCCCGATACCATTCCGGCGCATATTCTCCCAGGGTCTTCCCATACCGGATTCCCGTCCACTGCTTCTTTTTGGCATCGTACTCCTCCCCGCTGTTTGGGTATACGATGATAGGCTTATGGGTCGCTTCCCGGATCTGGCGGATGCACCGGGTGATGTACTTAGGATGGGTGCAGTTGACCCCGATGGCCTCCACTGACCGGATTTCGTCCACAGCGGCTGCTGCCTCCTTTAAAAGGTCTCCCTTGTTGGTCCGCTCCCCATCCCGGCAGCTGAAGGTCACCCAGGCCTTGGCACCGATTTTTTCCGCCTCCTGGGCCATAATCTGTGCCTCCCACATGGATGGAACCGTTTCAATGGCCAGGAGATCCGCTCCCGCCTTCCACAAAATCTCCATCCGCTCCCGGTGAAACGCTCTCAGCTCCTCCTCCGATATCTCATAAGCCCCGGTGTACTCGGAGCCGTCTGCCAGGTATGCCCCGTAAGGGCCTGCCGCCCCGGCGGTTACCGGGTGAGGCCTGCCCTGGGCCTTTCCTTCCTCCTGCCACCACTGCTCCCCTGTCTCTCTCATGAGCCGGACCGACAAAGCAATATAGTGCTCTGCCTCCTCTCTGGTGTAACCCTGGGCCATAAATCCAGGGATCGTAGCCTGGTAGCTGTCGGTGATCCCGCAGTCAGCCCCGGCCCTCAGATAGTCCAGATGGACCTGCTGCACCAGTTTTGGCGCGGTCACCAGGGCTCCCGCCGTCCAGAGGGCCGTATTTAACTCAAATCCTTTTTCCGCCAGCCCCGTTCCCATGGAACCGTCCAATACCACATAGCCATTCTGCTCCACCAATTCTGTTAAACTGTATCTCGTCATTTCATCCTTCTCCTGTCTGCCTCTGATCACATCACCAAGTCCCCATAGCACTCCGGCCGTCTGTCCCGGAACAATCCCCAGGAGAGCCGGTTCTCCCGGATCTGGTCCAAATCGTAGGTCCAAATCAGGATCTCCTCCTGGTCCCTGGATGCGGATGCCACCAGCGCTCCTGTCTCATCGGTTAAAAAGGAGGAACCGTAAAATGTCAGCGCTGACTTCTGCCCCGCATTCTCCTCACAGGGCTCCACCCGCTCCGTTCCAATCCGGTTGGCCGCAATCACCGGCACCAGATTGGAGGCACTGTGTCCCTGCATGCACCGTCTCCAGTGGGGCATGCTGTCGCACTCCAGAATGGGCTCTGAGCCGATGGCAGTGGGATAAAAAATCAGTTCTGCTCCCTTGATGGCCATAGCCCTGGCAGTCTCCGGGAACCACTGATCCCAGCAGATCCCAATACCGATGGTGCCGTATTTCGTCTCAAAAACCCGGAATCCCGTATTTCCCGGAGTAAAATAAAATTTCTCCTGATAGAAATGGTCGCAGGGAATGTGGGTTTTCCTGTAGATCCCCAGAAGCTCTCCTCCCCCGTCTATACAGGCGATGGAGTTGTAGAGCACGTTTTGCTCCCGCTCGTAAAAGCTGATGGGGAGGACCACATCCAGCTCCTCTGCCAGACGCTTTCCCATCGCCACCGCCGGATTTTCCTCCACCGGCAGTGCATAGTCGTAATAGTCATAACGCTTCTCCTGACAGAAATAAGGTCTCTCAAACAGCTCCGGCAAAAGAATGACCTGGGCCCCCTTCTCTGCCGCCTGGCGGATCATCTTCTCCGCCTTCTCCAAATTTTTTTCCACACTGAGATCGCAGCTCATCTGGATCGCTGCCGCTGTTGCCTTTCTCAAATTCTTCCCTCCTCTATTTGTTCAGTCCCTCCGGTACTCCCTCAGGTACCTGCTGGGTAATGCAGTGGATATTTCCCCCGCCGGACAAGATGGCTCTGGCCGGGACAGGGATCACCTGGCGGTCCGGACACAGTTCTTCCATGATCTTCACTGCCCGCAGGTCGCTCTCTTCATTCTCCCCTCCGAAAACCGGCATCACCACCGCCTGGTTGGAGAAATAGAAGTTCACATAGGATGCCGCCAGCCGCTCTCCCGGCTCCCTGAAATCCTCCCCCTCCTCAAAGACGAAGCCCTTCACTTCCTCCTCCGTCACACAGATAGGCACATCGGGCACCGGCAGCTTGTGGACCCGGATGGGCCTGCCTTTTGCATCCCGCTCCTGCTCCAGCACCTTCAAGCAGGCCATGGACATCTCATACTGGGGGTCCTCCCGGTTGTCCGTCCAGGCCAGGACCACATGACCCGGCTTTAAAAAAGCGCAGACATTATCCACATGTTCATTGGTTTCATCGTTGTAAATCCCCCTGGGAAGCCAGATCACCTTCTGGACGCCCAGATAATCTTTCAGTTTTTCCTCAATCTCTGCCTTGCTCAAAGAAGGGTTGCGGCCCTTGCTCAAAAGGCAGGCCTCTGTCACCATGAGAGTCCCCTCCCCATCGCTGTGGATCGCTCCTCCTTCCAGCACAAATGGAGCTGCATCATAGCAGAGATATCCCTCTCTCCCGGCAAAATCCCCGGCAAAGGCATTGTCCTTCTCCCAGGAAGCATAGAGGCCGTCCACCTCCCCGCCCCAGGCATTAAACTCCCAGTTGACGCAGCGAACCTGGCCGGAAGCATTTTTCAAAAAGGTCGGTCCCACATCTCTGGCCCAGGAATCATCGGTCCGGGCCGGAAAAATTTCGATGCGGTCCAGCACCTCTTCCGGCTTCCCCATGGCTCTTCCTTCTTCCAAAAGCATCTTCCTGGCCGAGGCCATCCCATCCGTTCCTGCCGCCACCCACACCTTCTCGCTGCGGGCAATGGCCCAGATCACCTGGCAAAACGCCTCTCTGGCCGGTCCGGCCCCGTAGTTCCAGGAACCGGGACGGAAGGGCCAGATTAAGATGCAGCCTCTGTGAGGCTCAAATTCTCCTGGCATAAAAAAACCGTCCCGGGCCGGTACCGAATCCCGGATAAAGCCTTCTGCAGCAAAGGAACTTCTGTTTTTATCCTGCATACCCATTGATCTTCTATTTCCTCCTGCATATTCCATTTACAGCGGTTCAGAGGGCTCCCCCCTGTCTTTCTGCTGTCCTGAACAGATGCGTTCATTTAAAAACAGGGGGACTTTTATGAAAGCCGCCCCTTAAAATCTTCATAACCGAACTCCCGAACCGTTTCCAGCTCTCCGTTTTCCCGAAGAAGCAGAATGGAAGGAAGGGGGATTCCGTTAAAAGTATTATTCTTGACCATGGAATAGATGGCCATATCCTCAAACACCAGGCGGTCTCCCACCTTCACCGGCTGTTCAAAGCTGTAATCCCCGATGACGTCCCCGGCCAGACAGGTCATGGAGGAAAGCCGGTAGGTAAAAGGCTTCTCTCCCGCTTCATAGCCGTTCCTTAAAGGAGGACAGTAGGGCATCTCCAGCACATCCGGCATATGACAGGCGGCAGAGGCATCCAGGATCAGGATCTGTATCCCGTTTTCCACAATGTCCATCACCTCGGTCACCAGGTATCCGGCATTTAAAGCGATGGCCTCCCCCGGCTCCAGATAGACCTCCAGGCCGTACTTTCTGCGGATCTCCTTCACCAGCCCGATGAGCACATCCACCTGATAGTCCGCCCTGGTAATATGGTGCCCGCCTCCCAGATTCAGCCACTTTAAGGCTGGAAAATAGGAGGAAAACTTTTCCTCAAAAGCCCGGAAGGTGGTCACCAGATCGTCGGCATTCTGCTCACAGAGGGTATGAAAATGCAGACCCTCCACCTCTTCCGGCAGTCTCCCGGTCAGCTGCTCCCTGCGGATTCCAAGACGTGAACCGGCAGCGCAGGGATCATAGATGGCATGGCCTTCCTGGGTAGAGCACTCCGGATTGACCCGAAGGCCAATGCTGGCATGGCGGCAGGCACCTCTATGCTTTTCAAACTGGGCCAGGGAGTTAAAGATCACATGGTCACAGATCTCATCCAGCTCCTTCATATCTTCCGGACGGAAGGCAGGGGCAAAGACATGATTCTCTTTGCCCATCTCCTCATGGCCCAGTCTGGCCTCGTACAGGCCGCTGGCGGTGGTTCCCGCCAGATATTCCCCGATCAGGGGATAGACCCGGAACATGGAAAATGCCTTCTGGGCCAGGAGGATTTTGCAGTCTGCCTCCTCCTGTACCCGCTTTAAAATTTCCAGATTGCTCCGAAGCTTCTTCTCATCCACAATATAGCAGGGTGTTTTGACTGTCTCAAACATTTCCGCTTACTCCACCGTCTCCGGATTCTCGTCCACAACCCAGGGCAGGCCGTACTCGTTTAACATCTCCATGTAGGGGTCCGGGTCAAATTCTTCCACATTGAACACGCCGGGCTTCTTCCACTGGCCTGTTACCACCAGGGCAGTTCCGATCATGGCCGGAACGCCGGTGGTGTAGGAAATAGCTTGGGAGCCAACTTCCTTGTAGCACTCCTGATGGTCGCAGACATTGTAAATATAAATAGTCTTTTCCTTTCCGTCCTTTTTGCCCTTAAAAATGCAGCCGATGTTGGTCTTTCCTACGGTGCGGGGGCCAAGGCTTGCCGGATCAGGCAGCAGGGCCTTCAAGAACTGGATGGGCACGATCTCCCGTCCTTCGTACATAATGGGGGAGGTGGACAGCATTCCCACATCCTCCAGGCACTTCATGTGGGTCAGGTAGCTCTGGCCGAAGGTCATGAAGAAGCGGATGCGCTTCACGCCGGGGATATTTTTCGCTAAAGACTCGATCTCCTCGTGGTGCAGCAGGTACATATCCTTCTTTCCAACCTGGGGAAAATCATACTCTCTCTTAATCTCCATGGGCTTGGTCTCTACCCAGTGGCCGTTCTCCCAGTAAGAACCGTTAGCGGAAACCTCCCTTAAGTTGACCTCCGGATTAAAGTTGGTGGCAAAGGGGTAGCCGTGGTCGCCGCCGTTGCAGTCCAGAATATCGATGGTTTCAATCTCATCAAAATAGTGCTTTAAGGCGTAGGCGGAAAACACGCTGGTTACCCCTGGGTCAAAGCCGGTCCCTAAAAGAGCGGTGATGCCTGCCTCCTTATACTTCTCCTGATAATTCCACTGCCAGGAATAATCAAAGTAAGCGGTAAAGCCCTCCTCCTTGCAGCGCTTCTCGTAGATGGCTCTCCACTCCGGGTCGTCGGTATTTTCCGGCTCGTAGTTGGCGGTGTCAATGTAATCCACCTTGCACTCCAGGCAGGCGTCCATGATCGTCAAATCCTGGTAGGGAAGGGCCACGTTCAGCACTGCATCCGGCTTGTAGGAGCGGATCAGGGCTACCAGCTCATCCTTGTTGTCTGCATCCACTTTTGCGGTAGTAATGACCGTGTCGGTCTTGTCCTGGATCTTCTCCTTTAAGGCATCGCATTTCTCCTTGGTGCGGCTGGCAATGCACAGCTCCGTAAATACCTTGCTGTTCTGACAGCATTTCTGAATAGCCACGGAGGCTACTCCTCCGCATCCGATCACCAATAATCTGCTCATATTTGTATTCCTCTCTTTCTAATCTCTGTATATGTTCTGTTCTCTGCTCAACCGTTCTTCGTCTCCGCCTACGCTTCCTCTTCTTCCAGCATATCCTCCACATACTTGGGCAGCATGAAGGCTCCCCTGTGAAGATTGGTGGTGTAGTACCAGGTTTTAATTCCCCTCTCCTTCCACCGTTTTTCATCCAAATCATTTAAGGGGTGATACTTTTTGGAGATAAATCCAAAGAGCCAGTACCCCGAAGAGCAGGTAGGAATGTGGGCCTGGTAAACACGGCTGACCGGAAAGCTCTTGCTGGCCTTGTGGTGCATGGCCCGGCAGGACTCCTCGTCCTCATCGTAGAAGGGGCTTCCATGCTGGTATACCAGAATGCCGTCCTCCCTCAGGGCCCGATAGCAGTTGCCGTAAAATTCCTTGGTAAAGAGTCCCGCTGTGTGCCCCAGGGGGTCAATGGCATCGTTGATGATCAAATCGTACTCATCCTGTTTGGACCTCAGGAAGCGAAGCCCGTCCTCATAGTAGATATTGACCCGCTCGTCCTCCAGTCCCCTGGCATTGTCCGGGAAAAACTGACGGCAGGCATAGACGAACATCTGGTCCGGCTCCACCACATCGATTTGTTTGATCTCTTTATAATAAGACAGCTCTCTGGCCACACCTCCGTCTCCTCCGCCGATGACCAGGACTTTCCGTACTCTGGGATGTACCGCCATGGGTACATGAACAATCATCTCGTCGTAGACGAACTCGTCCTTCTCTGAAAATACAATGTGTCCGTCGGAGGTGATGAAACGCCCGAATTCCTGGGATTCAAACACCGCAATCTTCTGGAAATCCGTCTCCTCCCCGAACAGCTGCTTGTCCACCTTCACCGACAGCTTCACATTGTCGGTATGTGGGTCTGAAAACCAAAGCTCCATCCAATTTCTCCTTTCTCCCATGTGTATTCTGAACCGTTCTCATTTCTCAATCGTGTTCCAGAACATTCAAACGCTCCACATTGGGGTCCTCTGTTCCCTGCATGGAACAGCCTTTCTCCTTCGCATACATAATATACTCAATAATCTCTTCCGTGATCAGTTCCCCAGGTGCCAGAATGGGAATCCCCGGAGGATAGCACATGACAAACTCACTGCAGATTTTTCCCGCAGTCTCACGGATAGGCAGGGAAACCTTCGGGGCGTAAAATGCCTTCTGAGGCGTGGTCAGCACCTTGGGGGCAATGTACTCCGTTGCCAGCATCTGGGAAGAATCCTTGGAATACAGGCGCTTAATGTCCGCCAGGGCCCCCACCAGACGCTCAATGTCCTGAATCCGGTCACCAATGGAAATGTATGCCAGAATATTGCTGATATCCCCAAACTCAATCTGAATATCATACTCATCCCGCAGCAGGTCGTAAACCTCGATTCCCGCCAGTCCGATGTCCCTGGTGTAAACCGACAGCTTGGTCACATCGAAATCGTAGATGCTGCCTCCATTAACCATTTCCCGGCCATAGGCGTAGTATCCGCCGATGCTGTTGATCTCCTCTCTTGCGTATTCTGCCATCTCCCGGACCTTTCGGAAGGATTCCTTTCCGCGAAGGGCCAGATTCCGTCTGGAAATATCCAGGCTGGACAGCAGCAGATAGGAGGCGCTGGTGGTCTGCATCAAATTGATGATCTGGCTCACATACTCCCAGCTGACATTCTTGCTGGTCAGAAGGAGGGAACTCTGAGTTAAGCTTCCGCCGGATTTATGCATGGACACGGAGGCCATATCCGCTCCCGCATCCATGGCACAGACGGGAAGGTCGTCCCCAAAGTAAAGGTGGGTTCCGTGGGCTTCATCCACCAGAGCCAGCATCCCGTGGTCGTGGGCCAGCTTTACAATAGAGCGCAGGTCCGAACAGATGCCGTAATAGGTGGGATTATTTACCAGAATGCAGGTGGCGTCCGGATTCTCCTTCACCGCCCGTTCCACCTCCGGCAGCTCCATTCCCAGGGAAATTCCCAGTTTTTTATCCACCTCAGGATTCACGTAAACCGGAGTGGCGCCGCAGAGCACCAGAGCATTGATGACGCTCTTGTGCACGTTTCTGGGCAGGATGATCTTATCCCCGGCCTTGCAGGCGGACAGCACCATACTCTGCACCGATGAGGTGGTCCCGCCTACCATAAAAAAGGCGTGGTCCGCCCGAAATGCCTCTGCTGCCAGCTCCTCCGCCTCCTTGATGACGGATACGGGATGGCACAGATTGTCCAGGGGCTTCATGGAATTTACGTCCAGACTGACGCACCGTTCCCCCAGAAGCTCCCGAAGCTCCGGATTTCCTCTCCCTCTTTTGTGTCCCGGTACGTCAAAAGGAACGATCCTTTTGCGCCGGAATGCTTCCAGGGCCTCGTAAATGGGCGCCCTCTTCTGTGCATTCAAATCCATAACTTTTTCTCCTGCTCTCTAAAAAATAATGATCAGACCTGGCTAAGTGCTCGTAACAAAAAAATAGACAGGCGCATACTACCACCTGTCTATTGCAATCATAGTGTTTGTGGGCTCCTTCGCCCCCGCAGGCTGCTAAAGCCTGTGCGCAAAAACTATTTTCCAGAGTCCATAGCAAATACTGTTACTACTCTTTATTGACCGTTTCACAAGTGATAGGTACCAGCTTGGTACTGATTATAAAGTAATCAACTTATAAAATTTGAG
>DWYS01000060.1 GCA_019118585.1 Candidatus Enterocloster faecavium | reverse complement strand
CATTAAAGAGGATATCGTTCCTGCAATGAATTAAGTGTTGTGTCTATATTTTCTTTTTGAAGTCACCGTAAGATGGCTTGTTTGCCATGCAATTTACTTTTTTCTAACCACTACCTCTTTGTTTCAAACTTAACCTCCTGTTTTGCTTTTTCATCCGCCTTTTTAAGACGTTGCCGCTACAGGACAGTCTAACATAAAAAGCAGGCAGAGACAATTCTGTTCTTTGCCTCTGCCTGCTGCAATTTTAATTCTTCCCGTACTTCCTCTTCAGAAATTCCTCCGCCACATTGGGGAACAGGATATAGGACATCACATCCTCCTCACACTGGGCCAGTCCGGCTGCTGCCTGTTTTCCCTTTTCCCATTCCGGTTCCAGAAGGCTTCCGGGACGGCAGGTGATCACCTCTGAACCGTCAGCCAGCACCAAATCCTTCAGCTCCTGGGCAATCTCCCCCGGTGCCTTGCCGTAAGCGCCCTTCACATAGTCCTTCACCTCTCTGGACAGAAGGCCGTAGCGCTTGCCCATCATCACGTTGGTGGTGGCCTGGGCACCTACCATCTGGGAGAAGGGGGTTGCCAGTGGCGGATATCCCATATCTCTGCGGACTACCTGGACTTCCTGGAAGACTTCATCAATCCGGTTCAGCATATTCATGCTCTTTAACTGGCTTTCCAGGTTGGAGAGCATTCCGCCCGGCACCTGATGCTTTAAGACCTTCACATTCACTCCGGTAAACTGGCTCTTAAACTCCAGGTGATTATCGCACACCTTGTGGATCTCATCGTCGATTGCCTCCAGGCGGTTTAAATCCATGCCCGGGTCACAGGGGGACCCTGCCAGCATAGCGCTCATGACCTCAGCAGAGGGCAGGGAAGTACCGCCGGACAGGCTGGAAGCACAGCAGGTAATAATCTCCGCTCCCGCCCGGATGGCCTCCCAGGCGGCGTTGTAAGCCATTCCTCCGGTGGCATGATAAGAAACCTGGATGGGAAGTCCGGTCGCCTCCTTCAGGGCCTTCACGCTTTCATAGGACTTCTCCGGTGTCATCTGTCCCGCCATGTCCGCCAGCAGGATGGCGTCAACGCCCTGGTTCTTGTAGGCCATGGCTGTTTCCACCAGCTTCTGGGTATTGTGGATGGGGCTTACGGTATAGAGGATGGAGCCATAGCATTTCTTTCCATTTTTCTTCACCGCCCGGATGGCCGTCTCGCAGTTTCTGGCATCGTTGAGGCCATCGAATACCACGAAAATATCCAGTCCGTTTTTGGCTGCCAGCTCCACAAACTTCTCCACCACATCATCGGCATACTGCCGGTATCCCACCAGATTCTGGCCCCGCAGTAGCATCATGGTAGGCGTATTTTTCAGTCCCGCCTTGATCTGGCGCAGACGCTCCCATGGGTCATCATTCAGATACCGCATACATACGTCAAAGGTGGCGCCTCCCCACATTTCCATGGAAGCATATCCCGCTTCATCCATCTGAGGGATGATGGGAAGAATTTCCCGGGTCTGGAAACGGGTCGCATAGAGAGACTGCTGGCCGTCCCGGAAATCCGCGCTGCAAATTTTTATCTTTTTCCCAGGCAGCAGGCCGAAGGTAGACAGATCGGCCGCCGGCTCCTGGCTCTTTTTCTTAAATCCAAACATGATTCCTACTCCTTCCTGATGTTCTGACTGTTACTGCATCTTCTCCCAGCAGAATCCGAACCGGTACCACTGATGATGCTCTGGCTTTAACAGAGCGGTAGTGGGGTTCTTCTTCTGGCAGGCTTCCTCCAGTGCAGCCATATACCGGTTAAAATCAAACATTCCGTCGACGATAAAGTTCTTCTTGTTTTCCTCACTCATATCCTTCATAGCATCAGGGACAGCCTTGAACAGGACTTCCGTACAGTCATAGTGGTGAGGAATGATGATCTTGGGATTGATGGCCTTCACCAGATCAGCAAATTCTTCAAAATCCTGCTTGGGGCTTACATGCATCAGAGCAATATCCGGCTGAAGCCCGGCAAAGCGGTAAATCTGGTCCTCGCTGGTCATTCCGGCCCAAACCAGGATTTTCGTGCCGTCGCAGGTGGTCAGAAGGTAGTTCTGAAGCTCCAGAGAGCCGAACCAGTCATCCAGCTTCAGCTTTCCTGTCTCCGGATCTACGCTCTTATTCCGGAAAGCTCCACGCTTTGGCTCCGTGTGGCGTCCGGCAAACACCTGGATCCTCAAATCACTAAACCGGATGTCCTCCCCCGGGCGCACCCGGTACATCCGGCTGCAGTCCACATCCTGCCACTGGCAGAGAGAATCCGCAGACAGATCCCCCACAAACAGCCGCAGTCCCGGAAACTTCTTCTGGATCCGCTCTACATCTTGGGCATGGTCCATATGAATGTGGCTTAAGATCAGATAGTCGCACTGATCCACCTGGTCCAGATCAAAGGGATAGCAGGACAGTCCGTTGATCTTCCCGGACAAAAAGGGGTCCAGAAGAATATGCTTTCCGTTTGCCATCACGATCTCAAATCCCGCCGTATTGTACCAGCGCATGGTAATTCCGTTCTTCAGAAATTTCTCACTCATACCGTTTCCTCTCCTTTCTCTGCAGCTCCTTCCGCCGCGATCTTCTCCAGCTCCTTTTCAATCAGCTCTCCCATCTGACGGGTCCCCACAAGGGTCCGTCCGGGGAGCATCAGATCCCTGGTGGAATATCCTGCCTCCAGTACCCTGGCCACCGCCTGGTTCAGGGCCTCTGCCTCCTCTTTCAGGCCAAAGGTGAGCTTCAGCATCAGAGCCGCCGCCTGGATCATCCCAATGGGATTGACCAGGTCCTTTCCGATCAGGCTCTCGTCCGCCTCATGAAGCTGGTTGGGGGTATAGATGGCAGCCCCTGCCGCGGAGATTTCAGCCGAGGCATAGAGCCTTGGGGTTCCCGTAATCTGCGCCCCCTCATCGGCAATGATATCCCCAAAAAGGTTGGAGGTCACCACTGTGTCAAACTCCCACGGTTCTGCGATCAGCCGCATGGCAGCCGTATCGATAAAGCAGTGGGTCAGGGCCACCTGGGGATAGCGGCTCCCTACCTGGGAAACGCTCTTTCTCCAAAGTCTGGAGCTCTCCAGTACATTGGCCTTATCCAGGCTGATCAGCCTGCCCCTGCGCCCTTCTGCCAGGCGGAAGGCAATGTCCGCCGTATCCAGCACGATTTTCTCGTTATAATACTCCCGCTCATAAGCTTCTCTTCCTCCCGTTCCCGTGGAACAGAATTTCGGAGAGCAGAGCACTCCTCCTACAATATCCCGGACAAATACAATATCCACACCCTTCTCAATCTGCCGCTCCTTTAACGGAGACAGCTGGGAAAGTTCCCGGTAAATGGAAACCGGACGGATATTGGTAGTCACCTTCAGTTCCCGGCGCAGGCTCAAGAGAGCATGCTCCGGCCGCTTGTCCAAAGGCAGCTTCCGGTATTTTTCCAGGCCGGAATTGCCGAACAGTACCGCCTTTGCCTCTTTGCAGCGTTTTAACGATTCCTCCGGCAGAGGGTCATAGCAGCTCTCAATGGTCTCCCCGCAGGCCGGAACAATATCCAGTTTCAAGTCGTGGTCCCACAGACGCCCCACTGATTTCAGAAGCTCCAGGGCCGGTCCGATCATTTCCGGCCCTACTCCGTCTCCCCGGATCACTGCAATCTTGATTTCACTCATGATGATTCACCTTCTTTGGCCTTCCTTCTGCATCTACAGCCACATAGACAAAGGTGCCTTTTGCTGCCAGAACCCTGCCCGTTCTTCTTGTTCCACTGGGTTCCCGCTCATCCATCCAGGCTTCCAGGGAAATTTCCATGGAGGTATTTCCCACCTTTGTCACCTGGGCCTCCAGGTCTAAGAACGCCCCCAAAGGAATGGGCTTTACGAAGGAAACCTGATCGACGCTGACCGTCACCACATCGCTTCCGGAAAACCGCTTGGCTGCGATTCCCGCCAGCTCGTCCATCCAGCTCAAAAGCTCTCCTCCAAAGAGCATCCCGGCCGCATTGACCATAGAGCCCATTACCGCCCTGGTCATGCACATTTTGTCACTCACTGACGCTCTCTCCTTCCATTAAAGTTTCCGGCTCCTCTTTTTCTTTTTGCGGCGCACTGCAAAGCCGCGCCACCAAAGGCACCAGCACCTTCTGCATGGGCTTCATCATCTTGCCGATCAGCAGAGCGCAGAGCAGGGTTCCCTCCCGGATCCCCTCAAGGCCTCCCAGCCCGACTAAGGACAGCACAATGGCCGCCCCCACTGCCAGACAGTCCACCGCCACCTTTACATCGTGGAAAGGCTTCTTCACGATCCGCTCTGCGATGGCGCATGTCATGCCCTCCATGGGCATGTTCACCAGCCCTGCATCCATGTACAGACAGACCCCAAGGGCCACGAAAACCATGCTGACTGCCAGCAGGATGAGCTGGCCCGGGTAGGTGGGAAGAGCAAAATCTCCCACCACCCCTTTGGCAAAGTCTACAAAGTATCCAAACAGAGTGGAAAACAGGATCTGAGTCAGATTGATCCACTTGAAATCTCTGCGGTAAATCACGATCTGGACCAGCACATAGCAGCAGAACACGGCGATGACACAGCTTCCCATATCCACGCCCGAAACCAGGCTGACCACATAGGGAAGGGAATTCACGGGGGATACTCCCAGACCGGAATTAACCGAAAACGCCACGCCAAAGGCCATAAGCAGAAGGCCCGCCGCATAAACTGCCACCTTGCGAAGAACAACTCCGGGATCCATTTGTCCCCTGCTCCTGCCCCCCGCCATCAGCAGTCAAACCCTTTCCATACCGGCACTCCTGTATATTCCTTGGCTTCCTCCTGCCCGGTCAGCACCCGGAGAGCTCCTGCCGCCAGAGCCTCCATCTCAAACTCGCCGGCCATCACGGTAATGGGAGCGATAAATCCAATCATCTCAGACAGATGGTCCACCAGATACTGGTCATGGGAAATGCCGCCGGTAAAGATGATCCCGTCTACCTTTCCGTGGAGAACCGCCGCCATGGAGCCTGCCGTCTTTCCAATCTGGTAAATCATGGAGTCATAAATCAGCTTGGCGTAAGCGTTCCCATTCTCCATCATAGTCCGGACCTCCCTGGCATCAGAAGTTCCCAGATGGTCCACCAGACCGCCGGTCTTGGTTGTCTTGTTGATCATTTCCTGAGCCGTATATTTGCCGGAAAAGCACATATCAATAACATTTTTCACAGGAAGCTGGCCGCAGCGGGTGGGCGCCATGGGGCCGTCACCGTTTGCGATATCGTTGGAGTCGATCATCCGGCCCTTCTGATGGGCGGTAACGGAGATTCCGCCGCCAATGTGGCAGATGATCAAGTTTAAATCCTCATACTTCACACCCTTGGAAGCGGCATAGCGGATGCCGATTTCTTTCTGGTTCAGGGCGTGGATCCGGCTTTCCCGGTATACCCCCTTTAATCCGGTCACTCTGGCCATATCCTGGAATTCATCGACATCCGGCGGATTCACTACG
Organism: Candidatus Enterocloster faecavium; assembly: GCA_019118585.1. Taxonomy (GTDB): domain Bacteria; phylum Bacillota; class Clostridia; order Lachnospirales; family Lachnospiraceae; genus Enterocloster; species Enterocloster faecavium. Next base: position 548 of record DWYS01000060.1, on the reverse strand, counting down.
AAAGCCTGGCCGCCGTACTCCTTGGAGAAGGCGTTGGCCAGCTGTGCGCCCAGCATGGCCGGATGCTTTACGGTATAGCCGATGGTAGCGTGATGAAGAAGGGTCTCCCCGATGCGGTATACGCCGCCTTCCACATTCACCAGGCCGCCTCCCCTGGCGGAAAAGGCATCCACTCCTTCCAGAGAAACCCCCGCTTCCTTCAGTTCCTTTAAGATGGTTTCCTTGCGGTAGTCAAACTGGTCGCTGATTTCTTTGAATTCCTTCAGTTTGCTGGCATCGTGGGATACATTTTTTGAAAAAACTTCCTTATCTCCCTCAAACATGGCAATTTTCGTTGAGGTAGAACCAGGATTAATCGCAAATATTTTAAAATTCTTCATGTCAATTTTCCTTTCTCATCCCTTTTGGGGCCTGAAAAGGGCATGGCAGCCATATTCACTACCATGCCCGCATGATTTAACAGGTTTTATGTTGTTCAGTTGTCATTCTGCAGGACGTCAGGTCCAGGCCAGTCCGTATCCGTTAATGGAACATCGGATACAGCAGTC
>DWYS01000059.1 GCA_019118585.1 Candidatus Enterocloster faecavium | reverse complement strand
TGTAAATACCGGCCCTTCATGACACAGTGCACGGCCTAACTGTACCACCCCGCCGCTAATTCTGTACCACCTTGCCGGATGGCTGTACCAACCGGCAGAGTTCTCCTTATAATGATTGTGGCACACCTAATGTGTGACTACTATCATAAGGAGGTCGGTAATCATGGTAGATTATCGAGAAATTCTGAGGCTGCACAATCTTGGGTACTCACAGCGCATGATCACATCATCTGTTCATAGCTCCCGCAGTACCGTCAAAGAAGTGATCAATTTAGCCAATGCGTTTAAGATCGAATGGCCTCTGGATCCAAATGTAACAAACTTAGACCTGGAGTTGCTCCTGTACCCTGATCGGGCAGAGAAGGATCCCAACCGTATGCCCATTGATTTCCTGTGGATCCACAGGGAACTCGCAAAGAAAGGTGTCACGATGACACTGCTTTGGACGGAATACTGTGAAGCAGCTTATGCTGCAGGTAAGCAGCCGTACATGAGCACGCAGTTTGGTGATCTCTACCGCAAATGGGCAAGAGTAAGCAAGGCAACCATGCGTATCTCCAGAAAGCCTGGTGAAACCTTTGAGGTTGATTGGGCTGGCACAACCGTTGACATCCATGACAGTGTTACCGGCGAAATCACTCCCGCCTACCTCTTCGTGGGCGTGTTGTCATGCAGTAACCTTGTATATGCGGAACTTTGCCGGGACATGAAGTCGGAGAACTTCATTCTCTGCCATGTCCACGCTTATGAGTACTTCGGCGGCGTAACCCGTTTGGTTGTGCCGGACAACCTCAAGGCTGGCGTAACAAAGAATACCCGTTACGAAACAGTCATTCCCAGGGCCTACCAGGAGATGGCCGACCACTATGACACAGCGATTGTCCCGGCCAGGCCAAAGGCTCCTGACGATAAACCGAATGCAGAGGGCTCCGTGAAGTTCGCCACAACCTGGATCCTTGCCGCTCTCAGGAATGACCGCTTCTTCTCTTTTGAAGCGGCACAGGTCGCTGTGAAAGAGAAGCTGGAATCCCTGAATCATAAGCCTTTCAAGGCCCGGAAAGGAAACCGGCGTACGGCATACGAAGAGGAAGAACGCGGATTCATGCAGCCCCTTCCTCCCACACCGTTTGAACTGGCCACATGGAGTACTGCAAAGGTTCATAACGACTATACGGTCACCGATGGCCTGAACCGTTATTCAGTTCCCTTTGACCTGATCGGTGAGACCGTAGATATCCGAACGACAAGAGATACCGTGGAAGTATTCTTCCGAGGCGGGCGTGTGGCTTCCCATATGCGCTTAAAAAAAGCACAGAACGATGCCGTTATGGTGCCGGGGCATATGCCGGAAGCACACCGCAGATACCTCTCCTACAACAAAGATGCGTTTCTTTCATGGGCTGAGACGGCAGGGCCTTCCGTTTCCAAAGTAGTCCGTCAGTTCCTGGAATCCGGAAAAGAACCGGAGCAGGGTTATAAGTACTGTGTAAGCCTTATGAAGGCTTCAGACAGGTATGGACACGACCGGGTGGATGCCGCCTGCGAACGCGCACTGGCCTTTTCCTCGGTGCCCGCGCTGAGGAGCATCCTTACCATCCTCAAAAACGGGCAGGATAAGATTCCCCTCGGCCGGGCCGCTGAGACTCCCGCCCCAAAGAGCCGTTCCCATCATGGGATCACGCGGGGTGCTGACGCCTTTCGGAAAGGGGGTGCCAACGCATGACCAATCAGCCAACGGTTGATACCCTCAAGAAGATGCATTTCTCGGCCATGGCCAGGGAACTGGAAAACCAGCTGAGCAATCCCGATACTTATAACAGTCTCGGTTTCGAGGAGCGGATCGGCCTCCTGGTCGATGCGGAATGGAACCGCCGACAGGTCAATAAACTTGCCAAATGCATCCGTGACGCTGGTTTCTCCGCTTCAAACGCCTGCATAGAGGAGATCGAATACCATCCCGACCGAAAGCTGGACAAGGCACAGCTGACACGCTTCTCCACCTGCAAGTATATTGATGATGGGCGTCATATCATCCTGAGCGGCGCCTGTGGCAGCGGCAAGACGTATATCGCATGCGCACTTGGAAATGCCGCCTGCCGGAAGTTTAAAAAAGTACGCTACGTGCGGCTTCCTGAACTTCTGGAAGAACTGAATGTCGCCAAGGGCACCGGTGAGTTCCGCAAAACCATCGCTTATTACCTGAAGCTGGATCTCCTCATCCTTGATGAATGGCTCATCCGCCCATTGGAAGCGCAGGAATCCTATAACTTACTTGAAATCGTGGAAGCGCGCATCAAAAGCCAGAAGGGTTCCATGATCTTCTGTTCCCAGTACCATACGGACGAATGGTATGGCAGGATTGACCCCGTATCAGCGGAAGGGAGCCCGATTTCCGAAGCGATCATGGACAGGATCATCCACAATGCTTATGATGTTTTTATCGATGGACGCATATCTATGCGCAAACGTCACGGAATCCAGATGTCCGGAAAGGATGGTGAGGATGAATGATCCGGGATGATTACACCGATTGGGATGAATGCCCAGAAGTTAATGAATGCGAACTGATCCGTTCCTTCCTGGAACTCGTAGACTCCATGGTGAAAGACATCCAGCATCTGAAAGCAGAGACCATAAAGGCCCGATACCGGTTAAGCCAGAACCTTGATCCGGAACATCAATGGATCAGCAGTGTTGACCTCCTTTCTGGCCTGGATACACCGCATTATGATAATCTGGCATACCAGGAGTACATGAGAATCTACTATGACGGCGGAGATCCAATGTCCTTTAAAGAACATGTGGATTCCATGGTACGTCTCGCCAAGGGGCAGGATAACAACCAGTATTAAGTTGTCAAGGTAACAAACTATAGTCAACAGCGCAAGCGCTGAAATAACTCCATACGGCAAGTCCTGGAACATCAGGTCACTGGCTGTGGAACCGATGCTCCAACAGCACGGAACAGGAATTGCTTAGCTTGACTGCCATTCATCTGGCAGGTATGGTGCTTGTCAAGGCCATAGTCGCGTCAGCCTAGGCAATAGCCGCCTTTACAGGCGCCATTCTGGCCAGATATCGTCTCGGCAGCAAAGCCATCAATCAGGATTATCGCTTGGGTGAGCCATCCGACAGGGTGGTTCACCTTTCCGGTGAGAAGAATCTCCTTGACCGGCGAGGCGTTTCTTAGCACCGGTAAGTTACAGGTACCGCCTGGTACAGCCATCCGGCAGAGTGGTACTCTTACTCCGGCGGGGTGGTACAGTTAGGCCGTGCACTGTGTCATGAAGGGCCGGTATTTACAGCAGGCCCAGCCGTTGCTCTATGTCGATGTGACAGATGACCGGACGGACCAGAAAAATACGGCTCCTGGGGAGATTGAGCAGATTGTCCGGTATGCGGCGGCCCACAAGGATAAAACCATTGGGGTGATCACGCCTTTTGTGAATCAGAAGAATGCCATTGAAAAACGGCTGAAGGAGGAAGGGCTGGACCAGGTTGCATGCGGTACCGTCCATGCTTTTCAGGGGGATGAAAAGGATGTCATTCTCTTTTCCACCGCGATTACTGGTCAGACAGGAGAGGGGACATACGGCTGGCTGAAAAATAACCGGGAGCTGATTAATGTGGCGGTTTCCAGGGCCAGGGAGCAGCTGATCGTTCTGTCCAACACCAGAAATCTGGAGCGTCTTCATAAACAGGAAGAAGAGGACGACCTGTATGATCTGGTCCAGTATGTCCGGACCAATGGAAAATCCAGGGTGACGCCCCAGAATACCGCTTCAAGAGCCCTGGGAATCAAGCCCTACAGCACGGCTACGGAAGAGGCGTTCCTCACCACCCTGAATCATGCCCTGGATAATATCTGGCTGTCCCAAAACCGTTTCTCCGTGGAAAAGGAGGTGGCAGTCTCCCAGGTGTTTGAGGACAATTTAAGTCTCAGCGATCTGTTCTATACCGGAAGATTTGATTTCGTGGTATATGAGAGGAGCAGCCAGCGCAAATATCCGGTCCTGGTCATTGAGCTGGACGGCCGGGAACACTATGAAAATGAAATTGTCATGGCCAGGGACCGCAAAAAGGAGGAAATCTGCCGGGCCCATGACATGGAGCTCATCCGGGTGGAAAATTCCTATGCCAGACGATATCAGCACATCAAAGGGATTCTGGAAGCTTATTTTGCGGCCGCCAGATAATTTGCGGTCAGGTGAAATCTTTTACAATTTTGATATATTCTCTGGCATGGTAGGGGATATAGCTGCCCTTCCGGTAGGCAGCCACAAAATCCACGGTCGTGCAGGGTTCTCCTACGGAGAAGCAGGCCAGCTTTTTGCCGGGGGAGAGGTGTTTTAAATGAGTTTCGGTCACAAAACAGGCACCGTAACCCTTGGAGGCCAGTTCCACCTCGGCGGAAATATTGGAAGTCTGAAGCTTGATCTTGGGTTCAAAACCACAGCGCTTCAAAAGCGCGTCCACGGTCTGCCGGGTACGCTGGCCAGGAATCTGCATGATGAATGGCTCATGTTCCAGCCGGTTTAAATCCATCCAGGGATACCGGCATCCAGGCCGCCTGGCTCCCTCGTGAGCCAGAGGATGGCTGGCGGAGAGCACCAGTACTACTTCCTCATGGCTGATGATCTCATAATCGATGTTGGGGCTTTTGACCGGAAGGTTAAAAAAGGCCAGGTCAGCCTCCCCGGAAAGGAGCATTCCCTCCAGCAGGCTGGAATGGGCCTCCAGGATATCCAGCTTTACATTGGGATAAAGGCTGTTGAAAATGGGAAGGGTGCAGGGAAGCATATAGGTGCCCCGCATGGTAGGAAAGGCGATTTTCAGGGAGCCGGCGTTATTCCGGATGATATCCCCCATTTCCTGGTCCAGCTCTTTTTTCAGGTTTAAAATTTCGGCGGCTTTGGCTGTATACCGTTCCCCTGCGTAGGTAAGGACATAACGGTTTCCCAGCCGTTTAAAAAGCTTCTGTCCCAGGTCTCGCTCCAGATTCTGGAGAAATTTGGTCAGGGTAGGCTGGGTGATGTAGAGGGCTTCCGCCGCCTTTGTGATGTTCTGATGCTTCGCAATCGCCAGAACATAGCTCATATCTTTAAAATCCATACCGTTCTCCTTTCGTTTATGCTTCAAGTTTACCACGAATTATTCATAAAATCTATGATTTCTATAAAAACAATAGTTTGAATTCAAAGACTGTTTTTTCCCTAATATACTGTTAATTTTTAAAAATCAATGAAATTCCAGGCGCGCACTGTCATCCGGCTGGATGGATTACGTTAAACTATTCATTTAAAGAATAGTTTTAATGGAAAATATGAATTAGACGACTGGAAAATTGGATGCTATTATGCAGTCAGATGAAATGAAACAAGGTATTTTCAAAGGGAGATAAGCAGATGAACAAGAAGCAGAGAATTCCATGTATGATTATGCGGGGCGGTACCAGCAAGGGCGTATTTTTTCTGGAAAACGATTTGCCTCAGGATGCCGCGCTGCGGGATCAGACCCTCTTGAAGGTGATGGGAAGTCCAGACCCGAAGCAGATTAACGGCCTGGGAGGGGCCACATCGGTGACCAGCAAGGTAGCCATTGTCAGCGTTTCCAAACGGCCAGATGCGGACGTAGATTACCTGTTTGCCCAGGTGTCGGTGGATAAGCCGGTGGTCAGCTACAAGGGAAACTGCGGCAACATTCTTTCCGCAGTGGGGCCGTTTGCGGCGGAGCGGGGATTGGTGAAGCTGGAGGAGCCGCTGACCAGGGTGCGGATCTACAATGTGAATACGGGAAAACTGATTGAATCGGAGTTCGCAGCAGAGAACGGCAGCGTGAAATACGATGGGGATTACGCCATTGCGGGGGTGAAGGGAACGGCTTCCCCCATCCGGCTGAAATTTATAAAGCCGGCGGGCACCATTTCCGACAAACTGCTGCCTACGGGGAATGTACTTGACGATCTGGAAGTTCCGGGGGTTGGAACCATTCAGGCCTCCATTGTGGATGCGGCCAATCCCCTGGTATTCGTCCGGGCGGCGGATCTGGGACTGGCGGGAAATGAGAGTCCGGCCCAGATGGAAGGGATTCCCGGACTTTTGGAGAAGCTGGAGCGGATCCGCGGCGTGGCGGCAGTTCGGGTGGGGCTCATTGAGGACTATGAGAAATCTGCATGGGAGTGTCCCGGACTGCCCAAGATGACCCTGGTGGCGGAGCCAAAGGACTATACGGCCTCCGACGGATCTGCTGTCCGGAAAGAGCAGATTGATTTGCTGGTGCGGATGATGTCCATGCAGAAGCCCCACCCGGCCATGGCTATGACCGGCGTGATGTGTACGGCGGCAGCCGCTGTGCTGGAGGGGAGCATCGCAAATCAGGTGCTGGGCCAGGATGTGGATTTCTCCCGGATCCGTATGGGACATCCGGGAGGAATCGCGGAAGGAGGCGTAAGCTTCCGGGAGAAGGACGGTCAGGTGGAAATTGAATCTACCACCGGCTTCCGCACTGCCAATCTTTTGATGGCGGGCGAGGTATTTTGCTGTTAAGTATAGAAGGATAAGAGGGGAGTATCAAATATGAATATGGCGGTTTTGTCACTGATCGTGCTGGCGGTTGTGGTGGCCATCGGCTTTATTAAGAAAATCAACATTGGATTTGCAGCCGTAGGTGCGGCTTATGTGCTGGGAATTGCCGGCGGGATGACGAGCAGCGAAATCATCAGCGGCTTTAACAGTTCCCTGTTTGTAACCATGGTGGGCGTGACCTTCCTGTTCGGTCTGGCTTCCGTCAACGGGACCCTGGATCTATTTTCCAAAAAGGTGGTAGCCCTGGTAGGAAAACGCACTTACCTGATTCCGATCCTGATGTTTTTTCTGTCCGCCTTTATCTCCGCGATCGGACCAGGCCACATTGCGACGGGCATCCTGATGACCACATTTGCCATGTATCTGGCCTTTGAGATGGACATCAATCCTTTTGCCACCGCCCTGTACGCGAAACTGGGGGCAAATGCAGGCTGCGCCTCTCCCCTTGCCATCACCGGCGTTCTGGCAAAAAATCTTTCCGAGCCTCTGGGATACGGCGGCTTTGCTCTTCACCTGTTTTTATCCACCCTTTTATCAGGCTTTGTGTTTACGCTGATTCTCTACATTGCCTACAAGGGCTTTCAGGTAAAGGCGGAGAATCCCATGAAATGGTCCGATATTCCCAAATTCAACCGGTCTCAGAGGATTACCATGACGGCCATCGGGATCGTGGTGGTCTGCTGCATTGGATTTAAGCTGGATACGGGACTGTTTGCCTTTGCGGCCGCCACCGTGCTGGTGCTGCTGGGATGTGTGGAGGAGAAGAAGGCCATCAAGGGGATTCCCTGGGGTACATTGATCTTGATCGTAGGAGTGGGTCTTCTGGTGAATGTGATTACGGAGCTTGGCGGCATTGCCCTGATCTCCGATTTCCTCACCAGTTTTATGAATGAGCATACGGCTGCACCTATCATGGCGGCCAGCTCCGGAATTCTCTCCTGGGTCAGCTCCACCACCGGTGTGGTTATGCCCACGATGTTCCCAATTGCGGCAGAAATCGCGCAGACTTTACAGGGTGCCAATTATGTGGAACTGATTTCAGCTATTACCGCGACTTCCTTTGCGGCGGCCATCAGCCCCCTGTCTACCGGCGGAGCCATCATCATGTCCTCTTACTCTGCTGCCAGAGAGGTGAGCAATGAGCAGATGAACCGGATGTTCCGGACCTTGTTCCTGCTTTCCGTGGCAAACGTGGGCGTGAATGTCTTGATGGCGGCCCTTGGGGTATTTGGCCTTGGGGGACTTATTTGAAGATAAGATTCCGGTAAGTGAAATTTCAGCAGTCTGAGTAAAAGTAAAGTCTTTGCGAATACTTCCACACCAAAAGAGTCTTAACTTTACTATTCCCATATGCCGTTCAATCATTTTATATGTATTGCACATAAGCGCCCAAAAAACGGGCGCTGAGTGCTCTTAACAATTTTCCTGCAGCTCCCTACTTCAGCCGCTTCTCCACCAAAGCGATACCCTGATAGAGAATCACGGACAGAAGGCACAGGACCACAATGGAGGTAACGACCATGGTCATGGCAAAGGTCTGCGACCCATAAGTAATCAGATACCCCAGCCCGGCCTTGGAGGAGAGGAACTCTCCGATGATAACCCCCACCAGACAGAGCCCGATATTCACCTTCATATTGCTGATGATCATGGGCAGGGAGCCAGGGAGGAGTACTTTCAACAGTACATCCTTTTTGGTCCCCCCAAGAGAGTAGATCAGCTTGATCTGGTCCTGGTCCAGGGAGGCAAAACCGGTGTACAGAGTGAGAATGGAGCCGAAGAGGGCTACGGAAACGGCGGCCACAATGATGGTATTCATATTGTTCCCCAGCCATACGATTAAAAGAGGGGCCAGAGCGGATTTTGGCAGGCTGTTTAACATAACCAGGAAGGGCTCCAGGATTTCCGCCAGGCTGCGGAAGGACCAGAGCAGAAGGGCGGCAACAAGTCCAAAAAAGACCACGGCAAAAAAGCTGATCAAGGTTTCCAGTAAAGTGACTCCGGTGTGAAGAAACAAACTGCCGTCCCGAATCATAGTTCCCAGGCAGAGGAAAATCCGGGAGGGGCTGCTGAAAATAAAACTGTCAATCCAGTCCATCGATGCGGAGAGTTCCCACAGAGCCAGTAAAAGTACGGTCAGCATGACGCGGGTGATCTTCACCCTCCTGCGGTGGAGAAGCTCTCTGCTTAGAAATTCCTCCTGGGACTGGGAACGGGGAAGCTGGCTTTTCTCATTCATCTGTCTTCAACTCCTTCCATACCTGATTAAAATAAGAAGAAAATTCCGGACAGTTCCGCCGGTCCAGAGGGCGGGAGGAAGAATCAGGAAATTCAATGGGGAGAACCGCTTTGACGCGGCCGGGCCGTGGGGTGAGGATAAGAATACGGTCCGCAACACTGATGGCCTCGGACAAGTCATGTGTCACCAGAACAGCGGTTTTTCTTTCTTTGCGCAGGATGGCGCTGATATCATCGCAGACGGAAAGCCTGGTCTGGTAGTCCAGGGCGGAAAAAGGCTCATCCAATAAAAGAAGGTCCGGCTTTAAGGCAAGGGTGCGGATGAGAGCGGCCCGCTGGCGCATTCCTCCGGAAAGCTCCGACGGCCTGGAATTTTCAAAGCCCTTTAATCCATAGGCAGAGAGCATTTCCTGCAGGGTTTTCAGGGAATCAGAGTCCATGCGTTTGCGTATTTCAAGTCCAAGGGAAACGTTGGAGAGGATGGTGCGCCATTCAAAGAGATGGTCCTTCTGAAGCATATAGCCTACGCTGCTCATGTCCCGTGATAAAGGCGCGCCGTCCAGAAGAATTTTTCCCTGGTCGGGACAAAGCAGGCCGCAGAGAAGGGAAAGAAGGGTGGATTTCCCGCAGCCCGAAGGCCCTACAATGGCCAGGAACTGGCCGGATTCCACCGAAAAAGATATATCAGAAAGGGCCAGCGTCTCACCTTCCAGAGAGTGGTAGGAGTAGCTGACCCCGCGTACTTCCAATTTGGCAGTCATGAGGAAGCTCCTTTCAGGTTCAAAGGTATTTTCTTGGTCTATTATATGAACCGAAAGGAGGAACCGTTCGTCTTGGAATTGGGCAATGACAGTCCCGGACTTTAATACCAGGTTACCGGGGTGGGCCTGGCGGAATCAAAGATATCGGCCGCATCGAAGAGGTCGGTCAGATGCTTTTTGGAAGGGTCCGTCTGGACCATATCCTCGTAGAGACGGTAGCCGTCCAGATTTCGTCTGGCCATGCGGAAATAGTCCGTTCCCTTCTGCATCCAGTAAGGCTTGCTGGCATCCACGTTGCAGAAATACCGGAAGCCCTTGGACATCAGATAGGAAAAACGGGAATTTTCCGATGTGTAGGGGTGAAAATCGGAAATATCATTGCCAAAGGGATAGAGTAAAATATCCGTTGGTCCGATGAGGGATTCAACCTCCTCTTCCCATTTGTCCGTGTCCGTGATGAATCGCTCATCGGAGATGGCGAAGGTGCCGCTGCCATCTGAGGACACGCCAAGCTGCAGATGGCCCCAGCTGTGGGAGGCCAGCTCCCAGCCATTGTCCCGGAGACACTGTGCTACCTCAGCTGCCTGTCTGCGGTCTTCCTCGTAGGTGGGACTGTCGCTGTAGGAGGCGGCGGTCCGGTAGCCCAGGATGCCCTGGTAGCCGGTAAAGGCCAGGACTGCCCTTGCTCCGCGGTAAGAGAAATCAGGATGCGCTTCGATAAAATCTTCCAGAAGCGGAACCAGATCGTAGGAGCCTCTGGAGACAGTACCGTCTGCCAGCGTCATTTCACAGGTAGGCTTTCCATCATCACCGATTACGATACGGGAGGCAAAGCCGTCGTCCAGCATATAGTCGTAATAGCACAGGTCATCCTGAGACATAACAAAGGGCTTTTTCCCCTCCGGAAGCATAATCTTTCCATAGACAAAACCGGTATTTCCATTTTCATCTGTCTGCTCATAGGCGACATCGTGGAGCCGCACCAGAACGTAGCCTTTCTCGTACATAGCCTCCAGAATTTTCAAAAATTCGTCTTTTGTGGTCATGACGGAGTTGTAGCCCTTGGAATCTGCATCTCCGTCGAAAGCCTTGGAGGTATCCATGATCAGGGAGTGGAAGAACACGTGGGTAATATGGGTGGGGTCCGCCTCCACAAGAGCAGCTTTTGCGGTCTCATAGCGGGAGATGGCTTCCTGGCCCCTGGAGTCTGCAGCCGTCTTTTCATTTTCCTGGATCATCTGGATTGCCTGGTCGTAATCGTACCCGGCGGCCACCCTGTCTGCCTCAGCGATCAAACGGCTGACCTCATCTGAGGGAACTGCCTCTTCGCCTGTTGTGGCTGCATGGGAAGGTTCCTCCACGTTCTGGCCGGAAGAATCCGGTGCGGAAGAAAGGGCCGCGGCCGGAACTGCCGGGGAGCCGGAAGAGGATCTTCCATGAAGCAGGAAGCGGCCTGCCGCAAAGATGGCGCCGCCGATGAGAACGGTTAAAATAAAAAGTACGGCAAATGTGGGCAAGTGCCGGGAAAAACGCCGCATCAGGCGCTGATTCTTTCGCTTTCTATAATCATTTCTGCTCATAATAACCTCATAAATCAATGTTTTTTAGTGGGTGCTCATCGTATACCATGTCCACTAAACTCGTGGAATACCACGTTAAGTGGACAGGTATTGTTCGCACTAAGCTCGAAAGGACCTCGCTAAGTGCTCATAGTATACCACGAAATGTTAAAAGGTGGTATCCCTATTTAAATAGGAATTGAATTCCAGTTGGGTTAGTGGTATCCTAGAGGTGTCTTTGGACATGAATATTTCAGAAGGAGAGGTTTCATCTATGGAAGAGCTGAAGAAAGACCCAAATTGCGCTTATTGTATGCAGGGAGAGCTGGTTGCCAAGTTCGCCTATCCGGTGTGCCAGATGGATACTGGTTTTCTGTATGTATTTAAGGAGCAGAGCAAGAGAGGCCGCGTGGTGCTGGCTCACAACAAGCATGTCAGCGAGCTGATCGATCTGACGGATGAGGAGAGAAATGCATTCTTTGCCGATGTGGCAAAGGTTTCCAGAGCCGTTCATGCGGTATTCCATCCGGACAAGGTAAATTACGGCGCTTATGGGGATACGGGCTGCCACCTGCATTTTCATATTGTTCCCAAATATAAAGGAGGAGAAGAGTGGGGCGGAACCTTTGAGATGAACAGCGGACGCACCATTCTGACGGATGCAGAGTATGAGGAGATGGCTGAGTCCATCCGCCAGGCTTTAAAAGCTCAGGGCTGATGGGAGCAGAAGGCTGAAATTTAAAGGACAGATCAAAGGAAAACAACACAGAAGGCTGCTTCGCCCGGAACCGGAATGATTTTGGAAGGCGGGGCAGCCTTTTTTGACAGCGGGCATACTTTCCTGATAACCGGCGTAAATTGTTCTTAGAATGAATATTTTAGGAGATGCCATGAACAGGAAACGAATATGCGCGCTGCTGCTGACCGCCGTCATGGCCATAATGCAGATCCCGCCGGCGGGAACCGGAATGGCTGCCTGTGCAGGGACGGCTGGGGCAGAAACAGGAGGGGAGCTTTCAGGCCAGGCGGCTGCGGCGGACAGTCCGGCAGACCTTCATTTATCAGCCCCATCCGCCGTATTGATGGAAGCCTCTACCGGCCAGGTGATTTATGAAAACAACGGGGATGAGAAGCGCAGTCCCGCCAGCATCACCAAGATCATGACGCTGATCCTGATTTTTGATGCCCTGGAGAGCGGAAAAATTCAAATGACCGATTCGGTCACAACCAGTGCCTACGCCAAGTCTATGGGCGGTTCCCAGGTATTTCTGGAGGAGGGGGAGGTTCAGACGGTGGAAACGCTGATCAAGTGTATTGTAGTAGCCTCCGGAAATGACGCCTCTGTAGCTATGGCGGAATACATAGCGGGAAGCGAATCGGAATTTGTCCGGATGATGAATGAACGGGCAAAGGGTCTGGGGATGACCAGTACCAATTTTGAGGACTGCTGCGGGCTGACGGATTCCCCCACCCACGTAACCAGTGCCAGAGATGTGGCTGTTATGAGCCGTGAGCTGATCAACCGCTATCCGCAGATTCACAACTATGCCACCATCTGGATGGAGAACATCACCCATGTGACGGCCCAGGGGAGCAAGGAATTTGGCCTTGCCAACACCAACAAGCTGCTGAAGATGAACAACAATTTCCAGGTGACAGGACTGAAAACCGGTTCTACTTCCCTGGCAAAATACTGTGTATCCGCCACTGCCCAGAAGGATGGAGTGCGTCTCATTGCAGTGATCATGGGGGCGCCGGACTATAAGGCGCGGTTTGCAGATGCCCAGACGCTGCTCAATTACGGCTATGCCAACTGCCGTCTCTATGAGGACTCCCAGCCGCCGGAACTGCCCCGTGCTGCTGTGGATGGAGGAGTGGTGGATGATGTGGAACTGACATATGGGGGAACCTTTTCCTATTTAAGTCTCAGCGGTGAGGATCTGTCGGCGGTAGAACGGGAGATCAAGCTGGATGAGGCATTGCCGGCTCCGGTAGAGCAGGGGCAGAAGGCGGGAATCCTGGAATACCGTCTGGGAGAGAACATGATCGGCCATATTGATATCGTAACAAAGGAAGCCGTGGCCAAGGCCGGGTATCGGGATTATCTGAAGCGCCTGGCGGAGGCCTGGAGGCTTTAAACAGATAAGGAGAAACGCATGAAAGCAGTGGTATTTGAAGGGAATGGAAAAATCGGTCTGAAAGAACGGCCGAAACCTGTGCTGAAGGAGGAGCAGGACGTATTGGTGCGGGTGACCTGCGCCTCCATCTGCACCAGCGATCTGCATATTAAGCACGGCGCAGTTCCAAGAGCGGTTCCGGGAACCATTCTGGGCCATGAGTTTGTGGGAGTTGTGGAGGAAACAGGACCAGGAGTCAGGAAATTTAAACCTGGCCAGCGGGTGGCGGTAAATGTGGAGACCTTCTGCGGCGAATGCTTTTTCTGCCGCAGAGGGTATGTGAATAACTGCAGCTTCCCTCAGGGGGGCTGGGCTCTGGGCTGCCGGATTGACGGGGGACAGGCCGAGTATGTCCGGGTGCCTTTTGGGGATAACGGGCTTACGGCCATTCCGGATTCCGTATCGGATGAGTCGGCCCTGTTTGCAGGGGATTTGCTCTCCACCGGATATTGGGCGGCATCCATCGGGGAAATTCACCCGGCGGATACGGTGGCAGTAATTGGAGCCGGCCCCACAGGGCTCTGCAGCATGATGTGCGCCAGGCTTTACGGCCCGGCCAATATCATAGCGGTGGATGTGGACGATTTCCGGCTGAAGCTGGCTCTGGAGCAGGGACTGGCAGATGCAGCGGTGAATCCTCTGAGGGAGGATCCGGCAGAGGCAGCTGCGGCCCTGACCCGGGGGCGTGGAGCGGACACGGTGATCGAGGCAGCAGGAGGGGAAAATACCTTTGAAATGTCCTGGCAGATGGCGAGGCCCAACGGGGTGGTCTGCGTGGTGGCCATGTATGAGAAGCCTCAGATCCTTCCGCTGCCGGATATGTATGGAAAAAATTTGATCTTTAAAACAGGCGGTGTGGATGGAAACCGCTGCCAGGAGATTATGGATTTAATTGCCGGGGGGAGGCTGGATGCCCGCTGCCTGATTACCCACCGGACCGATTTGGACCATATTATGGAGGCCTACGAACTGTTTGAGGATAAGAGGGAGAATGTCATCAAATACGCGGTCCGCATTGGATAGGGCGGCAGAGAGCGCGTTTGGACAGAGCAGGAGGAAAAATGGAAAACTATTTTACATTAAAAGGCGGCATTCGGATGCCGGCTATTGGATATGGAACGTTTAAGAGTACGGACGGCGGCGATGAACGGCTGATCCACATGGCGCTGGATACGGGATACCGGCTTTTGGATACGGCTGCTTTTTATGGAAATGAAGAATTTGTAGGGAAGGCCGTAAAGGAGAGCGGGCTTGGCCGGGAAGAAATCTTTATCACCACCAAGGTTTGGAAGACGGAACTGGGATATGAGCGGACAAAGGCCAGCGTGGAGCAGTCCTTAAAGCGCCTTCAGACTGACTATGTGGATTTGTGCCTGATCCACTGGCCTAAGCCGGAGCCGGATACGGAGAACTGGAAAGAGCTGGACAGGGGAAGCTGGAAGGCGCTGGAGGAGTTCTTGCGTCAGGGAAAAGCGAGGGCTATCGGCGTCAGCAATTTCCTGCCCTATCATCTGGACGCCCTGATGGAAGAGGCGGAAATTTTGCCCGCAGTGGACCAGCTGGAGCTTCATGTGGGCTATACCCAGGAGGCCGCCGTGGCCTACTGCAGGGAACACGGCATCCAGGTACAGGCATGGAGCCCTCTGGGCCGCAGGAGAGTATTGGAAGAGCCGGCAGTAGTCCGCATCGCCGCCAAATACGGAGTTTCCCCGGCTCAGCTTCTGCTGAAATATCTTCTGGCTCAGGATATTGCGGTGATTCCTAAGTCCTCCTCCATGGAGCGGATGAAGGAAAACCTGGATCTGCCCGATTTTGAAATCAGCAGGGAGGATTTTTACTTCCTCCGCTGCCTGCCTCAGACCGGATGGGGAGGAGAGCATCCGGATCTGCCGAGAGTCTATTTTTGAGGAGAAGTTTATTGAAGCGCTTCTTTGGAAAACTCTGTGGTTACCAGGTCCTCATAGGGAACTCTCTTTGGAAGCTCTCCGGCCTCCTCCAGAATATTCTGAAGCAGATCGAAGCTGCTCTCCTCAAAAATGGTGTCCTCTTTCCAGGTATCCTGGGCTTTGTAGCGCTCCACGATGGCGGTGATATTTTCCAGGGGCGTTTCCTCAAACTGAGGCTGGATGGTCTTGGCGATCTCCTCTGAGGAGTGGGAGTTGACGTACTCCAGACCCATCTGGATGGCATTGGTGAACTTCTGGATGAGCTCCGGATTTTCTTCCACAAAGCTCTTGTTGGCGCTGTAGGCCGTGTAGGGTACATACCCGGAATCTGTTCCCAGGGAGGCCACCACATAGCCCTGGCCTTCCAACTCCAGGCTGGTGGCGTAAGGCTCAAATTCCACCGTATAGTCGGCATCGCTGCTGGTAAAAGCGGCAGCGGTGAGGCCGAAGGCGATGCTCTGGTCGATGGTCAGGTCGGTTTTGGGGTCAATGCCGTTTTTCTTCAGGATATACTCGAAGACCATCTGTGGCATGCCGCCGGCCCGGCCTCCCAGCACCTTCGTTCCTTTTAAATCCGCCCACTGGAAATCCTCATCGGGCTCTCTTCCCACCAGGAAGTTTCCGGCCCTCTGGGTCAGCTGGGCAAAATTGACCGCGTAGTCTTTGGAACCGTTGGCATAAGTATAGATGCTGGCTTCTGATCCCATAAATCCGATGTCCGCGTCACCGGAAATCATGGAGGTCATCACCTTGTCGGCGCCTCCCGCATTGACCAGGGTCAGGTCAATGCCCTGCTCCTCAAAGTAGCCCAGCTCGATGGCGGCATACTGGGGGGCGTAAAAAATGGAGTGAGCCACCTCACTCAGAACAACGGGGGTAAGTCCTTTTTCGCTCTCCCCATTCTGGCAGCCGGACAGGCAGGCCAGGGACAGGGATAAAGCAGCCAGGACGGAAAACAGTCGTTTCATAGGCAAACAGTCTCCTTGTGGAATGTCGGTATAGCATTAGTATATTAGCTGCAGAGGAAAATGGTGAGAGAGCCCTCAAATTCTTCTTGCTCCCTTTTGCGGTCTTTGATACAATACCTATGACTGTTCAGGATGGAAGGCGGGAAAAAGCACGGTCCTGGACGACTGAAAATATTTTGATAAAGGACAGCTGCGCAGAACGGAACGCAGCGGGGAGAGAATAAGATGAGCTATGAAATGATCGTACTGGACCTGGACGGGACCCTGACCAACCGGAACAAGGAGATTACGCCCCGGACAAAGGAGGCGCTGATGGAGGCACAGAAGCGGGGAAAAATCGTGGTGCTGGCATCCGGGAGGCCCACGGCGGGAGTGGAGCCTCTGGCGAGGGAGCTGGAGCTCTCCCGCTTTGGAAGTTATATCTTGTCCTTTAACGGAGGAATGATCACCAACTGCCGCACGGGCGGGGTTGTCTTCTCCTCTGTCCTTCCGATGGAAGCCAATGAGCGCATCATCGGCCTGGCAGAGGAGCACCGGGTAGACCTTCTTACCTACCAGGGCAGCCAGATCCTGACCAACAACAAGGAATGTCCCTATGCGAAAATCGAAGCAGAGATCAACCACCTTCCTCTTTGCCAGGCGGACCTGCGTAAGGCTGTCACCGGACCGGTTCCCAAATATATCATGCTGGATGACGGGGATTATCTGGCTATGGTGGAACCGCGGGTGAAAGCGGCCCTGGGAAGGGATTACAGCGTTTACCGGTCTGAGCCGTATTTCCTGGAAATCATGCCCAAGGGGATTGACAAGGCTCAGTCCCTGGAGCGGCTTTTGGATTCCCTGGGGATGAAGCGGGAGCAGATGATCGCCTGCGGGGACGGCTACAATGATCTAACGATGATCCAATACGCCGGATTGGGCGTAGCGATGGAGAACGCGGTGCTGCCGGTAAAAAAGGCAGCGGACTATATCACTGCCTCCAACGATGAGGACGGAGTGGGGCTGGTGGTAGAAAAGTTTATGCTATAGGAGAAAACAGAATGGAGAAATCCCTCTCTGCCGTTTTGGACAGAGGGGGATTTCGTTTTTACTCCAGAAGCTGGGGCGCCTCCTGGTGCAGATAGGCCTCCAGGGACCGCTGGTCGATGAGAGAGGGGGAGACGCCCTCGCGGGTGATGCTGAAGGCGGCGGCATAGGTGGCGATCTGGACTGCCTGCTGCAGGGAGCGCCCTTTCTGAAGGTAGACGGCCAGAGCGCTGATAAAGGCATCGCAGGCCCCTGTATTGTCGACTGCCTTAAAGTTGACTGCGGGGATATATTCCTCCCAGTCCCTGCTTTTTACATAGCATCCGTCAGCGCCCAGGGTTACAATGACGGTCCCTGCCCCCTGGCTCAGAAAGTAACCTGCCTTTTCTTCCAGTGTGCCTTCCGGGCAAAGAAGGCTGATCTCATTGAGATTGGGAACCAGAATGTCCACATACTGCAGAAGTTCAGGCTCCAGTGAGGAGCAGGCGGAAGGTTTCAAAATGGTGGAAACTCCGCAGCTTCGGGCAGTCCGGCAGGCGGCGAGAACCGTTGTCTGCGGGATTTCTGTCTGTACCAGGCAGAAACGTCCGTTTTTAAAATATCTCCGGTTGTTTTGGATATCCTCCGGAGAAAGCGCGGCATTGGCCCCGGCAAGAATGGAGATCAGGGAATCGCCGTTCTTCTGGACAAAAATGTAGGCCTTCCCGGTGACGTTGTCGGAGCAGCAGCGAACGGCGCCGGTGTCGATGCCCTGGGCATGCAGGGAGGAGTAGATCAGATCCGCATCCACATCACTGCCTACCGCTCCGATCAAAATGACATGTGCTCCAAGTCTGGTGGCTCCAATGGCCTGGTTTACTCCCTTTCCGCCGGGGTACACGGCAGAGGAGGTGGTAATGGTGGATTTTCCGGTGCTTGGAAGCTGATCCATTTTCAGGTAGGTATCAATGTTGATGCTTCCCACTACGATAATGGACTGGGTCCGTTTGGTGCAGGGGATCCCGATGGAGGAATTATGGTCAAGGGGCGGACGTTCCTGGAACGGCAGCAGCGAATACTCCGGATTTTCCATCAGGGAGACCAGCTGGGTACAGATATGGCGCCCGAAACGAAAATGCGGGATGGTCAAAGTTGAAATCTCCGGAAAGGCGGTAAGATCCCTGGAGTCATCCCGCAGAGAGACCAGAGAAACATCCTGGGGAATCTGATAGTGCAGCGTGTCTAAATTCCGGTAAAGCTCAAGAGAGGTCTTAAAGTGGGAGGATACGATGCCGGTAATGGTCTGGCTGGTAATTTTGTGGATCAGATTATCGCTGATTTCCCGGAACACCAGATTTTCCTGATAGGGGATTCCGGACTCAAACAGGCATCTGCGGTACCCGCTGAAGAAGCGTTCGGTCCTTGTGCCCGGAGTGAGGAGACAGGCAATATCCGTATGGCGGCTTTGGACCAGGGCCATGGAGGCATCGTAGCCCATCTGCTCATAGTCGATATTCAGGGCATCCTTAATGGAGTCTGAATCGAAATAAAGAAAAGGAATTCCATAGGAGCGAAGCTGCTCAGCGTACCGTGTGCTCTCCGGAGTCAGGGGTTCCCACAGGACGCCGCTGACATTGTGGCGGCAGAAGGCGGAGATCCCTCTCAGTTCAAGCTTTTCCTGGCCGGCGCTCTCTGCTACCAGCACCGTATACCCCGCTTCTCTGGCGGCACTGATGATTCCGTTTAAGGAGAGGTTGGTCCCGGCAGAGCGGATGAGAACGCCGATGATGTAGGGATTGGGAGCGGTATAGGCGGATACCCCGGAATAAGGAATATAGTTGAACTCTTTTACCAGCTTTAAGCCCCGTTCTCTTGTTTCCTGGCCAGCAATGAAAAGGAGGAATATTATGAGAAGGAAAATGAGCGCGTTACTTGTAGCCAGCCTGTGCCTGGGGCTTACCGCCTGCGGCAGCAGTTCATCCAGTGAGACCACCGCCGCTTCCACAACAGCGGCTGAGGCGGATGCCGCCCAGGATGATTCCGGAGAATCCTCAGAGGCGCCGGAAGCCAGCGGAGACCCCATCAGCGTCTGCATCGTTTACACCGGCAACCTGGGAGATAAGAGCTACAATGATTCCTGCAACGAGGGCGCCCAGCGTGCTGTAGAGGACTTCGGGATCGAACTGAGAAGCCTTGAGGGAACCACAGCGGCAGAGTGGGAAGCCAATCTGGTTGCCGCCTGCGAAGAGGGATATGACCTGATTATCGGCGCTTCCTCCAACATTGCGGATTACATCGTGGAGCACGGCCCCGACTATCCGGATACCAAGTTCGCGGTCATCGATACCACCGTTGACCTGCCCAACGTACAGTCCATCAGCTTCGCTCAGAACCAGGGCTCCTTCCTGGCAGGAGCGGCAGCCGCTATGTTTACCGAGAAGACCGATATTGAGGGCGTGAATGAAGATGCCATCATCGGCTGGGTAGGCGGCATGGATATCCCCGTTCTCCATGATTTCTATGTGGGATACGAGCAGGGCGCAAAGTACATCAACCCGGATATCACCATCCTGCAGGCATTTGCCGGAACCTGGACAGACCCCCTGAGAGGAAAGGAACTGACCCTGGCCCAGTATGAGCAGGGAGCGGACATTGTGATGAATGTAGCAAGCGGCACCGGAACAGGCGTTCTGGAAGGCGCTGCTGAGTCTGGTCTGTATGCGATCGGCGTTGACTTGAACCAGGATGCCGACCAGCCCGGACATGTGCTGACTTCCATGGTAAAGCGCGTGGACAACGCCTGCTATCTGGTGATCGAGTCTGTTGTGAACGGCACCTTTGAAGGAGGCTCTACCAGATACCTGGATCTGGAAGCAGGCGGCGTCAGCCTGACGGATTTCTCGGTTATGAGGGAAGCCCTCGGAGACCAGTTCCCGGAGGATATCGTAGAGCGCTGCAACGAGCTGGCAGATCAGATTATTTCCGGAGAGATTGTGGTAGACAACTATGAGGGATTTGGTCCTGAAGCATAACCTGAGTTGAACCGACAAAAGAACAGGGATCTGCCGATCCCTGTTCTTTTTTAAGAGAGGGCGAGCAAATGAGTGAATACGTAGTTGAGATGAAGAACATTGTCAAAACCTTCGGCGAGGTTCAGGCGGTTAAAAACGGGGAATTCACCTTGAAAAAGGGAGAAATCCATTCGTTGATCGGAGAAAACGGAGCAGGCAAGTCCACCATGATGAAACTGCTCTATGGAATGTATCCCATTGACAGCGGAGAGATCATCGTAAAGGGAGAAAAAATGGGAGCCCTGGACCCGAAGATCGCCATCAATCACGGCATTGGCATGGTCCACCAGGAATTTATGCTGGTGAACGAGCTGACGGTCCTGGAAAATATCATTCTGGGATTTGAGCCAAAGAAAGGTTTTACCATTGATTTCGATAAGGCGAGGAAAGAGGTAAAGCGCTACATCGATGAGTACGACATGGAGGTCCAGCTGGACAAAAAAATCAGCCAGATTTCCGTAGGAGAGGCCCAGCGTGTGGAGATCATCAAGACGCTGATGCGGGGCGCCGATGTGATCATCCTGGATGAACCCACGGCAGTCCTGACTCCCCAGGAGGCCAGACGCCTCTTTGAGATCCTGAACAACCTGAAGGAGGGCGGAAAATCACTGGTATTTATCTCCCACAAGCTGAACGAGGTGATGGAGATTTCCGACCGGATTTCCGTGATGCGCCAGGGGAATTACATGGGAACGGTGGAGAAGGAGAAAACCTCCCCTCTGGACCTGACCAAACGGATGATCGGCCGGGAGGTGTTCCTGGATATTGACAAGTCCTATGGGAAAGCAGGAGACACCATTTTGGAGGTGAAGGATATCTGGGTACCCAGCGGAAAGGAGACTTCCAAGATCAGAGGCATGTCCCTAACGGTCCGGGAGGGAGAGATCGTAGGAATCGCCGGAATCGACGGAAACGGCCAGAGTGAGCTGGTCGAGGCCATCACCGGGCTGAGGAGAGTGGAGAAAGGTTCCGTTCTGCTGAACGGACAGAATATTACCAATCTGAGCCCCAGAAAGGTCCGGAAAGCAGGCCTGGCCCATATACCAGAGGACCGGAACCGCATGGGCCTGAACCGCTCCATGACCATTGAGGACAATCTGATCGCGGTCCGGCTGGATGAGCCGCCCTTTACCAAGGGGAAAATCTTGAACAAGAAGGAAGCGGATTCCTATGCACAGGAGATGGTCAGGGAGTTTGATATCCGGCCTGCGGATTATAGTCTTCCAACCTCCTCTCTGTCCGGAGGAAATGCCCAGAAAGTGGTCGTGGCCCGTGAAGTTTCCATGAAAAAGAAGCTGCTTGTGGCCTCCCAGCCCACCAGAGGCGTAGACATTGGCGCAATCGAGCTGATACGGAATACTCTGGAGCGGGCCAAAAAGGAAGGAGCCGGCGTTCTCCTGGTATCGGCGGAGTTGGAGGAAATCATCTCTCTGTCCGACCGTATCATCGTGATCCATGAGGGAAAGATCACCGGAGAGATGATGGCCAGCGAGGCCAATGAAAATAATCTGGGCCTTCTGATGATGGGCGGAGAACAGAAGAGAAAGGAGAGTGAAGCGGGGCATGAGTAAGGCAAAAGAAGGTTTTTTGAGAGTGATACTTACCATGGTGGTGGCGCTTGCCATCGGCGCACTCCTCATCATCGGGATTGGTGAAAATCCCATTGAGGCTTACGGGGCTCTGCTCAACGGCGCTTTCAACGGAAAATTCCGTTTGGGAACGACTTTGGCCGGATTTACGCCCCTTCTCCTGACCTCCACAGCCTTTGCCATCGCGGCAAAAGCAGGTGCCTTCAACGTAGGAGTGGAGGGCGAGGTTTTCCTGGGCGGCATTGTGGCGGCTTATATTGGGATCAACTGGACGTTCCTTCCAAAGCCCCTTCTGATGATAGCCTGTTTCCTTGGGGCTATGGCAGTGGGGGCGCTGTGGGCCTTTATTCCTGCGGCTTTAAAAGCATTCTATGATGTCAGCGAGGTTTGTACCACCATCCTGATGAACACGGTGGCTCTGCACATCACCTCCTATCTGGTCAGCGGCCCCATGAGCGCCGGAACGGCCAATGCCCAGACCCTGCCGGTTACGGTGACGCTCCACCAGTTTATGACTCCCAGCAGCGCCAATGTGGGCATCTTTATCGCCATTGCGGCGGTGATCGCCGTGATCTTTATGCTGTATAAGACCAGCTGGGGCTACAAAATCCGCACGGTGGGAGGCAATCCCATTCACGCCGATTATGTGGGGATCAGTTCTAAAAAGGTGTTCATCGGCGCCATGATGCTGTCCGGCGTTCTGGGCGGCATGGCAGGCTGCATCGAGGTCCTGGGTGTCCATGGATACTTCCTGAACAACTTCGCAACAGGACTGGGCAGCAACGGAATGCTGGCGGCTCTGATCGTAAAGAACAATATGTTTGCGACTCCATTTATGGCATTTTTCCTGGCGGTTTTAAGCGCCGGAGGAATGGGCATGCAGCAGATGACCGGCGTTCCCAAAGCGCTGGTAGATACCATCGCGGCAGTATTTATCATCATTGCTACGATGGAAACCCTGTTTACCTTTAAGAAGAGAAGAGATGTGCGTCTTGCCAGGAAGGAAAAGGAGGGACAGTCATGAGTGCGATATTTGACAATATGGACAAGATTTTCAATGTGTCCCTGATCTACGCCACGTTCCGCTCAGCAGCTCCGATCATATTTGCGGCCCTGTGCGCGGCCATTACCCAGCAGGCCAATATTCTGAATGTAGGTACTGAGGGTATCATGCTGGTGGGCGCTTTTACGGCGGTGGCAGTCAGCTATTTTTCCGGAAGCTGGCTTATCGGCGTGGGGGCCGCCATGCTGGCAGGAGCGGTGATCGCCATGATCATCGGCATAGGCCATGTAAAATACAAGGCGGACAACTGCGCGATCGGCATGGGCATCAATATGCTGGCCCTTGCCATTACCAAGTTCCTGCTGAACGTTATCTTTAAGACCAACGGTTCCTTTAC
Organism: Candidatus Enterocloster faecavium; assembly: GCA_019118585.1. GTDB lineage: Bacteria > Bacillota > Clostridia > Lachnospirales > Lachnospiraceae > Enterocloster > Enterocloster faecavium. The sequence continues at coordinate 10,277 of DWYS01000059.1, read as the reverse complement.
CAGCCCGGACATTGACCCCATTCCCAGGATCCATTTGAGTTTTCTGGAGAATGTTCCCATTTTGGGAAGCCTGCTGAACGACTGGAGCCTGATGGAGTGGTTTGTCATTGTTCTGATCATTATCCTGCAGTTTTTGTTTTACAAGACTGTGTGGGGGCTGAGGCTCCGGGCGGTGGGACAGTTTGAGGAGGCGGCCAAGACTGCCGGAATCAAGGTAAACGCGGTGAAATACCAGGCAATCTTTATTGCAGGTCTCATCGGCGGCCTGGCTGGAGCCCATCTTTCTCTCGGTTACAGCACCCAGTTTACAGAAAATATGACCAACAACCGTGGATTTATGGGCGTTGCGGCCATGTACTTTGGCGGAGCCAATCCCGTTCTGACCTCTCTGGGCTGCCTGCTTTTCGGCTTTGCCGACTCCATCGGTTCCAGACTCCAGGCATATGGCATCCCATCCCAGTTCGTTCTGATGATGCCCTACATTGTAACTGTTGCCGTGCTTGCCATCTCCATGGTGGTGAAGCTTTCCGTCAGCCGGAAGCGGCAGTCTTCCCTGACCTAAAAATCATGAAAAGGAGAGAGGTAAAATGGATAAAAGAAAGATCATTCTGGACTGTGACCCAGGCCATGATGACGCGGTCGCCATCACCCTGGCGGGAATTAATGAAAAGATCGACCTGCTTGGAATTACCGTGGTGGCAGGCAATCAGACCCTGGAAAAAACATCGGTCAATGCGCTGAACGTGTGCCAGTGCCTGGGACTGGATGTTCCGGTGTACGCCGGCTGCGGCCAACCCATGATTCGTGAGAAGATGGTGGCTGCCGACATTCACGGGGAAACAGGACTGGACGGCCCGGTTTTTGAGCCTCTGAAAAAGAAGCTGGAGGATCAGCATGCAGTGCTCTATATGATTGACACGCTGATGAAGTCAGATGGCGATATCACGGTGGTTACTACAGGCCCCATGACCAACCTGGGCATGGCCATGCGGCTGGAGCCGGCGATCATCCCAAAGATCCAGGAGATCGTGCTGATGGGCGGCGCCTACACCAACGGAAATGTGACGCCGGCGGCAGAGTTCAACATCATCGCTGACGCGGATGCGGCCTATGTGGCTTTTACCAGCGGCCGTCCCATTACCATGGTGGGGCTGGATGTGACGAGAAAAGCCCTCTGCTATCCCTCCATTGTAGAGAGAATGGGGAAAATCGGAAATAAGGCTTCCAAGTTGTTTGTGGATCTGATGAAGCATTTCTGCGCCAGCCAGAAGGCAGTGTTCGGATGGGAAGGAGGACCTCTCCATGATCCCATCACCATTGCTTATCTGATCGACCCATCCATTCTGACCACAAAGCCCATGCACGCGGAAATCGATATCCGCAGCACCCAGTCCTACGGCAGGACCAACTGCGACTATTTTGGCTATCAGAAGAAGGAGCCCAACGCAAATGTGGGCATCGATATCGATGTGGAGAAATTCTGGGATCTGGTTGAGGACAATTTGAAAAAATACAGTTAGGCAAAGGAGCCGTTTATGGACAGATTAAAGGAAACCCTGGAGAAAAATAAGGAACGGTACATTCAGCGGCTGAAGGAACTGATCGCCATTGACACCCATGACATCGGCCACGGCATCGGCGGAGGACTGGAAAAGGAAGGGCAGGATTATATGATTCGCCTTTTTGAGTCCATGGGAGCCGATGAGGTGGTGAAGGACCCCATGGAGGAACAGGTGATCCAGGAGTGCCTTGAGAAATACCAGGAGGGAAACTTAGGCCACGACCAGACGGACCGCTACAACGTGTATGCCACCTTTAAGGGAGCAAAAGGCGGAAAGAGCCTGCTGTTCAACAGCCATATTGATGTGATGCCGGCGGATGAGGCGGAGGAGTGGACTACTCCGCCATTTGAACCGCACATCCGGGACGGAAAGCTCTACGGACGGGGAGCGGCAGACATGAAAGGAGGGCTGATGGCCTCCGTCATGGCGGTCCAGCTTTTAAAGGATGCGGGCTTTGAACTTCCCGGAGATGTGATCATTACCTCCGTGTGCGATGAGGAGGGGGGAGGAAACGGCTCCATGCAGGCGGTGATGCGCGGCTTGAAGGCCGACGGCGTGGTCAACTGCGAGGGAACCTCCGATGAATTGATCCTGGCTCACATGGGATGGGTGTTCTTCAAGGTGGATTTTGTGGGGAAGGCCTGCCATTCCGGAGGAAAGAAAAACGGAGTAAGCGCCATTGACAAGGCGATCAAGGTGATACAGGCATTAAATGAGATGGAGCATCGGTGGCTTTTGGAGTACAAACATCCCCTGCTTCCGGCTCCCAACCTGAATATCGGAGTGATCCAGGGGGGGAGCGCCGGCTCCACGGTGCCCGGGGACTGCAGCTTTTCTACCTGCGTCCACTTCATTCCCGGCCAGATGAGCCATGACCAGGTGGTCCGGGAATTTACGGATACGGTAAACCGGACGGCTAAGGCTGACCTGTGGATGGAGGAGCACCCGCCCAAGATTACCATGTACCAGGCAGGAAACGGCTTTGAGATGGACCCCGGCCATGAGTTCGTGAAGGTCTTCCAAGAGGCCTACCGTCAGGTGCGGGGAAAGGAAGCGGCGATTGTAGGTTCTCCCTCCGGCTGTGACTCCAGATTGTGGAGAAACATTGCCGGCTGTCCCACTATCCAGTTCGGACCGGGCAATCTGGCCCAGTGCCACGCGGTAGACGAATGGCTGGATTTGGAAGCCTACCTCCAGTCCATTCTGATTTACGCTAAGCTGATCCTGGAGTGGGGAAAATAGCCATATTTAATTTGATAATTTCAATTTGATGATTTCAAAAGGAGGAGCATTTTATGAGCGACAAGAAAAGAGTCCTGCTTGCAGGTGAATCCTGGATGAGTTTTACTACCCATGTGAAAGGTTTTGATACCTTTTATACTTCGGTGTATGAAACGGGGGAAAAGTTTTTGAAGGCAGCCCTGGAGGAGGGCGGCTACGACTTTACCTTTATGCCGAACCACCTGGCGATGGAGGAATTCCCCTTTACCATGGAAGAACTGAAGAAATATGATCTGCTGGTGCTTTCCGATATCGGCGCAAATACTCTGCTGCTTCCGGGGGCAACCTTTTCCAGAAGCGAGATGATGCCCAACCGCTGCAACCTGATCCGGGACTATGTGCTGGAAGGCGGTGCCCTCCTGATGGTGGGCGGATATATGACCTTCTCCGGAATTGACGGAAAGGGCAAGTGGCAGGATACGGCGGTGCAGGAAGTCCTGCCGGTCCAGGTGCTTTCCACCGATGACCGCATGGAGCACTGCGAGGGAATCCGCCCTGTTACGGTGAAGGACCATGAGATTCTGGAAGGACTGGGCCAATGGCCGAGGATCCTGGGATATAATAAGACTATTTTGAGAGATGGAGCAGAACTTCTGGCCGAGGTGGAGGGCAATCCCTTCATCGCCATCGGAGAGTACGGCAAGGGACGTTCCGCCGCCTTTACCACAGACTGTGCGCCCCACTGGGCTCCGCCGGAATTCTGCAGCTGGGAAGGCTACAATAAGCTGTTCCAGAATATGGCAAAATGGCTGACCCGTCAGTTGTAAGGAAGGATGGTGATCCCATGAATGGGGAGGAGCTGGAGCTCTTAAAAAGGCTGCTGGAAATCCCGTCGGTCAATTCACGGGATAACGAAGGAAATGTGGCAGAGTACCTGACCCGATATTTTTCAGACCATGGAATCCAGGCAGAAGTTCAGAAGATGGATGAGACCCATGCAAATGTGATCGCCTTCGTTCCTGGAAAAAACCAGGAACGAACGGTTATCTGGAACGGACATTTGGATACCGTGCCTTACGGGGAGCTTCAGGAGTGGGATACCAATCCGTCCAAGGCAGTGGAGAAGGATGGAAGGATTTACGCCAGAGGGGCTTCGGATATGAAAAGCGGCCTTGCCGCCATGGTATACGCCCTCTGTCATCTGGACCAGGAACCGGCCTGTAATATTCAGTTTCTTGGCACCTGCGATGAGAAAAAAGGCGGACTTGGTGCCGAAATGGTGCTGAAAGAAGGAAAAATGTCGGATGGACAGTGGATCCTGGTGGGAGAGCCCACTGGAATGAAGCTTGGAGTGGCGCAGAAGGGCTGCCTCTGGCTGGAAATTTCTGCCAGAGGAGTTACCAGTCACGGCGCTTATCCTCAGGAGGGGGCGAACGCGGTGTACGGTGCAGCGGAGATCGGGGCTCAGATTAAGGCATATGTGGAGCAGAGCACACATCCGCTGCTGGGATCATCCACCGCCCAGATTACGATGATCGAGGGGGGCGTGGCCAATAATATGACGCCGGACCGCTGCCGGGCGGTGATGGATATCCGGATGGTTCCCGGCATGACCAGAGAGATGGTGTTGGGCAAAGCCAGGGAAGCGCTGGAAAAGCTGAAAGAAAAGGATTCCCGGTTTGAGGCGGATTTTACGGTGCTAAATGACAGAAGAGCGATCGAAATCTCATCCTCTCATCCTATGGTGAAGCTGCTGGGGAAAGAACTCAGGGAGGCCGGATACGAGGAAGCGGATCTGGGCATCAATTTCTTTACCGATGGTTCCGTCCTGGACCGGAATGGAGAACGGGATATTCTTCTGTTTGGACCGGGAGAGCCGTCCATGGCTCATAAGCCCAATGAATATGTTGAAATTGAGAAATATGAGGCTGCGATCAGGATTTTGCAGAAATTCGCAGCAGACTGCGGACAGGAGTAGATGAAGATTATATGAGAGTATTATGTTTCGGTTCGCTGAATATTGATTATACCTACCGTGTGGACCACTTTGTGAGAAAAGGGGAAACCCTTTCTTCCCAGTCCCTCCAGGTATTTTCCGGCGGAAAGGGGCTGAATCAGTCCATTGCCCTGGCAAAAGCGGGAGTTTCCACGTATCTGGCAGGCGCTGTCGGCGAGGATGGAAATTTTTTGCTGGATATACTGGGAAAGGCCGGAGTGGACACCTCCTGTGTGCAGATCCGTTCGGATGTGCGCACAGGCAACGCGATTATCCAGAATGACAAAGAAGGAGACAACTGTATCCTCCTTTACGGCGGGGCGAACCAGGCGATTACCAGAGAACAGATTGATGAGGTCCTGGAGAAGTTTCATGAGGGAGAATTCCTGGTACTCCAGAATGAAATCAACGAACTGCCCTATTTGACCCGGAAGGCCCATGAGAGGGGAATGAAAATCGTACTGAATCCATCGCCCATGGATGAGAAAATATTTGACATTCCTCTGGAATTAGTGGATTATTTCCTGCTGAATGAGACGGAGGCATTTGGACTTCTGAAGAAGGACGGGCATCCGGAAGGAAGGACCATGGAGGAGCTGGCGTCGGATCTGTCGTCAAAATTTCCTCAAGGGGTGATCGTGCTTACCATCGGGAGCGACGGGGCGATTTTTGCTAATGGTGAAAAACAGTTCTGTCAGCCCAGCTTTCCGGTAAAAGCGGTGGACACTACGGCGGCCGGGGATACTTTCAGCGGATATTTTATCGCCGGGATGCTGGAGGGAATGAGGCCGGAAAAGGCCATGGAGATGGCTGCGAAGGCCGCCTCGATTGCGGTAACAAGACCAGGAGCAGCCCCCTCGATCCCGGAGCGGAGGGAAGTGGAAGAGGCTCTGGGATGAAAAAAGTTCCGGGACGAAACTGGATCATGGGTATTGGGAGGCCGCAGGGATAAAAAAAGAAACCCTCTCCCAGATATGGACTTTCAGACTTTAATATGTTAAAATAGCCGTATGCGTTATTTTACGATGAAATAAAGGAGAGGGTAGTTCCATATGAATAAGAAGATCAAAACTGAGGCAGTGGACCATTTGTTCGATGCCATTCTGACTCTGAAAACACCGGAGGAATGCTATAAGTTTTTTGAGGATGTATGTACGATCAATGAGCTGCTGTCCCTTTCTCAGCGCTACGAGGTAGCCAAGATGCTCAGGGAAGGGAAAACCTATCTGGAGATTGCGGAGAAGACAGGGGCGTCCACCGCTACCATCAGCCGCGTAAACCGTTCTTTAAATTATGGAAGCGATGGATACGATATGGTATTTGCCAGACTGAATCCCGAACTGGAACTGAAAAAAGAACCGTAAGCCCATGTACCGGCAGTAAAAATCCCGCCCGGAAAACGCATCTGCGGAAGATACCGCAGATTCAGGTTTCGGGCGGGATCCTTTTATCTCTTTTTGCGTCCGTTCTCCTGGGGATGTTCGGAGCGTAGCTCGTCTGCGATCATTTCAATCATCTGCTTTTTCAGATACACATCAAAGGAAAGCTCACAGATCAGGGAGAAGAGCCGAAGGTATTCCAGGTCCTCCCCTTCAACAGAATGAGTGCTGAAGGTCTGAGAGGCTTTTTCATACTTCTGGCGGATGTCCTCCTTTAAGTGGGCCATCTGCTCCTCTTCCAGGGTAAACACTTCATTGTAAATATCTTCCAGCTTCAGGCCGGAGTCATCGCCGGAAAAGTGACGTTCCGTAATGGGGCGGAAAATTTCCTCAATATCGCTGAAGGAGAGAAGATTTTTAAAATAGTAAATAAAAATCAGCATCAGCATATGGTTCTTGCTGTATTTTTTCTTTTCAGGCGGGGGAAGAAGGTTGTTTTTTGCATAATTGTTGATCATGGTTTTGGTCAGAACCTTGTCTTCCTGGTGCCGCTTTATGTCTTTTAAATGTTCGTCCATAAAAGTCGTGACCTGGTCCATATACAGGGGAATGTTCGGAATTTCCTCAGAGCGGATATGGGACAGGCTGTCCAAATATGCCAGAATTTCTTCCAGCCGTTCTTCATTTGTTTTCATTTTATCACCTCATATCCTTATTATATAGTATTGAAAACCATATGACAAGTATAACTATCCAGGAAGCCGGAAAGAAAATAGGGCAAAAAACAGGAGATGACAAAACCATCAAAATGTTATAAGATAGAAAAAAACTTTTACAGAGGCGGTAAGAATTTAATGAGTATTTACGATTCACTAAATCCAATGCAGAAGGAGGCGGTTTGCTGTACCGAGGGTCCGCTCTTGATCCTGGCGGGAGCTGGCTCCGGAAAGACCAGAGTCCTGACCCACCGGGCGGCTTATTTAATTGAAGAGCGCCATGTGGCTCCCTGGAATATTATGGCCATCACCTTCACCAACAAGGCGGCGGGGGAGATGCGGGAGCGGGTGGACCAGCTGGTGGGCCTTGGCTCGGAGAGCATCTGGGTCAGTACCTTTCACTCTTCCTGCGTAAGGATCTTAAGACGGTATATAGAAGCCCTTGGATATGGAAAAAACTTTTCCATCTATGACAGCGATGACCAGCGGACGCTGATGAAGCAGGTATTCCGCCTTTTGAATATTGATACCAAGCAGTTTAAGGAACGCCAGGTGCTGGGGGTGATTTCTTCGGCTAAGGATAAGCTTGTCGGGCCGGAAGAGTTCCTTCTGAACGCGGGGCCGGATTTTCGCCTGAAAAAGGTGGGAGAAATTTATCAGGAGTACCAGAGACAGCTGAAAAAGAACAATGCCCTGGATTTTGATGATCTGATCGTCAAGACGGTGGAGCTGTTCCGGACCAATCCGCAGATCCTGGACTCCTATCAGGAGCGGTTCCGCTATATTATGGTAGATGAGTATCAGGACACCAATCTGGCTCAGTTTGAGCTGGTCCGCCTTCTGGCGGCAAAATACCGGAATCTCTGCGTGGTGGGAGATGATGACCAGTCCATCTACAAGTTCCGGGGAGCGGATATCGGGAATATCCTGAACTTTGAGGAATCCTTTCCGGGGGCAAAGGTGATCAAGCTGGAGCAGAATTACCGCTCCACCCAGAATATTCTGGATGCGGCCAACGAGGTGATCCGGCACAATACAGGCCGCAAGGAGAAACGGCTCTGGACGGCCAACGAGGCTGGTCCAAAGGTAAGCTTTTATCAGTTCGATACAGCGAAGGAGGAAGCAGATTTTGTCCTCCAGGAGATACAAAAAGAAGGGTTTTCCCTGAAAGACCAGGCGGTGCTTTACCGGACCAACGCCCAGTCCCGTCTGTTTGAGGAACGGTGCATTTTTTACAATATCCCATACCGGCTGGTAGGCGGGGTGAACTTCTATCAGCGCCGGGAGATCAAGGATATCCTGGCCTACTTAAAAATCATTGCCAACGGGGAGGATGACCTGGCGACCCTGCGGGTCATCAATGTACCCAGAAGGGGAATCGGCGCGGCCTCCATGAGCAAGGCGACGGTCTTTGCCTCAGCCAATAATCTCAGCCTTTACGAGGCTCTGGAGGAGGCAAAAATGATCCCCGGGATGGGCAGGACCGCGGGAAAGATCGAGGGTTTTGTAAGTCAGATTGAGGAGCTGCGGGCTATGACCGCATCCGGAAAAGTCTCCGTCAGGGAATTGATCCAGGCAGTGCTGGAGAAAACCGGGTATGAGGAGGAACTGAAGCAGGAAGGGGAGGAGGAAGCGGAGACCCGCCTGGAAAATATCAGCGAGCTGATCAACAAGGCGGCCGCCTATGAGGCCGACAGCCCTTCCCCCAGCCTGGATGAATTCCTGGAACAGGTGGCCCTGGTAGCGGATGTGGACTCTCTGAACGAGTCGGAAGAACGGATTACCCTTATGACGCTTCACAGTGCCAAGGGACTGGAATTTCCCAAGGTCTATCTGGTGGGGATGGAGGAGGAGCTGTTTCCCAGCGCCATGTCCATATACTCAGCAGATCCGAACGATGTGGAGGAGGAGCGGAGGCTCTGTTACGTGGGGATTACCAGAGCGGAAAAGGAGCTGGTGATGACGGCGGCCAGAAAACGGATGGTCAATGGAGAAAGCCGCTGGCATCGGGTCAGCCGCTTTATCGACGAACTGCCGGAGGAGACGGTGGAGATGCATGTTCCGGATCTGTTTGCCCCCTCTTTTGGGAAAAAGAGCGAGGAGGCCGCTCTGCCCTGGAATCAGACGCCCCAGCCGGCAGCTGCCCCCAAAAGTTCCGGGCGGGCAGGAGGGTTCGGCGGCTCCAAGCCTTCTTTTGGAAAAACCTTTACGGTAGAAAAAAAGGACCATCTGGATTACGCGGCCGGGGACCGGGTCAGACACATCAAGTTTGGGCAGGGCACGGTTGCGGAGATCAAGGATGGAGGAAAGGATTTCGAGGTTACAGTGGATTTTGATACGGCGGGAAGAAAACGGATGTTTGCCTCCTTTGCCAAGCTGGAAAAAATTTAGGACAGATTTCTCCGGAGTTCGACACCGCCCTGGAAAATCGTATATTTTTTGAAAATTTGAAAAAAATAAGATAGAAAAACAACTGTGGACATGTTATAATGAAAAAGACAACAAACCGGGAAAGGAAGTGGGAGTATGATGAATAAATTCGATAAGGAGCGTTTGGATGCCATGGGAAGAGATGCGATGAGCCGTGTAGAGGAGATTGTAAATGCAACAAAGCTGAATGATCTGCTGCACCGCAAGGAAGAGGAGGATAAGAAGAAAAATTGTATCCTCTGGGTGCTGGCCATCATCGGCGCGGTAGCTGCCGTAGCGGGAATCGCTTATGCGGTATACCGTTTCTTCACTCCGGATTATCTGGAGGACTTCGAGGACGACTTCGATGATGATTTCGACGACGATTTCTTCGAGGACGAGAAGGAGGAGAAGAAGGCTCCGGAGAAGACCGAGGAAGCATAAGGGTTCATTTGAAAAGGATATTTCAAAAAGGAAGGATAGAAAGAGGATGAGGCTGCAGAGGTCTCATCCTCTTTTTCCCTAAAATACCGTCATATCTGCGGAAAGTTCCTCATATACTGGTAAGAGTTCAGGTCATCTTATTATGCCGGCAAAAATTGAAAGAACATCAGGAGAAGAGGGATTATGACGAATTTGGAACTTGTAGCGCAGATTGGGGCCGAGTCTGTGGATCTTGCGAATATGTACTTAAACGGCCATTTAAGCGTCAGGGAGCTGAACAATATCCTGGGAAAAAGGAGGACAGACCTGATCTTGCGGTTTGGGGAAGGAAAAGGAACGGGAAAAAATCCCGGAACGTCTTTGCGGATGAAACAGGAAAAATAGGATTGACAAACCAGGAAACTTGGATTATAATTTCCCTTGTCGTCTGCAGGAATGCAGAGGCGGGAAAGCAGAAGTGGCGGAATTGGCAGACGCGCACGGTTCAGGTCCGTGTGGTAGAAATACCTTGTGGGTTCGACTCCCATCTTCTGCAGTTCAGGTAGACGGA
>DWYS01000058.1 GCA_019118585.1 Candidatus Enterocloster faecavium | reverse complement strand
ATGCCGTTGATCACGCCGTTTTTCTCCAGCAGGGTCTGCCAGGCCAGGGTGCGCAGCAGGAAATTCATCCACATGGGCAGGATGAAGATGAATACAATAAACCCTCCCGCCGCTGCTTTTTTGCCCCGCAGGATCATGGCCAGGGGATAGGCCAGCACCAGGCAGATCAGGGTGCTCACAAGGGAGAGCCCCAGGGAGAGCCAGAGAGCCTTGGCGTGCTCGGGATCCGCGATGGCGAGGACATTTGCCAGGGTCAGGCTGCCGTCCCTGTCCGTAAGGCCGTACCAGAGGATGAGGCACAGAGGAATCAGAATGAAACCTGTCATCCACAAAAGGTAGGGCCCCGCGAGAAGGCTCCGCCCCAGGGCAGCGGTTTTTGTTGTACGGTTCATACGATGCAGCCTCCTTCTTATTCTCCGACGCCAAGCGCTTTTTCATCCTCGGAAGTCGGTTTGTTCATGATCTGGATGTCAAAGGGCTCCACGTGAATGCCGACTTTCTGACCGACGGGGAACATGTCGGTGGAATGGACCAGCCATTCAAAACCGTCCGGTGTGGTGACCTCCATTTCATAATGAACCCCCTTGAAGATCAGATGGGTTACGGTTCCCACAAGCGTTCCGTCCTCGGGAGCAACCAGATCGATGTCCTCCGGACGGATGACCACGTCCACAGGCCGGTTGGTGCCGAAGCCCTTGTCCACACAGGCAAAGCGGGCGCCGAAAATCTCCACCAGCTCATCGCGGATCATGGTGCCCTCCACAATGTTGCTTTCGCCGATGAAGTCAGCCACAAAGGCATTTTCCGGCTCATTGTAGATCTGCTCCGGGGAGCCCATCTGCTGGATGTATCCCTGGTTCATGACCACAATGGTGTCGGACATGGTCAGCGCTTCCTCCTGGTCGTGGGTTACGTAGACGAAGGTGATTCCCAGCTCATTTTTCAGGCGGATGAGCTCGTACTGCATATCCTGGCGCAGCTTTAAGTCTAGGGCGCCCAGGGGCTCGTCCAGAAGGAGGACCCGGGGCTCATTTACAATGGCCCTTGCAATGGCGATGCGCTGCTGCTGGCCGCCGGAGAGGGAATCCACGGTGCGGTTCTCATATCCCGAGAGATTGACCAGTTTCAGCGCGTACTTGATTTTGTCTTCAATGTAGGCCTTGGGCTTATTTTTGATTTTGAGGCCGAAAGCAATATTTTCCGCAATATTCATGTGAGGAAAGAGGGCGTATTTCTGGAATACGGTATTTAAAGGGCGCTTGTTGGGCGGCACGCGGGTGATGTCCTGACCTTCAAACAGAACCTGTCCTTTGTCCGGGGCGGTAAATCCGCCCAGAATGCGCAGGGTGGTTGTCTTGCCGCAGCCGCTGGGCCCGAGAAGGGTGACAAAGCTGTTTTCTTCAATGGAGAGATCCAGGTCGTCCAAGACCAGCTCTCCGTCAAAGCTCTTGTATATATGCTGCAGATCAATAAGTGGCTGGCTCATATGTTTTCTCCTTATCGTAGTGTGGTGCGCTCTAAAAGCTTGGCGGCGAGCTGACCCATAAGACAACGGCCCCGTTTTTGCTGGTGAGGAAGTGCTTCTTGTCCGGGGTAAAATAAAAGGATTCTCCTTTTTTCGCTTTATAGGTCCGGCTTCCCAGGTGAATGGAGACAGAGCCGGACAGGATGTAGCCAAACTCCTCGCCTTCGTGGGGGGTGTCCGGATAGGTAGAACCTCCGGCCTGGAGGGTCAGCAGGATGGGCTCCATCACATTCTTTTGGGCATTGGGGATGATCCATTTTATTTCGTTGAGAAGTTCCGCGTCAATCTTTTCGAAATAGTCCTGCCGTCCAAAGACGATCTGTTCCTCCGGCTCCTCGCTGAAAAATTCGCCGATGGTAAATCCCAAGCACTGGAGGATATCCGTCAGGGTGGCAATGGAAGGGGAGGTGAGATTGCGCTCCACCTGGGAAATAAATCCCTTGGAGAGCTCCGCACGGTCGGCCAGCTCCTCCTGGGTCAGCCCCTTTAAGACCCGCAGCTCTTTTAACCGGTTTCCGATATCCATAAAATCCCTCCTGGTTTTAAACAAAAAGTTTACCTATACTGACTGATTGTAAAAATAAGCAAAAAGTTTAGTAATAATAAACAAGGCGCCTTACATTATACATGATACGGGGCATATGTCAATACCTTTCGCGCAATTATTTCTGACAGAACGTTCCAGATGTTCATACTTAACAAATATAGGAAATTATGATATGATGTGCTTAAGCTTAATTCGCTGCGGCTTAAGCGGGCAGCGGCATAAATTCAGGGAGGTACACAAGGTCATGAAAGGCAAATATATGGCATATGTAGGATCCTATTCCTACACGGGCAAGGCAAAGGGGATCACCGTTTATGACGTAGATGTGGAGAAAGGAATTTTTAAGGAGCGCTGTGAGGTGGAGGTGGATAATTCCTCCTACGTGATCGCTTCAAGCGACGGGAAAACGCTGTATTCCATCGCAGACGAGGGGGTTGTCTCCTTCCGTATTCTGGAGAACGGGAGCCTGGCGAGGCTCAACAGCGCGTCCATCCGAGGTATGCGTGGCTGCCATCTCTGCACGGATATCGAGGACAAGTATGTGTTTGTCTCCGGATATCATGACGGAAAGGCCACGGTTTTAAGCCTTAATAAGGACGGCTCCGTTGGGGAAATTGTGGACGGCGTATTTGATAAGGGATACGGCAGTGTGGCGGAGCGCAACTTCCGTCCCCATGTGACCTGCACCCGGAGGATGCCGGACGGGAAGTATGTGCTTTCCGTGGACAACGGCATTGACCAGGTGAAAATATACCGTTTCAATGAAAAAGAGAAAAAACTGGTTCAGGTGGATGCAATCCGCTGCGAGCTGGAATCCGCTCCCCGGCATTTCCGCTTCAGCGCGGACGGGCGCTTTATTTATCTGATGTATGAGCTGAAGAATGCCATTGACGTGTACACCTATCAGACCGGGGACCGGGCGCCGGTGATTGAGAAGATCCAGACGATCTCCACCACGTCTACCAAGAATCCGGGGAATATGACGGCGGCCTGTGCGATGCGCCTTTCCTGGGATCAGAAATACATTTATTGCTCCAACGCCGGGGAGAATACCATCAGTGTATACAGAAGGGACGAGGAGACGGGCCTTCTCACCATGCTTTGCTGTCTGCCGATCAGCGGGGAGTATCCCAAGGACATCGCGGTGTTCCCGGATTCGCGCCATATCGCGTCCCTGAACCATGACAGCGGCACCATCACCTTCTTTAAGGTGGACTATGAGAAGGGCCTCCTGGTTATGAGCGGACGCAGCGTGAAGGTGAATGAGCCCAACTGCTGCACCATTGCGAAAATCGGAGGCTGAGAGGAGCGTTAAAATATGGCAGGTTCCAGCTATGGGACAATTTTCAGAATCACTACATGGGGAGAGTCCCATGGAAAAGGAATCGGAGTGGTGGTGGACGGATGCCCGGCGGGCCTCCCTCTGAGCGAAGAGGATATCCAGCGTTACCTGGATCGGAGAAAGCCGGGACAGAGCCGGTTCACTACGGCACGGCAGGAGGGAGACCAGGCAGAGATCCTCTCCGGTGTATTTGAGGGAAAAACAACGGGTACGCCCATTGCCCTGGAGATACGCAATAAAGATCAGAGATCCCAGGACTATGGGGAGATCATGGATATCTACCGGCCGGGCCACGCGGACTATACCTTTGATCAGAAATACGGGTTTCGGGATTACAGGGGAGGCGGCCGTTCCTCCGGCAGGGAGACGGCAGGCCGGGTGGCAGCCGGGGCAGTTGCGGCGAAGCTTCTGGAGAGCCTGGGAGTGAAGGTGCGCGCCTATACCCGCTCCATCGGGCCGGTTGTGATTTCTCCGGAGCGGATGGATCTGGCGGAGCGGGATAAAAACCGCCTCTATATGCCGGATGCCCAGGCAGCCCTGGAGGCAGAGGCGTATCTGGAAACACTTATGGCGGAGAAGGACTCTTCAGGCGGCGTGGTGGAGTGCGTCATCGAGGGGATGCCGGTCGGTATCGGAGAGCCCGTGTTTGAGAAGCTGGACGCCAATCTGGCAAAGGCCATACTCTCCATCGGCGCGGTGAAGGGATTCGAGATCGGCTCCGGGTTTCAGGCAGCTTCCATGCGGGGATCGGAGAACAACGATGCCTTTTGCCTGGAAGAGAAGACCCCGGACGGCGGCCTGGCGTTCCAGCCCCGTACCGTGAAGCAGACGAACCATTCCGGCGGAACTCTGGGGGGAATGAGTGACGGAAGCCCCATTGTCTTCCGCGCAGCCTTCAAGCCCACGCCGTCCATCGCCCGTCCGCAGCAGACCGTGGACCGGTTCGGGAAAGAGCGGGAGATCGTAATCAAGGGAAGACATGACCCGATCATCGTTCCCCGGGCTGTGGTAGTGGTGGAGGCGATGGCGGCGCTTACCGCCGCGGATATGCTGCTGCTTTCCATGACCTCCCGGCTGGATCGGATTCGGGCATTTTTTGGTGGGGATCAGGTGGGATGAAGCTGATTCGGAATAATAGAATAGTGCCTTTCATTTGGGCGGAAAGGACAACAGAAAAGGAGACACAAAACAATGAAAATCGCTATGGGAAATGACCATACCGCTATTGAATTAAAGAATATCATCAAGGAGTTTGTGGAGGGAAAGGGATATGAGGTTCTCGATCTTGGAACCAACTCCACGGAGAGCTGCGACTACCCGATTTACGGGGAGAAGGTCGGCCGGGCCGTGGCCGGAGGGGAGGCGGATCTGGGAATCGTTATCTGCGGAACCGGGGTGGGAATCTCCCTGGCGGCCAACAAGGTGAAGGGAATCCGGGCCTGTGTGTGCAGCGAACCCTACACGGCAAAGCTGTCCAGACAGCACAACAACACAAATGTATTGGCTTTCGGAGCGCGTGTGGTTGGCAGTGAGCTGGCCAAGATGATCACCGAGGCATGGCTGGACGCCAGCTTTGAGGGCGGCCGTCATGAGCGGCGGGTGAATATGATAATGGAGATTGAGAATCGGGAATAAAAAGAAAAAGGAGCGCTGCAAAATTCGCTGTGTGAGTAAGAGCGGATTTTGCAGCGCTTTTTAGTTGTGTCTAAACTTAGTAATTCTCAACCTTCCTCTCAAAGTAAGCCTTGGGATGTGCGCAGCAGGGACATACCTCGGGAGCGTCGGGGCCTTCGTGGATATAGCCGCAGTTTCTGCACTTCCAGCCAAGGGGAGCATCTCCCTTGAAGGTCTTGTCGTTCTGGAGGCTTTCCAGAAGTTTGTTGTAGCGCTTCTCGTGGGCCGCCTCTACCTTGGCAACCAGCTCAAACTTCACAGCCAGCTCTTCAAAGCCTTCTTCCCTGGCTTCACGGGCCATACGGGCATACATATCGGTCCACTCATAGTTCTCGCCTGCGGCTGCATCTTTCAGGTTTTCCTCGATGTCGCTGCTGACTTTGCCGCCGTGAAGTTCTTTGAACCACATCTTAGCGTGCTCTTTTTCCTGGTCAGCGGTCTCCAGATACAGAGATGCCATCTGCTCATAGCCAGCTTTCTTAGCTACGGATGCATAGTAGGTATACTTGTTGCGGGCCTGGGACTCGCCTGCGAATGCATCCTGAAGATTCTTTTCCGTCTTTGTTCCTGCGTATTTTGATGCCATAATATGTACCTCACCTTTCTTTTGTAATACGTTCTGCCAGACACGCGTGGAGCGCGTCCGGCAGAAGGTTACAGTTCCCTTGCGCTTCCATTGTATCGGAAAATTTCGTATATTTCAATAAAATTTTTCGAAAATTTTAATCAACTGAAATTTTAATCAAAATACCGCTTCAGCAGACCCTCAAATGCACGGCCGTGTCTTGCCTCGTCCTTAGCCATCTCATGAACGGTGTCATGGATTGCATCGAGATTCAGAGCTTTTGCTCTCTTGGCCAGATCGAACTTGCCGGCGGTAGCGCCGTTCTCAGCAGCAACTCTCATCTCCAGGTTCTTCTTGGTGCTGTCGGTTACAACCTCGCCCAGCAGCTCAGCGAACTTAGCGGCATGCTCTGCTTCCTCGTAAGCGGCGGTCTTCCAGTACTCGCCGATCTCGGGATATCCCTCTCTGTAAGCAACGCGGGACATAGCCAGATACATACCAACCTCAGAGCACTCGCCCTCGAAGTTTGCGCGCAGGTCAGCCATGATATCCTCGGGAGAACCCTGAGCAACTCCTACCTCATGCTCGCAGGCCCAAGCCAGCTCGTCAGCCTTCTGCTCTTTGAACTTGGAAGCGGGGACGCCGCACTGAGGACATTTCTCCGGCGGATTCTCTCCCTCGTAAACATAACCACATACAGTACAAACCCATTTCTTCATAGCTGTTTTCTCCTTTTCCTTTTATTTGAATTTTGTTCAGTTCTGAATCAGAATCATTTCCTATCTCGGAAAGAAAATAGTAATGATTACTGTTATTACTATACAGCCATCAGGCTGTTTTGTCAACCCCTTTTTCCACATTTTTTTCAGAGGCTTCTTTTTCCAGGCAGCAGCTGCATCGGCCGAAAAACAAAATCGAGTGACTGTCTACCTCTCCCGGTGCAAAGGCCTGGGCTGTCTCGTTCAGTGATTCCATGACGTCCATGGGAACATCGTATACCTGGCGGCAGTCCCGGCACATGAAATGGTAATGTGGAGTAGGAACTCCATCGTAATGGTCAGCCCCATCGCCGCAGGTCAGCCGCTGAATCTCTCCCGTCTCCACCAGGAGGTTTAAGTTCCGATAAACCGTGCCAAGGCTGATGTTGGGAAATTCTTCACGGATGCTGGCGTATAGGGCGTCTGCCGTCGGATGGTCATGACGATTCATCAGACAGGCTTTGATGGATTCCCGCTGACGGCTATACTTAAGCGTTTTCATAGCGGCTCCTTTCTTAATAATGATAATAGTTACTATTTGTTAAATATTATAGCGAAAAAAAGAGACCTTGTCAAGGCCTCTTCCCGTTATTCATTGTAATGGATCTTCTCCTTTGCGATGCGGATAAATTCCTTGGTGGCTCTGGAGATATAGTGGCTTTTGTGATAGCCGATTCCCAGAACTCCGTGGGCCCGGTCATAATTCAGGGAATACAGATTCAAATGGTATTTTTTCAGGAAGGTTTCCTTCTGGTCGGCAGTGGGAAGCTCCTCCTTCATGAACATTTTGGGATAAAAGGTAATGCCCATGCCGCGGCGGCTTAAAGCCAGGGCAGTTTCAATATTTTCTGTCTCCAGCACGATATTGGGGTCGATCTGGACGTCGGTGAGGATCTCATCGGCGATGGAGCGGACCCGGTTGCCGGGTTTCAGCAGGATAAACGGGCAGTGCTCTAAAAGCTTTAAGTCCACGGACTGGGACAGGCGCTTGTGGATTTCTTCCAGGCGTCCGGGAAAAGCGGTTTCCAGGACCTGGTCCGGAACCACCAGAAGGATTTCTTCCTTACAGATGGGAACGGTTTCCACATTTTCTACCGACAGGGGCAGCAGATCGATAATCAGGTCAATATCCCCGTGGAGGAGGTCAGCGGCCAGCTCCTGGGAATTGCCCTCCACCAGCTTCAGCTCGATGCCGGGATAGAGGGCCTGATAGTAGGGCAGGATTTCCGGGAGAATGACCCGTCCTCTGGTGTGGGAGACACCGATGGACAGCTGGCCGGTGGAGAAATCCTTGATGTCCCGGATTTCCCGGTAAGTTTCATCCCGCAAATCCAGCATTTCCCGGGCACGTTCCTTTAATACCTGGCCGGCATAGGTCAAAGTCAGGGGGGAGGTCCGGTTGAAAAGAATGATGTCGAATTCCTTCTCCATATTGGAAATATGGTTGCTGAGAGACTGCTGGGAGATATACAGCCGTTTGGCTGCCTTGGTAAAATTCAGCTCTTCTGCAGCTACCAGAAAGTATTCCAGATTCAGAAAATTGATCATTGCAATACGGCGGTCCTTTCTTTCTATAATAAAATAGGATTCTGTAACAGGCACGCGGCGATTTGGCACGGCTCTGAAAAAATCATAGCATATTTTTCGCGAAAAGAGCATGTTTTTTTTGAAAAACGGCATAATTTTTATAAGAAAAGTATGGAAAAAACCGCCCTGTTGTTGGTATAATGGAAGGAGCTTATCCGGAAGATAAAATCTGGAGCAAAATGCGAGGAAAGGCGAGGAGAACAATTATGAGCGAAGAACTGAAAAAAGAGATGGAGCAGGAAGTAAAGGAAGAGGCGTCTATGCCGGAAGAGACCATGGAGGATTACGCTGCAGAGCTGGAAGCTTCCTATCAGACTCTGAACAAGAGAAATATTGAGGCTGCCGAGGACGAGAGCGGCGAGATGGAGAAGTGGAACAACTTCGTGCAGATGAAAGAGGACCACACCGTTGTGAAGGTAAAGATTGTAGAGGCAGTAAAAGGCGGCGTAGTGGGCTACCTGGACGATGTGAGAGCCTTCATTCCCGGCTCCCATGTTTCCACCGAGTATGTGGAGAATCTGGAGGACTTTAAGGGCAAGACCCTGGAGGCTGTTATCATCACTGCAGATCCGGAGAACAAGAAGCTGGTTCTTTCTGCCCGCCAGGTAGAGAAGGATAAGAAGGAAGCTGCCCGCAAGGAGCGCATGGCTCAGTTTAAGGCCGGCGACATCGTAGAGGGAACCGTGGACAGCATCAAAGATTACGGCGCTTTCATCAAGCTGGCTGACGGCGTGGACGGACTGCTTCATGTTTCCCAGATCAGCACCCAGAGGATCAAGCATCCCGGTGTTGTGCTGAAGGAGGGACAGACCGTGAAGGTGAAGATCCTGTCCGTGGGCGATGGAAGGATCAGCCTGAGCATGAAGGCCCTGGCAGCCGCCAAGGAGGAAGAGGAGGCTCATGAGCATTACGACTACAAGGAGACTGCTTCCGTGACCACCGGTCTGGGAGAACTTCTGAAAGGCCTCAAGCTTAACTAGGAACGAAGAGGGAGGGATAGTTTTGACGAATATCCCAAAAAACGACAGTCAGGTGGACCAATGGCGTTCGGTCATGTTTTTGTATGATTCGGCCCTGAAGAAAGTCAATACGAAAATCGAAATCCTCAACAACGAGTTTAACAGCCGGTACGACTATAACCCCATCGAGCATATTAAATCCAGGCTGAAATCAGCGGACAGCATTGTCAAGAAGCTGAAGAAGGACGGGTATGAAGTGACCATTGAAACCATGATGGAGCATTTAAGCGACATCGCGGGGATCCGTATCATCTGCTCCTTTACCTCGGACATCTATCAGATCGCGGAGTTTATTGCCCGTCAGGATGATGTGACGGTCCTCCATGTGAAGGACTATATCAAGCATCCCAAGCCCAACGGCTACAAGAGCTACCACATGGTGGTGACGGTCCCCGTGTATCTGACGGACGGTCCGGTGGAAACCAAGGTGGAAATCCAGATCCGCTCGGTGGCCATGGATTTCTGGGCCAGCCTGGAACACAAGATCGCGTACAAATTCGAGGGGAATGCTCCTGAAAACCTGCTTTTGGAGCTGAAGGCCTGCGCCGATATGGTGGATGTGCTGGATGCCAAGATGTTTTCATTAAACCAGGCCATCACCGCTTTTGCGGCGAGGAGAAAGCAGGAAGAGGAAGAGAAGCAAAGGACGGAAGAAGAACTTTAGGTGAAAGGATTTTTTAGAGAAACATTTCAGACAATCCGGCTGAACCTGCTGCGGCTGGCAGTTTTTTCAATGTGCTGGCGGCTGGCAGCAGGCTTAGGCCTCTGGAAATTAACAGGCCTGCTGCTGCGGTTTTCCCTGCGGTCAGCAGGCTATAGTTATCTGACCATGAGCAATCTGTTCCCGGTGCTGGTGAGTCCGGCGGCGGTTTTCAGCTTTCTGCTGCTTACGGCGCTTACATCCATAGCGATGACCGGAGAGCTGGCGGGACTGATCACGCTGTATCAGGCGGCCTCCTATTCCAGGAGGGCAGGACTTGGCGCTGTGGCTTCAGGAGCGCTTTTGAAAACATGGGAGCAGCTGCGCAGGGGAAACTGGCGGCTTTTTCTTTTGGCCCTGGCAAGCTATCTGATGATGAACTGCTATGTGCTGCTGCGCATATTTACCCGGATCCGGCCCATCAATTTCGTTTTGGATGAACTGCTGAATCTTCCGGCGGGCCGCCTGTTTCTGGTGCTGCTGGTAGTCGGGCTGGCTCTGGTGGGAGTTCCCACTATGATGGTCTTTTTTACCTGCATGGTGGAGCAGAAGAACTTTCGGGACGGGCTGCGCCGCAGCAGGGTTCTGATCAAGGGGAGATGGCCGGGTGCGCTCCTCCGTCTCCTGGCCTTAAACGGCATGGTGGTGGCAGGGATAGGGATTCTCCATGTGGTGCTCTACCTCGGTGCTGCTGTGGTGGCTGCCGTATTTGAGGAGGGGTACCGTGCCACAGCGGTGCTCTTAGCTGTCAGCGGCAGGATCGAGGCGATGGTTCTCTTTCTGGGAAGCTCCATGGCAACAGCAGTGGATTTTGGCGGTCTGACGGTTATGTACGGCAGATTTGCCGGCCGGGAGCCGGCAGGGACTTCGGACGGACCGGTTCTCAGGCTTTCAGGAAGAGGACGCCGTCTGGGGCTTGCAGCTCTGGGGATCGGGATCGTGCTCAGCGGCATCCTCACGGCAGATCTGATCTGGAACGGAGTGGGCCTGGACTCCGCTCTTTTGGCGGATACGGAGATTACCGCTCACAGAGGGAGCTCGTTAAGGGCGCCGGAAAATACCCTTCCGGCTCTGGAAACAGCGGTGGAGGAGATGGCGGATTTCTGTGAGATCGATGTGCAGATGACACTGGATGGTGTGATCGTGGTCTGCCATGACTTAAATGTCAAACGGGTGTCCGGCGTCAACCGGCGTCTGGGGGAGATGACCTGGGATGAGGTGAAAAAGCTGGATGTGGGAAGTTCGGTTGGTCCGGAATTTGCCGGCGTGGGGATTCCTGCTCTGGAAGAGATGCTGGAGGCGGCCAGAGGCCGGATCCGGCTGAATATTGAACTGAAGAACATTGGAGATGATACGGACCTGCCGGAGCAGACCGCCGCTATGATCCTGGATATGGGCATGGAGGAGCAGTGTGTGATCACCTCGGTGAAACTGAGTTACCTGGAGCGGGTAAAGGCCGTCAGCCAGAACCTGAAAACGGGATACATTCTTCCTGCCGCCTATGGAAATTATTACGACAACCCGGCGCTGGATTTTATCAGCATACGTTCCAGCTTTGTAACGTCCAGGCTGGTGGAGCGGCTTCATGAACTGGGAAAAGGCGTTCATGTGTGGACGGTCAATCAGAGCAGTGAGATGGAGCAGATGCGTCTGCTGGGAGTGGACAATATCATTACCGATGACCCGGCCAGAGCCAGAGAGGTGCTCTACGGGGAGGAAACGGCAGCAGGGCTGATGGAATATCTGCGGCTGATGCTGCGGTAAAAGAAAGGAGAACGCAGAATGCGGGCAGTCATACAGAGAGTTTTGAGAGCAGGGGTAACGGTGGATGGACAGACCATCGGACAAATTGGAAAGGGATTTATGATCCTTTTGGGCGTATCCGGGGAGGATACGGAAGAAACAGCCAGACGGATGGCGGACAAAATCTGCCGTCTGCGGATTTTCGAGGATGAGAACGGAAAGACGAACCTCTCCCTGGGGGATGTGAACGGGGAGCTTCTGGTGATCAGCCAGTTTACCCTGTATGCCGACTGCCGCAAGGGCAACCGCCCCAGCTTTATCAAGGCCGGAGAGCCGGGGGAGGCGAACCGGCTGTACGAGTATTTTATGGACTGCTGCCGGCAGCACGTAGCTGTGGTAGAGCGGGGACAGTTCGGTGCGGATATGAAGGTGGAGCTGGTCAATGACGGCCCCTTTACCCTGATGCTGGACAGCCAGGAGCTGTTTGGAAAACAGTAGAACAAGAAAAAGGAGTGAGCGCAGATGGCAAAGACGGCAGAATCTGTTTTGTATTATAATCCGGGTACGCCGGAATCCATGAAGCATGTGGCGAAGCTGAAAAGCGTCCTGGTCCGGATGGGAGTGCGCATCCGCAACATCCATCCCGAACAGACGGGCCAGACAGTAGGATTTCTGGCCGGGATAGAAGGATTTGAGGAGAGGGAGATTGAGGAAGAGCTGCCTGAGATTCCCGAAGAGATGCTGGTGATGAAGCATTTTTCCGGCCACCGGCTGGACGAGCTGCTGCTGAATCTGAGAAAGGCGGGAGTGCCCAGAATCGCCATCAAGGCGGTGCTGACGGAGCAGAATGCAGGCTGGCCTTTTTATAAGCTGTACCAGGAGCTGAGGAGAGAGCACGAGGCCATGCATGGGATCTCCGCAGCTCAGGAGGAAGCGGCAGAAGGGCAGACGGAGGAGAAGACCTCATGACGGACCCTGCGAAGGAACGGCAGCTCCAGGAACTGGCCCAGGTAGGGCTGTGCGTCCGGATCCTTTCCCAGGCCAGAAATGAGCTGTATCTGAGCATGCCCTTTCTGGATGTGGCTTTAAGCAGCTTTCAGTTTGAGGCCCAGTGGGATTTGAGGGGAAGCGGACTGCGCACGGACGGGTGGACTATTTTTTACCAGCCGGATCTGCTGCTGGACCGATACCGGAAGGGCCGGGTCCTGATTAACCGGGGCTATCTTCACATGCTGCTGCACTGCCTGTTTGACCATATGGATACCAGGGGAAAGCGGGACAAGGAGCTGTGGGACATATCCTGCGACATTGCGGCGGAGTCGGTCATCGATGGCCTGATCCAGTCCTGCACCCACTTGCAGCCTGGGGCTTTCAGGAGGGAAACCTACCTGCGCATCCGCAAGGAGCTGAAGCTTAAGACTCTGACTGCGGGAGGGGTATACCGGGCTTTGGCCGCAGAGAAGCCGGGCGAAAAACGGCGGAGACAGCTGGCCGGGGAATTTCTGGTGGACAGCCATGAGCGCTGGGAGGAGCCGGAACAGCCAAGGGCTGCCGCAGAGCGGAGAAATCGGTGGAAGGACAGACGGGAGCAGATGCAGACCGCCCTGGAGATGGGAGCAGAACAGGGCAGGGAGGACAATGAAAGCCTTCTGGAGGAGCTGGCGGTGGAAAACCGGGAGCGGTACGATTACGGCCGCTTTCTGCGGCGTTTTGCCGTTCTGAGGGAAGAGAGGGAAATCGATGCGGATTCCTTCGATTACGGCCTGTACAGCTACGGCCTTTCCCTCTACGGAAATACGCCCCTTTTGGAGCCCCAGGAGACCAGGGAGGTATGCCGGGTGGAGGATTTTGTCATCGTCATCGACACCTCCATGTCCTGTTCCGGCCAGCTGGTGCGCCGTTTTCTGGAGGAAACGGGGAGCATTCTGTCGGAGCAGGAACATTTTTTCCGGAGCATCCATCTTCATGTCATTCAGTGTGATGAACAGGTGCGCCAGGATGCAGTGCTGAAAAGCCCGGAGGAATTCCGGCGCTTTCTGGAGAATTTTCAGATTCAGGGCGGAGGGGGAACCGATTTTCGTCCGGCCTTTGAATATGTGGAGGGATTGAGAAGGTCCGGGGCCTTTACCAGACTTCGCGGGCTGATCTATTTTACAGATGGAAAGGGTATTTATCCCATTCAGGCTCCTTCCTATGATACGGCCTTTGTATTCATACGGGACCAGTACCAGGAGGAATCCGTTCCGGCCTGGGCCATGAAGCTGATTCTGGAGCCGGAGGAGCTTTTGGAGGATGGGGAGATGCGGGATGTGGAGGAGGAAATCTTTCGGAAGGAGATTTTGACATGAATATCAAACGCGCCAAGGAAGAAATCAAAAATACGGCTGCGGCCTATCTGCTGAAGGATGAGGACGGAGAGTATGCGATTCCTTCCATGCGCCAGCGGCCGGTACTGTTGATCGGCCCGCCTGGTGTGGGGAAAACACAGATCATGGAGCAGGCAGCCAGGGAGTGCGGCATCGGCCTGGTTGCTTATACCATTACCCATCATACCCGGCAGAGCGCGGTGGGCCTGCCCCGCATCGAGACCAGGGAATTTGACGGACAAAAATACGCGGTGACGGAGTACACCATGAGCGAGATCGTGGCGGCGGTCTACCGGAAGATGGAGGAGACGGGGCTGAAGGAGGGTATCCTTTTTCTGGATGAAATCAACTGTGTATCGGAGACGCTGGCTCCGGCCATGCTCCAGTTTCTGCAGTACAAGACCTTCGGAAGCCACAAGATTCCCGATGGATGGCTCATTGTCGCGGCGGGAAATCCGCCGGAGTATAACAAATCCGTCCGGGAATTCGATATTGTGACCCTGGACCGGATGAAACGGATCTACGTAGAGCCGGATTATTCCGTATGGAAGGAGTATGCCCTGGGAAAGGAGCTGCATGGGGCCATCCTCTCCTATCTGGATTTAAAGCCTGAGAATTTCTGCCGGATTGAAACTACGGTAGATGGAAAACGGTTTGCCACTCCAAGAGGCTGGGAGGATTTGTCTGACCTTTTAAAGGTCTATGAGCGGCTGGGAAAGGAGGCGGACCGGGAGGTGGTGGCCCAGTATATCCAGTTTCCGGCCATCGCCAAGGATTTTGCCAATTACCTGAAGCTTTACCAGAAATACCAGAAGGATTACCAGGCAGACGAAATCCTCAAAGGAAACTGGAGTGAGGCCCTCTGTGACCAGGCCGGCCGGGCTGCCTTTGACGAGCGGTTAAGTCTGGTGGGGCTTCTTCTGACCAGGGTGAGAGGTTTGATGAGAGGGCTGGAAGACCTGGAAGAGCAGCTGGAGCTGATGATGAGGCGGCTGAGAGAATGCCAGGAGGCCATTCAGGAGAAGGGCGCAGGGGCACTGAGACAGGAGATGAGCCAGATGGAACAGGAGCTGGAGCAGAAGCGGGTTCAGGGCCTTTTGGAGCGCCGGGAAAAACGAATCCGGCAGGGAGCGATCGCTGTGCTGGAGGAGATTGCAGAAGGGCTGGAGAAGGAGGATGTTCAGGAACCCTGGGAGTTTGTGCGGGAGAAATTTTCCGGACTCAGCGACCGGTACGAAGAGATGCGGGAAGAGTGCGGCCAGAAGCTGGAGCATGCGTTCGATTTTCTGGAGGCTGCCTTCGGAACCGGCCAGGAGCTGGTTGTATTTGTGACGGAGCTGAATGCCAGTCCATCCTGCCTTCATTTTTTGAAAGAATATCACTGTCCCCGGTATTTCCAGTACAATAAAAGCCTGCTGTTTGAGGACCAGGAGCAGCAGATGCGGGAACAGATTGATCAGCTGAAAGGGAATCTGCGATGAATACGATCCGAATGATTTTTTTGGACCAGGAGGGAAGGGTCCGATGGGGATATAAGTTTCTGACTCTTGTGTTGATCCTGGAACTGCTGCTGCCGGTTCTGCTGGTGTTTGTCAGCGGATTTGGGCTGGCCTTATCCCTGCCTGCCATGCGTGAGAGGGGGATTGTGGATGCCGCCGGCATCCTGGCGGAGGAGTACCGGGAAACGGCAGAGGGAGTGTGGGCCATCTGCCTGCTGAGTATCCAGAATCTCCTGCTGACCGGGCTGTGTCTGCTGTTCGGGCGGCTCCTGTTAAAGAGAAAGCCCGGGCAGCTGGGCTTTCGGGGCGGCTTTGTTCTGGGAGCGAAGGAATTGGGGATCGGGTTGGGCCTGGGGGCCGGACTGCTGTTGACAGCATCGGTTCTCATTGTCCTCTCCGGCGGAGCCAGGATAGAGGTTTCCGGGCAGGAAAATTTAAGCTCCTGGCTCTTGGGATATCTGGCCCTGTTCGTGCTGGTGGGGCTGGGAGAGGAGACGGCCTTCCGCGGCTACGCCATGGCTTCCATGGCCCAGACGGAGAATCCGCCGCTCATCTGCTGCTTTACAGGTCTGATTTTCGGACTGGCCCACAGCGCCAACTCCAGCTTCAGCATGATGGGCTTTGTGAACATTTCCCTGGTTGGGATCTTGCTGGCTCTGCTGGTTCTCAAAACCGGAAGGCTGTGGATGTCCATTGGATTTCATATTGCCTGGAATTTCGCCCAGGGCTGCATCGCGGGTTTCCCGGTCAGCGGCATGGAGACCAGGTCCCTGTTTGTGATGGAGAGTACAGGGAACGCCCTTCTCTCCGGCGGGGGATTTGGGGCGGAAGGGAGCGTTCTGACGACGGTGGTGCTGGTTGCGGCCCTGGCAGCAGTATACCGGCTGTATTGGAAAGGAAATAATACTTAAAACTGGAAGAAAGACCCTTTTTTCGCATGCTCTTTTACCAGGCCGATAAAATACTGCATGGCTTTGGACAGGACGAACCCTTTTCGGTAGATGATACACAATGTGGCTTTGGAATTGTCGCGGTCCAGGCGGAAGAAGGCGCCTTTCCGGTAGGAGAAGGCCACATAGTCCTGGAGCAGTGCAAAGCCCAGGCCGGCCTGTACCAGGCTGTAGACGGCAGATTCCTCGGTGAGCAGGATGGTCTGTTTGGGATGAAAGTCGTAGGGCTTTAAGATGTCCTCCTCCCAGTGCTTGTGCCGGTCAGAGGTGATGGTCTGAATAAAGGGCTCATCTTTAAAATCATTTAAATTTACCGGCGGCCGCAGCCTCCAGTCGGGAATCCGTTCCGCTTCCCGGGCGATTGGATGAGTGGGCGGCGCCGCCAGAAGACAATAGTAGTCAAAGAGGGGTTCGTAAATCAGCCCCTCTTTGACTTTGGCCGGAACATCGGCCCGGTCCATAACGAAGGCTATATCCAGGTTTCCCGCCGCCACCATGCTCTCAAAGCCGTTTTCCGATTTGGTATTGATGGTCAGCTGGATGTTGGGATATTCTTTCTTGAAATCCGGCAGGACGATGGAGAGAAACATAGGAGCTCTTCCATTGGAGATGCCTATGGAGAAGCGCCCGGACCGGGACTGGCGGGCGTCGTTTAAGGCTCTCTGCAGATTGCTCTCCAGCAGCTTCTGCTGTTTAAAGGATTCAATGATCAGCTCCCCGGTGTAGGTGGGGGTCAGCTTTCCGCTTTCGTATTCAAAAATTTTGGTGTCGTACTCCTTCTCCAGGGAGGAGACGAACTGGCTTAATGCCGGCTGGGACACATAGAGTGCTCGGGCAGCGCTGGTGATGGAGCGGGTCTCAGCAATTTTCAGAAGATAGTCCATTTTTCGGTCGTTTATCATGTGGCATCCTTCCCCTCAATTATATAGAATGTGTCAGGCTGCAGCCCGGGAGATATTCCAGGGCTGCATTTATTTTTTATAGTATAACATCCGCAGGGGCCGGGTGAAAAGCAAAAAGTCTCATCGGAATTTAGCTATTTTGACATAATAAAACGCTTATATACCTTAAAAACAACGCAAAAACGTGGATTTTAGCCCATAAGAAGCTGCTTATAAATATTTAATCATATGAGTATTTGCCGATTTTGAGGAAAAAATTATAATAAAATTATCAAACATTTACAAACGCGGCCGGCGCGCGGGATGAGAAGATGAGGAGGTAGCATATGACGTTTGAGATTTTTGGGGCGATTGTCGGAATTTTGATGTTTATCTTGATTCTGGCTTTCCGTTTGCCTAACTGGCTGACCTATGTAGCCGTTGCTCCGGTAATGGTATTTTTGGGAGTGATGACCACTTCTGAGGTGAGGGAGCCCTTTGCAAGTTCTGGCTTACAGCTGATGTTTGTAATCAATATGTTTATGGGGTTGTTCTCCGCAACGGGTCTGGACAGTATCATCGGAAATACCGCCGTAAAATATGCCAATAAGGTGGCGGGCGGAGATAGGGCTAAAGAAGAAAAGATGCTCCTGCTGGTGCTGTTCGTATTCGGAAACGCATTTTCTTTCTTCCTGGCTAATAACCATGTGGCTATGGCCCTTGTGCCGGTTGTATACGGCATCGCAAAACGATCGGGATTCAGCTATTCCAAGATGCTGCTGTTTGTTATTTTTGCCACTACATTAGGCGGAGCCTGTACGCTGGTGGGAACCACATCCAACGTGTATGCGAATACAGCCTTACTGGATAGCGGCCTCAAGGGTTTTGGTATGCTGGATTTTGCTTGGGTGGGCGTTCCAGTGATGATTTTGGGAGGTATTTATCTGATTGTATTTAACAAGATGTGCCCTTCCTATGAGGAAAAGGTTCCGGGAGATGCGACCGTATTAATGGACGTAGATACTGCGGCTAGCCCGGAACTGAAACGCAAACAGCACATGGTCTGTGTTGGCTTTATCGTTTTCCTGATTGGAATGGTACTGGACAGCATAGGAATTGTAGGAGAAATTTTACCAACATTTAGTCCCTACTATTTGGGTTATGCAATTCTGGTTGTGCTGTATTTCTTAAAGGTGGCAAAGCCTAAGCAGTTCCTTTCCAGCATGAGCTCTTCCCTGGTCTTGTTTTGTGCAGGAATTAACCTGGCTATCGCAATTATTGACAAGACGCCGTTGGGCGAAGTGTTCAGCAAGATTTTTGTGAATGCCATCGGCGGAAGTACCAACCTGTATGTAATTACCGCTATCCTCTGGTTGGGAACCGCCGTTATGACCCAGTTTATGAATAATATGGCTTGCGCAGGCGTTCTGGCTCCAGTAGGTATTGCCTTGGCTGAACACATCGGCGCAGACCCCAGGGCCATCGTTATGGCAATCGCTATGGCAGCTACCAGCTCTTATTTAACTCCCATGGCATCTGGAACCAACCAGCTAATCATGCCTTTTACGAATTTGAAGTTCCAGGATTTCTTTAAATACGGTTGGCCGTTGCTGATTATCAACTTTATATGCTGTATTGTGATCCTGCCGCTGGTATTCCCATTCTTCTAAATAAGGAGAAGATTTGGATGAAACCAGCAGCGAAAAACAGGAAAAGAGAGGATTTAAATTCATGAATGGAAGATTAAAAGAAGTTTACGTAAAGTCCTCCGACCCCTTTGAGCGGGGATGCCAGCATGGCTCCCAGGTGAAGGAGGAGATTGAGAAGGTATGCCAGGGCTATCGGAAATCCTTTGAGCGGAAGGGATATACCTGGGAAGAGGCGAAACAGATGGCGATGGAATATGTCCCCTATCTGGAGGAGCATATGCCGGAGCTGATGGAAGAGGCGAAAGGCATCGCAGAGGGAGCCGGCGTGGAGCTGGCGGTAGTGATGGTCCTGAATACCCGATACGAGCTGCTGAAATTTAAAAAGGGAGTGGACAATTTTGAGCACAATGAGTGTACCTGCTTTACCGTCCTGCGGGAGGCGACTCAAAATCATTCCGTCATAGGCGGCCAGAACTGGGACAACTCCCCGTTCATCGGTGAAAATCTCTATGTACTGCATATCGATGAGGAAAATGGGACAAAAATCGTGGGCCTTTCCGAGCCGGCCCAGCTGATTCGCAACGGCATGAACAGTTATGGACTTTCTCTGAACTGCAGCACCCTGCTGTCTACCAAGGACATACGAGGGGTGGCCGTTCCCACCAACTTTATGAGAAGAAGAATCCTCCAGGCCAAAGGGATGGAGGAGGTCAAAAAGCTGATGGTGGAGTTTAAACCCTGCGTTTCCATTAACTATGTAGTGGCTTCATCGGAAAATCAGGCCCTCGTATTTGAGACCACACCAGTGGAAAACTTTGAGAGGTATCCTTCCAGAGGTATTCTGACCCAGGGAAATGACCTGGCTGCTGCCCCGGACATTGACCGTTTCCTTCCTGCGGACCGGGATCATGCCCGCCATTTCAGAGGGCAGAGGCTGGAGTACCTTCTCCAGAAAAAGCAGGGAGAGATTACAGAGGATTATATAAAAGAGTGCCTGAAGGATCATCATGGCCATCCCGCCTCCATCTGCAACCACGCAGGGGACCAAAGTCTTCAGACCATCGCCTCTATGCTGTTCTGTGTGGATGAGGGGTATGCGTGGATTGCCTGGGGAAATCCCTGTGAGACTTCATATGAACAATATGAGCTGTAAAAAACGTCTGTTTTCCGGCTCCGTTGGCTTCCTTCGTTCCCTGTTTGTCATGACCGCCCTGGCGGCGGTCATGCTGGCGGGGGTCGTTGTTTATGATTCGGCTCCCCATATTCCTATGCTTTTTGGGGCGGTGCTGGCCGGGACCATGGCCTTAATTTCCGGATATACCTGGGAAGAGGTGGAAGCAGGGATGGTCAAGGGAATGAGCAGTTCTCTGTCCTCCCTGACGATTCTGCTGCTGATCGGTATCTTAACAGGGACATGGATTTTGGACGGCGTGGTGCCGGCGATGGTATATTATGGCTTGGATCTGATTTCTCCGGCGCTATTTCTGCCGTCTGCTATGTTCCTGTGTGCCCTGCTGTCCATGCTGGTGGGGTCCTGGGGAACCATCGGTACAATCGGTCTGGCTATGGCAGGGCTGGCTCAGATTATGGGAATTCCCATGCCAATCGCCGCCGGAGCTATCGTATCCGGCTCTTATGTCGGGGATAAGATTTCCCCTTTGTCGGACACTGCAAATCTGACCTCCGCCATTACAGAGGTAGATATTTTTGAAAATGTAAAGTACAAAATCGCTCTTCCGTTGGTTTCACTTGGAGCAGCAGCCGTTATCTTTTTTATCATCGGGCAGCAGTACCATGGCGGGGGAGAGGTATACAGCCAGATTGAGCAGCTGCAGCAGGTTCTGGCAGAGCATTTTGCTGTTACGCCTTTTTCTTTCTTTCCGCTGGTACTGCTTGTGGTCCTGATGCTGCTCCGGGTACCGGCCATTCCCAGTCTGGTGGCCTCCATCCTGGCAGCGGCACTTCAGTGGATGTTTCACGGAGAGGCAGATATGGGAACTCTCCTGGATATCTGCATGGACGGTTATGTGAGCAGTACCGGAGTGGAACTGTTGGATACCCTGCTGACTGCAGGGGGATTTAATTCTATGCTTTACTCCGTATCCATGATTCTATGCGCTATGATGTTCAGTGGAATCATGGAACATACGGGTCAGATGGAGGCCCTGATGAGGCCGGTTGTGGAGCATGTGAAAAGCTTTGGCGGACTGATTGCCGCCACAGTGGGTTCCTGTATTCTGGTAAATGTATGCCTGCCAGAGGAATTTATCTCCATCTCCATACCGGGGGCATTGTTCCTGGACGCTTACGACAGGCGGGGGATTCCACGAAAAGAGCTGGCCTATACGGCGTCTGCGGCGGGAACTACCACTTCCTCCCTGATTCCCTGGAATACCTGCGGGGTCTTTATTACCGGGGTACTTGGCATCTCGCCCTTCGCCTACGCTCCCTATGCCTTCTATAACCTGATTTTGCCGGTACTGACCATTCTGGCAGCAGTATCAAGAAGAAAAGGTCTGCCCCATGAGTCTGAGAAAGGTCTTTAAAACAGGATGGTCCAAAGAAGAGGAGCAGTACACGCCAAAGGAAACTGCCGGCAGGGTGGTGACCGGAATGGAGCGCAGGCCCGGTTCCTGGGTGCCGGGAATCTGAGGATACAGAATATAGCCCAGTCCGGCCTTGGCCAGGGTCAGGGCGCTTTCCAGGCTCCCGGTCAGGAAGCGCTGTTCAGGAGGCAGATTCAACAGAATGCTGTTCTGTACGGCAAAAACAGAATCGGGAATGTGGCGTGGAGAGCAGGCGATTAAAGTGCCGGACAGCTGCCGCTTGGTCAGGGTTTCCGCCTTGGCCAGAGGATAGTCGGGCGAACAGATACAGCAAATCGGAGCAGAAACAAGATCCTTGAAAAACAGAGAGGACTTGTTCTGCTCTTCTTTTATGCCTAGAGCAGCGTTAAGCTGGCTGTTTTCCACCATATCCAGAAGAGAGGGGAAGGGGACCAGATGGATGGTGGGGCGGAGCAGGGGAAAGTTCTGGGAGAGGATCTTCAGAACGGGGGGCAGCAGATTCATTTCCAGATGGTTGTGGCAGCCGAGTTCAAAGGGGATGATCGGCGTGTGGTCTTCCAGCCGCCGCTTGGCGGACAGGGCTGTTTTCAGGATCAGATGGGCATCGGCCAGAAAGAGAAGGCCTTCCTGGGTCAGGGAAACATTCTTGCTGGTCCGGTGGAAGAGCTTGACCTCCAGCTCTTCCTCAAGGGAACGGATCTGATGGCTGACCGCCGGCTGGGTCAGCTTTAAGATATCTGCCGCTTTTGAAAAATTCAGGCATTCCGCCACTGTAACGAAACATTCCAGCTGAGTGGTGTTCATCGCAACGCCTCCTGCATATTAAATAAAGAATATCTATTGATTATAAGGGATTCCCCGGCTTATGGCAAGAAAAAATGATCTTATCAAGATATAAATCCCACAGTTATAAAAGATTTTTATTGCCTATACAAATATTCGATTTCACATTTGCCTGCATCTGCGCTACACTCTTTGTTGTGAAAGAAGTACGGACACGAACAGTTCGTACCGAAATCATTGTCGTCAAGATACCTTTTGACGTCTTTCACATTTGACACGGAAGGGACAGGAGGTGTTCATGCAGCATGTCGGAAAAATTTCAGACAGAAGATTTATTTATGATGTTCAAAAAGATCAGCTGGAATCTGTCTTCGCAGCTGGAGTTTCGGCTAAAGGATGAAGAAATCAGAGGAACCCAGGTATACTTTCTGGTTTACATTTTAAGACACCATCTCCAGGGAACCTATTTGACGGAATTATCCCGTGAAATCGGACTGTCCAAATCTACCCTCTCCGCCCTGGTAAAACGGATGAGGAAAAGCGGTTATCTCTGCGTTCGGGAAACTCCGGGGGATGTGCGGATCAAGCAGATCTGCCCGACGGATAAGCTTCTGGAGGAGAAGGAGGAGTTCCTTCGCAGAACCGGAAAAATGGAGGAGGAGCTGAACGAGTCTCTGAACAGTGAGGAAAAAGAACAGCTGAGACGGCTGGGCAAGAAACTTTTGGACCGGCTGGAGCAGATGGAATCAGATGAAACTAAGACAGACAGGAGGTTATTTGAACGTGAAAAATGTAATACGGCAGTTAAAGCAGTATAAAGGCAATACCTTTCGATGTATTGGCTTTACCGCCCTTGAGGTGGTAATGGAGATCTTGATGCCCTTTGTAACGGCTATTATTATTGACCAGGGACTGGAGGTCAGCAATCTTTCCGTGGTGTACCGCTACGGGGCTCTGATGGTGCTGATGGCTTTTTTAAGCCTGTGCTTCGGCGCTCTGGCAGGAAAGAATGCAGCCAGCGCATCCGCCGGTTTCAGCGCCAATCTGAGAGAGGCTATCTATCAAAATATCCAGACTTTTTCATTTTCCAATATTGACAAATTCAGCGTTCCGGGACTGGTGACCCGTATGACCACCGATATCACCAATGTACAGAACGCTTTTATGATGCTGATCCGCGTGGCGGTGAGAGCGCCCCTGAACCTGGTGTTCAGCTTTGCCATGTGCCTGATCATCAGTCCTAAGCTCAGCAGCATGTTCCTGATCGCGGTGGTGTTCCTGGTTATCGTGCTGGGGATCATCATGTCCGTGACCCTGAGGATCTTCCGCCAGGTGTTCCAGAAATATGATGACCTGAACGCCAGCGTCCAGGAGAATGTAACTGCCATCCGGGTGGTAAAGGCTTTTGTCCGGGAGGACTATGAGAACAAAAAGTTCTCCAAGGCTTCCAAAATGCTTTACGGCCTTTCCGTTAAGGCGGAGGGCCTTCTGGCTTTCAACAACCCGGCCATGATGGTGGCAGTTTACTTCTGCATCATCTCCGTATCCTGGTTTGGAGCCAAATTTATCGTGGCGGGAGATATGACCACCGGTGACCTGACCAGCCTGTTCAGCTACATTATGTCCCTTCTGATGAGCCTGATGATGCTGTCCATGGTCATTGTCATGATCAGCATGTCTTTAGCCAGCATCCGCCGGATCAGCGAAGTGCTGGATGAAACACCGGATTTGAAGGACCCCGAACAGCCGGTAATGGAAGTGGCAGACGGCAGGATCGATTTCAACCATGTAAACTTTTCCTATAAGCATGGCAGCGGAAAGAATGCCCTGTCCGATATTGACCTGCACATTAAGAGCGGAGAGACCATCGGCGTCATCGGCGGGACCGGCAGCGGAAAGAGCAGCTTGGTAAATTTGATCTGCCGGCTTTACGATGTGGATGAGGGCTCGGTCTGTGTAGGCGGAGTGGATGTCCGTAATTACGATACGGAGGTGCTGCGGAACCAGGTTTCCGTGGTCCTGCAGAAGAATACCCTGTTTTCCGGAACCATTCTGGATAACCTGCGCTGGGGCAATCCCGATGCCAGCGAGGAGGAGTGCAAAAAGGCCTGTGAGGCGGCCTGCGCCGATGAGTTCATTGACCGGATGCCGGATGGATACCATACGGTTATTACCCGAGGCGGCTCCAATGTATCCGGCGGACAAAAGCAGCGTCTGTGCATCGCAAGGGCCCTGCTGAAAAAACCGAAGATCCTGATCCTGGACGATTCCACCAGCGCGGTGGATACGGCTACGGATGCCAAGATCCGGACGGCCCTGGCCAAGGAGATCCCGGGCACGACCAAGATCATCATTGCCCAGCGTATTTCCAGTGTCGAGCATGCGGACCGGATCCTGGTACTGGAGGATGGCCGGATCAATGCCTTTGACACCCATGACAACCTGCTGAAGAACAATGCCATTTACCAGGAGATTTATAACTCACAGCTGGAAGGTAGCGGCGACTTCGACCAGCCGGCTTAAAAGAGAAAGGAGGAGAATGCTATGAGTGACAAACATGCCAGAACAGGAGTATCTGCTGTTGTAGCCCCCATTAAGCGGGTGGTCCAGTATATGCTCCACTATTATAAATATCCTTTTTTGATCGTGGTGGCCTGTATCCTGATCAACGCGGTGGCCACGGTGGTTGGGGCCAGTTTTCCCCAGAAACTGGTGGACAATTACATTATGCCAATGCTTTCCCAGGGGTCTGACGATTTCAGCAGCCTGCGCTCGGATCTGATCCAGCTGGCCTGTGTGATGGGGATCGGCGTCATCGCCGCGTTTTCCTACAACCGGATCATGGTCAATGTCAGCCAGGGAACCATGCTGCGTTTGAGGGACGACCTGTTTCACAAAATGGAGTCCCTGCCGATCTCCTATTTTGATACCCACGCCCACGGCGATATCATGTCCGTTTATACCAACGATGTGGATACATTAAGGCAGATGCTCAGCCAGAGCATTCCGCAGATTATCAACTCGGTCTTGACCATGGCGGCTACCCTGGTGACCATGCTGATTTTGAATCCCGCGCTGACCATTATCTCCATTCTCACTGCTGCGGTGATGCTGACGGTTACCGCCAATTTTTCCAAGCTGTCCGGTAAATATTATGTCCGCCAGCAGCAGGATTTGGGCGCTGTGGACGGCTTCATTGAGGAAATGATGGACGGCCAGAAGGTGGTAAAGGTATTCTGCCACGAACAGGCCGCTATCGATGATTTCCACAAGGTCAACGAGGCCCTGCGAAACAGCGCCGACAAGGCCAATGGCTATGCAAACCTGCTGATGCCTGTAAACGCCAATATCGGATGGATCAGCTACGCCTTGGTGGCTATGATCGGAGCGGTTCTGGGCATCAACGGCATGGCGGGAGTAACCGTAGGTACGGTGATCACCTTTGTAGGATTGAACAAGAGCTTCACCAACCCCATTACCCAGGTAAGCCAGCAGATTAACTTTGTGGTCAACGCCGCAGCCGGTGCCGGCCGTGTCTTCGATTTGATGGACCAGGAATCTGAGACAGATGAAGGCTATGTGGAATTGGTCAATGCGGTGGAGGATGAGAAGGGACAGTTGTCGGAGTCGCCTGCACAGACCAACCTGTGGGCCTGGAAGCACCCACATCAGAACGGAACCGTGACCTATACCAAGCTGGAAGGAGGCGTGGTTCTGGATGATGTGGATTTTGGATATACCAAGGATAAGATTGTGCTGCACAACATCAGCCTGTGGGCAAAGCCGGGCCAGAAAATTGCCTTTGTAGGCGCTACGGGAGCTGGAAAGACCACCATCACCAACCTGATTAACCGGTTTTACGACATTGCTGATGGAAAAATCCGCTACGATGGCATCAACATCAACAAGATTAAAAAGGGAGACCTGCGCCGTTCACTGGGTATGGTGCTTCAGGATACCCACCTGTTTACCGGCACGGTGATGGAAAACATCCGGTACGGAAAACTGGATGCCACAGATGAGGAGTGCATAGCAGCGGCCAAGCTGGCCAATGCCGATGCCTTTATCCGCCGGCTGCCCGATGGCTACAACACCATGCTCACCGGAGACGGAGCCAATTTAAGCCAGGGCCAGAGACAGCTTCTGGCTATCGCCCGGGCTGCGGTAGCCGACCCGCCGGCTCTGATCCTGGACGAGGCTACCTCCTCCATCGACACCCGGACGGAGAAGCTGGTGCAGGCAGGCATGGACGCCCTGATGATGGGGCGGACGACTTTCGTCATCGCACACCGGCTTTCCACCGTAAAGAACTCCGACTGCATCATGGTCATGGAGCAGGGACGGATCATCGAGAGGGGAACCCACGACGAGCTCATTGCCGCAAAAGGCAAATACTATCAGCTGTACACAGGAAATTTCGCAGCCTGATAACGGGAACGTTCGGTCATCGGCTGTTTTGGTCACCGGTTGAAGTTCTCCCTCACCAGCCGGATGAAGAGCTCCATGTATTTGGGCACATGGGCCTCCTTCCGGTGGGCCAGGGCAATCTGGACGGAGAAATCCGGGTCCCCCACCTCAAAGAAATACACAGGTTTTTCATAAGTAAAATGTTTGGCGTAGCTGTCCATGGTGAAAGCTGCGCCCACCCCTTCGGCCGCCATCTGGGCGGCCGTTTCCATGTTCTGGATATAGAGGATCTTCTTGGGAACAACGCCGCTGTAGCGCAGGGCCTGTTCGGTAAAGAGCCGGGTGGACTGATGGGGATACTGCAGAATGAAAAATTCTTCCTTCAGCTCCCGCAGATCCAGCCAGGGCCGCGTGTGGCCCGGAAGCATGACAGCCTTTTGGCAGGCCGGATGTCCGAATGGAAGGGCGGCCACCAGGGTATCCTGGTAAATGGGGAAGAAGGAAAGCTTTTCCGGCTGCAGAAAACGGTTGGAAAGAATCAGGTCCAGACTGCCCTCCAGAAGCTTCTGCTCCATATCGGCGCTTCCGGTTTCACACAGAGATAAATCTACATTGGGATATTGAGAGCGGAACTGGGCCATCACCTTGGGAAGCAGATAGGAGCTTCTGCGGCTGTGGATTCCCAGCCGCAGCCGTCCGTAGGAGCCGGAAATCAGGTCCGACAGCTCTCCCTGAAACTGACTCTGGATCATAAGAAGCTCTTTCGCCCGGCGGACATAGAGCTCTCCCGCCAGGGTAGGAACCAGCTTTTTTCCGATTTTATTAAAAAGAGGGGTACCCAGCCGTTTTTCCAGCCGGCTTAAAAAGATACTCAAGGTGGGCTGGGAGATGAAGAGGGACTCCGCCGCCCGGGTGATGCTGCCGTGCTCTGCCAGAGCTACTACATATTCCTGTTCTTTTAAATCCATCACTGCCTCCTTTTTGGCTGCCTTAAACGGGCCTATTGAGAAAAAAATTCAAAAATCATAGCTAAAGACTATATAAAACCTAAAAATTTTAAATTTGATTTATGTATATAAGAGGATTATACTGGATTTATCGCCGATGGTCAAGAAGGCAAGGGCCCTGTCTTCTGGCACAGCCGCGGCACAAAGTTACGGCGGTTTTGGTCCCATGGAGAACCAAAGCCAGAAGAAGAAAGGAATGAAGTGTATATGAAGGAAAAGCGAAAATTTGAAATGCCCCATACCTTTGTAATCATCCTGGCCATTATTATAGTGGCGGTGATTTTGACCTGGATTATTCCCGCAGGTGAGTACGTCCGGTTTGAAGATGCCAGGGGAGTGGAAGTCATTGACCCCCAGCAGTTCTCTTACGTGACCAGGACCCCGGTAAATCCCGGACTGATTCCCATGTATATTGTAAACGGCTTTATGGATAATATTGACCTGCTCCTGGTCATTCTGTTTTCCGGTGGCGCCTTCCATATGCTGACGAAGTCAGGCGCACTCCAGGCTATTGTAGCCAAGGTAGCCATGAAGTTTTCCGGAAAGATCGCAATTTTTATCCCTATTTTGACTCTGATCTTCGGTTTGATCTGTACCACCCAGGCAGTGAATATGTTTATCGCATTTGCCCCGGTGATGGTGATGCTTTCCCTGGCTTTGGGGTTAGACTCCCTAACCGGAACGGCCATCATCATTCTGGGCGGAGCCATTGGATTTTCTACCGGTACCTTAAACGCCAGCA
Organism: Candidatus Enterocloster faecavium; assembly: GCA_019118585.1. Taxonomy (GTDB): domain Bacteria; phylum Bacillota; class Clostridia; order Lachnospirales; family Lachnospiraceae; genus Enterocloster; species Enterocloster faecavium. Next base: position 21,018 of record DWYS01000058.1, on the reverse strand, counting down.
CCACCCTGGTAAGCCAGCAGATTGCGGAACTTCCGCCTTTTTCCGGAATCGGATACCGTTTCGTCTGCTTCGGTGTATTCTATGTGGTGACCAATATTTTCTTGATCCGCTATGCCAATAAGGTGAAGAAGCATCCGGAGAAATCTCCCATGTACGATTTGGACCAGGAAAATGAAATGACGGGAAAGATCAGCCTGGAAGATTTCGGGACCATGGATTTAAGAAAATGGCTGGTGATCGGATGTCTGGTGGTTTCCCTGGTAGTGATCATCTACGGAAGCGTTGCCCTTGGATGGGATCTGCCGGAGTACTCCGCAGTATTTCTGGTGCTGGCAATCATCAGCGGTGCGGTGGCGGGCTTCAGCCCCAACCGGATTTCCAAGGAATTTGTGGACGGCTGCAAGGGCATGATGAGCGCGGCTATTACCATCGGACTGGCCAAGAGCATTGGCTCTATCATGGCCGATGGAACCATTATCGACACAGTTGTTCACAGCCTGGCAAGCGTTTTGGACCATGTTCCCTATATCATTCAGGGACCGGGAATGCTGATCGCCAATATCATTGTTTCCCTGTTCATCAGCTCCGGTTCCGGACAGGCCTCTGTCACGATGCCCATCATGGTTCCGCTGGCAGACCTGTTAGGAGTGACCCGTCAGACTGCAGTGCTGGCATTTAACTTTGGTGATGGATTTGTAAACTATATTCTGCCTACCTCCGGCGCTCTTATGGGAATTCTGGGCGCGGTGAATATTCCCTATGACAGATGGGTAAGGTTTATGTGGAAATGCTTTGCCATGTGGACAGTGGTAGGCTGCATCCTGGTTGTGATCGCCCAGCTGATGAAGTACGGGCCAATGTAAAAGAAGGAGGCGGAAATAATGAACGAGAATGTAGTATGTGAACAGAAAAAACAGCTGTATGAAACAATCGATTCCATGGCAGGACAGCTGACCCAAATGGCGGATTTTATTTTTGACCATCCGGAAACGGATGGAAACGAGGTTCAGGCGGCAGCGCTGCTGACCGGCTTCCTGAAAGACAACGGATTTTCCGTAGAAATGGACTGCGGGGGATTGAAGACTGCCTTCCGCTGCGTTTACCAGAACCGGCCCCAGGAGACTGGCGGGGCGGAAACTTCCGGCCGGATCCCCAGGATCGGCATTCTCTGTGAGTACGATGCCCTGGAAAATCTGGGACATGGCTGCGGGCACCATATGCAGGGACCGTCTTGCCTGGGCGCGGCAGTTGCAGTAAAAGAGGTTTTAAAGAGCGTTCCCTATGACTTAGTGGTTTACGGGACACCGGCAGAGGAAACCTTCGGCGGAAAGATCAACATGCTGAAGGCCGGATGCTTCCAGGATATCGATGTAGCCCTGATGATGCACGGAGCACCTGATACCTGTACGGATAAAAAGTGCCTGGCCCTGTCAACCTATGAGGTTGTGTACACCGGCAAAAAGGCTCATGCGGCCATTGCCCCGGAGCAGGGGCGCAGCGCCTTCGATGCGCTGCTTCTGGCCTTCCAAGGCATCGAGTTTCTGCGGGAGCATGTGCGGGATGATGTGCGGATGCACTACACCGTCAAGGAACTTCCCGGACCGGAGAACGTGGTGCCGGGACGGGCAGTGGGAAAATTTGCTCTCCGTTCTTTTTCACGGGATTATCTGGACAGTTTGAAGGAACGCTTTTATAATATTATTAACGGGGCGGCAATGATGTCCGGCGTTACGGCCCAGATTACGGAAACACAGTCTCTGGACAACAAGGTTCCCGTCTTTGCCCTTAACGATCTGGTGATGAAGAATGCGGCGGAGGCTGGCATACCGGATTTGCGTCCCCCCAGAGAGAAGACCGGCTCCACGGACTTCGGAAATGTGATGCACCGGCTTCCCGGCTGCTGTCTGAGAGTCCGGTTCGTACCCTCCGGTACGGCTTCCCACTCCCAGGAGTACATCCAGGCAGGAAAGACGGAGGATGCGCACAACTGCGTGATCTACGGGGCAAAGGCCCTGGCCGGGACTTCATGGGATTTGATTACGGACTCCTCCCTGCTTCCGGCCATTGAGAAGGAGTTTGAGGAGAATCGGAAAACCTTCGGCTAAAGACGAATGAAAAGAACATAAAAGGCGCCGCGCTGGAAACGATCCGGCGGCGCTGCTGAAAAATACCCGCCCGGCGGACCGAATTTAGGCCTTCCGGGCGGATTTTAAGGAGGTAAAATGGATTGAGAACGCTGCTGAAAGAGGAAGGAAAAAATCTGATTTTGCTGGTGGTGGGAATTTTGATTTACGACATCGGCACCCACGCCTTTGTGGAGCCGGCCCAGGTAGCACCGGGAGGCGCCATCGGCGTAGCCCTGTTGATCAACCATCTCACCAACCTGCCCATCGGTATGCTGACAATGGCAACCAATATCCCGCTGCTGATCTTGGCCTGGTTTTATTTGAGCCGGCGGTTTGCGGTGACAACGGCAGTGACCACGGCTCTTTCCTCAGCGGTTCTTGACCTGGCGGTCGCACCGGTCTGCCCGGTGTATATCGGGGACCGTTTTCTGTGCAGCCTGTACGGAGGCGTGGTGATCGGAGTGGGAATGGCTCTCATTTTCCTGGCGGGAACTACTACGGGAGGTTCGGATATTTTGGGGTATCTGCTGCAGAAGAAGCGGCCCCAGATGTCCATTGGCCGGGCGCTGCTTTTGGTGGACGGAGTGGTGCTGGTCATCTCTATCTTCGTATTCGGGAATGTGGACGCGGCCCTTTTTGGACTGGTAACCCTCTTTGCCCAGACCAAGGTCATTGACAGCATCATCTACGGCGGAGAGGTGAGCACTATGGCTACCGTGATCACCAAGCGGCCGGAAGAAATTGCACATCGGGTGATCGTGGACCTGGACCGCAGCGCTACCCTTTTAAAGGCTCAGGGAGCATACAGCAAAGAGGATACCACCATGCTTTTGTGTACGGTGCGCAAGTCCCAGTTTCCCCGTCTGAAGCGGATCATCTATGAGACGGACCCGGATGCCTTCATGATGGCAACGGAGACCAGCGAGGTGCTGGGCTTTGGATTTAAAGAACTGAAGGAGGGAAATTGACGATGAAGATTACTTACATTCACCACAGTTCCTTTTTGGCTGAGCTGAAAGGAGCGGCCCTGCTGTTTGACTATTTTGAGGGCAGCCTTTCTCTGCCGGAGAAGAAGCCTGTTGCAGTCTTTGTCAGCCACCGGCACGGGGACCACTTTTCGCCGGTCATTTTTGAACTGGCAAAGGAGCGCCAGGATGTATATTATGTGATTTCGGACGATATCTGGAAAAAGAGGACGCCGTCCGAGCTTGGAGACCGGATTCTGTTTGCAGGGCCGGGGCAGGAGTTTTCTCTGCCCTGGCTTTCCGGCTTTTCCGTGCGGACCTTCAAATCCACCGATGAAGGGGTGGCGTTCCTGATCCACACCCCGGATGGCGTCATTTACCATGCCGGGGACTTAAACAACTGGCAGTGGGAGGGAGAGCCGAAGGACTGGAACCGGAACATGGAGGTGAATTACCACCGGCAGCTGGAGGCCATGAAGGGCGAGAAGATCGATGTGGCTTTCGTGCCTCTGGACCCACGCCAGGGGAAGGACTTTTTTAGGGGAATGGACGATTTTATGAAAACCGTGGGCGCCCGCCATGTATTCCCCATGCACTGCTGGGGGCATTTTTCCGTAATTTCCAGGCTGAAGGAGATGGAAGAGTCCAGGGACTACCGGGAACGGGTTGCGGATGTGGAGAAAGATGGGCAGGTGTTTATTGTATGAAGAAACAATATCAGGCCATCCTTCTGGATGTGGACGGAACCCTCCTGGATTTTAACCAGGCGGAGGCGGACGGCATGAAGGTTGTGCTGAGAACTTATGGATTTGAGCCCACCCAGGAGCGTTTGAGCCTGTATCATGAAATGAACGAGCGGGCCTGGGCGGCTTTTGAGCGGGGAGAGGTGACCAAGGAACAACTGGTGTGCCAGAGGTTTGTGGACTTTTTCGGGGCCCTTGGGAAAGAGGTGGACGGCTGGGAGGCGGAGAAGCTTTACCGCAGCCAGCTGGATCGGTCTGCCATTCTCATTGAAGGGGCTCTGGATGTCTGTGAATCTCTTCATAAAAAATACGACCTCTACATCGTCACAAACGGAACCTCCTCCACCCAGTATAAGCGGCTGGCCGCCTCGGGCCTGGACCGGTTTATGAAGGATATCTTTGTGTCTGAGGATGCGGGAAGCCAGAAGCCGCAGAAGGAGTATTTCGACTACTGCTTTTCCAGGATTCCGGGGATCAGTCCCGGACAGATGCTGCTGGTGGGGGATTCCCTTCAGTCGGACATTCTGGGAGGAAAGCAGGCGGGGACCGATACCTGCTGGTATAATCCGGGGGGACTTCCGGGGAGGGAGGATATCCGGCCGGATTATGAGATCCGGGCGCTTGCGGAGCTGGAAACATTTTTGTAGACAGAAGAAAAAACGCTTCCGACCAGGCAGATCCTGCCGGGAACCGGAAGCGTTTTATATTTTCTTTAGGCAGGCGAAAGTTTTACAGCATCGCCTTCAAATCCTCCTCCGGAGTGGTGATCGGCGCGATGTTGTAGTGCTCCACCAGGTAGTCCAGCACATTGGGGGACAGGAAGGCGGGGAGGGTGGGGCCCAGCCGGATATTCTTGATCCCCAAATGCAGGAGGGTCAGCAGGATGCAGACGGCCTTCTGCTCGTACCAGGACAGTACCAGGGACAAAGGCAGGTCGTTTACGCCGCAGCCGAAGGCCTCCGCCAGGGCCAAAGCGATCCTGATGGCGCTGTAAGCGTCATTGCACTGGCCGATGTCCATCAGTCTGGGCAGTCCGCCGATGGTCCCCAGGTCCAGATCGTTGAACCGGTACTTGCCGCAGGCCAGGGTGAGGACAAGGGTATCAGGGGGAGTCAGCTTTACGAATTCCGTGTAATAATTGCGTCCCGGTCTGGCACCGTCGCAGCCGCCTACCAGGAAGAAATGGCGGATGGCGCCGGACTTGACGGCCTCCACCACCTGGGGAGCCGCGCTTAAAACCGCACCATGTCCAAAGCCGGTGGTCAGGGTCTCGCCGCCGTTGATCCCGGTAAACTGCCGGTCTTCGGGATATCCGCCAAGGGCCAGGGCTTTCTCGATCACCGGGGTAAAATCCTTCTTTGCTCCATGCTCTCCCAGTACCTCCGTTCCAGGTACAGGTCCGATGTGGACGATCTCCGGGTAGGAGACCACCTCAGTGGTGAAAACCCGGTCCGCGTAGCTGGCTTTGGGGGGCATCAGGCAGTTGGTGGTAAAGAGGATGGGGGCGGGCAGATCGTCAAATTCTTTCTGCTGGTTCTGCCAGGCGGTCCCGAAGTTGCCTTTTAGGTGGGGGTATTTTTTCAGCTCCGGATATCCGTGGGCAGGCAGCATCTCCCCGTGGGTGTAGATGTTGATGCCTTTTCCTTCCGTCTGCTCAAGAAGCAGCTTCAGATCCAGAAGATCGTGGCCGGTGACCACGATGAAGGGACCTTTCTCCACCTTCATGGAAACCTCCGTGGGGGCCGGGGTTCCGAAGGTCTCCGTATTGGCTCTGTCCAGGAGTTCCATGCAGGCCAGGTTGTATTTTCCAACCTCCAGGACCACAGGGAGCAGCTCCTCCATTCCCCAGTCCTCCCCTACGGCGAACAGGGCTTTGCGGATAAAACGGTTCAGCTCTTCATCGGTGTATCCCAGCACCATAGCATGGTAGGCGTAGGCTCCAACACCCCGGATGCCAAAGAGGATCAGGGATTTCAGGCTGCGGATATCTTCAGGGGCATTCCACAGCAGGGATAGATCATAGTCCTCCGTTCTGCCGCAGGGAGAGCCGCAGACGGAACAATCCGGCACCAGCCGTTCTTTTTCCTCATGAACCAGGCGGATCAGGTTCCGGATGGTCTCCTCGTTGAAATTGACGTTGGTTACCGTGGTAAAAAGGCCCTGGATCAGAAGCTGGTCAATGGATCCGGCAGGAAGGGAGCTGTCCGCCGAGGCCCGGGCCAGACCGATGAGAGCGCCGGTCAGTTCATCCTGGAGAGCGGCCGTCGGGGCGGTCTTTCCGCAGACTCCGGCCTTTCCGGTGCAGCCGGTACATCCGGCGGTCTGTTCACACTGAAAACAAAACATCTGTCTTTCCATATTGATTTCTCCTCGTCTATATTTGGTCAATGTCAGGGGTTTTGGACGGCTTTTTAGTCCAGGACCCGGCCGTCAATGGAAATGGTGACCACCTGCCAGGGAAGGAATTTTTTGCTGGCCTGAATGGCCTTTTTGGCGGCATTTTCCAGTCCGCCGCAGCAGGGGACCTCCATGCGTACAATGGTAACGCTCTGGATATCATTGTTTTTGATGATCTCCGTCAGCTTTTCGCTGTAGTCCACAGAGTCCAGCTTGGGACATCCGATGAGGGTGATTTTCCCTCTCATAAAGTCCTGGTGCAGGCTGGCGCAGGCAAAGGCGGTGCAGTCCGCGGCGATCAAAAGCTTTGCGCCCTGGAAATAGGGGGCGTTTACCGGCACCAGCTTGATCTGGCAGGGCCACTGGCCCAGCTGGGAGGCGGCAGGGGCAGACGGAGAAGCCGGAACGCGGCTGCCTTCCTGCCTGCTGTCTTCTGCATTGGCGGGATTCAGACGGCGCATCTGATGGCCGGGACAGCCGGCATGAGGAGCGGCAGCTCCCTTTTTCTGCTTGTTTGCCAGAACGGCCTGCTCATCATAAGCAGCGGCTTCCCGCTCTACAAAGGTGATGGCTCCGGTGGGGCAGGCGGGCAGACAGTCTCCCAGCCCGTCGCAGTAATCATCCCGCATGAGTCTGGCCTTTCCGTCCACCATGGCGATGGCTCCTTCGTGGCAGGCGGCGGCACAGGCGCCGCAGCCGTTGCATTTTTCTTCATTAATTTCTATAATCCTTCGAATCACGGTAGTTCTCCTTTCGGTGCATCCTTGACGTTGTGAATGCAGTATAATATAATTTTGGATGAAAGTCTGTTGTTATAACAACAAAGGAGAACGTTTCATGAAAATTTTACTGTCCAACACCCAGATGTTTAGGGGAATCGAGGAGACGGAGATTGAGGCCCTGCTCCACTGCCTCGGGGCTGTGAAGAAAACTTATCATAAAGGAGAGATCATCCTGGCGGAGGGGGAGCCTACGGAGTTTGTGGGAATCGTTCTGTCCGGGATGGCGATGGTGGAATACAGCGATGTCTGGGGAAACCACACGATTCTGGGAAACGCCGCCCCGGGAGCGGTTTTCGCGGAGGCCTACGCCTGTATCCCGGGAGAACCCCTCCAGGTTTCCGTGTCCGCGGCGGAAAAGACAGAGGTGCTGTTTTTGAACGTGGGCAAGGTGCTGACCACCTGTACCAATGCCTGCGCCTTCCACACAAAACTGGTGCGGAATCTGCTGACGGTGTGCGCCCATAAGAGCCTGCAGCTTTCCATGCGGATCCTCCACACCAGCTCCAAGTCCATCAGGGGGAGGCTTTTATCCTATTTTTCCGAGTGCGCCAAGAAAGAGGGAAGCTACTCCTTCCGGATCCCCTACAACCGCCAGCAGCTGGCGGATTACCTGGGGATTGACCGCAGCGCCATGTGCAATGAGCTGTCCAAAATGCAGAGGGACGGGCTGATCCGGTATGAGAAGAATGATGTGACGCTGCTGGAGGGGTAGGATTTGAGCGCAGGGAAGAGGAGCCCACGGACAAATCCCGCCTCTTTTTCTTGTATTTTAATTTCCCGCAAAGCACTTAAAACGGGAAAATCGGCCTATCACAGGACAGAAAACAGCCGCAGATCCATAGAAAAATGGACAGCCAAAAATCCGCCTCACAATCAAAAACCGCCGTTAAAATACGAAAATCCCGGCACGATTTGTCGGTTGCCCGCCCCGCAAACTGCTTATAATAAAGCTGAATTTCAGAAAGGTCTATTTCGCCTGACAGGTCCGTTCCGGTATCTGCCGGGCGTTTTTTGAGGAGGCAGGGATATGAATATGAACATACAGTGGAAGCAGGAAGGAAAAAATATGGCGCTGCTCCTGGCAGGCGCACTGATTTACGGCGTTGGCACTCACGCCTTTGTAGAGCCGGCCCACATTGCTCCGGGAGGCGCTCTGGGAATCGCCCTGATGGTGAACCATTTTGTGGAGCTGCCCATCGGAATGGTGACCCTGGCTATCAATATCCCGCTTCTGGTGCTGGCCTGGTTTTCATTGAGCCACCGTTTTGCGGTGTCCACGGCCTTTGCCACAGCGGTCTGTTCCTTCATCCTGGACTTTGCGGTGGCCCCCATTTGCCCGGTGTATACGGGAGACCGGATCCTGTGCAGCCTTTACGGAGGGATCCTCTCCGGGGCAGGCATGGGTCTGATCTTTATGGCGGGGATGACCACCGGGGGCAGCGATATCCTGGGATACGTGCTTCAAAAAAAGAGGCCCCAGCTGTCCATCGGCCGCGCCCTTATGGCGGTGGACGGGGTGATCCTGCTGATGTCCATCTACGTATTCGGCAACATTGATGCCGCTCTTTTCGGCCTGGTCAGCTTGTTTGCCACTACCAAGGTGATCGACAGCGTGATTTACGGAGGGGATGCCAGCACCATGGCTACGGTGGTGACCAGAAAGCCCCAGGAAATTGCCCGGCGGGTTATTGCAGATTTGGACCGCAGCGCTACGCTGATTCCGGCCACCGGGGCATACAGCGGAAAGAATACCAGTGTTCTTTTGTGTACGGTGCGCAAATCCCAGTTTCAGAGGCTGAGGAGGATCGTCTACGAGGCGGACCCGGGGGCATTTCTGATGGCAGCGGAGGCCAGCGAGGTGCTGGGAGACGGATTTAAGGCATTGAGCGAGGAGAACTGATGGAGAAAGAGAAAAATGTGCTTCCGGGCGCATTTTTTTCTTTACAAAAGCGCTTTAGTATGCTACCATGCTATCATGACAAAGCAAACGGGCTTCGCAAGAGCCCGGCAAGAGGAGGATCTGAATTATGAAAAAGAGAGCATGGATGCTGACAATGGCAGCGGCTGCTGCTTTAGCCCTGAGCGGCTGCTCTTCAGGCAGCAGTGATTCCCAGGAAACTCAGAGCGAGGCGGCAGAGACAACTGCTCAGGCTGAGGAAAGCGATTCCCAGGAAGCCTCAGAGGAGAGCGGGGAGACAGCAGAAGATGCGGCCCAGGAGGAGACGGCTGAAGGGGGAAGCACAGGCGGAACCCTGATCGTAGGTTTTGACCAGGAGTTCCCGCCCATGGGATTTATGGCGGAGGACGGCTCCTATGTGGGATTTGACCTGGATCTGGCTCAGGAGGCGGCCAGACGCCTGGGACTGGAGTACAAGGCTCAGCCCATTGCCTGGGATTCCAAGGATATGGAACTGGATTCTGGAAATATCGACTGCATCTGGAATGGATTTACCATCACCGGAAGAGAGGACGATTACGAGTGGACGGAGCCCTATATGGACAATGCCCAGGTGTTTGTGGTCAACGGGGATTCCGGAATTGAGACGCTGGATGATCTGGCAGGAAAGGTTGTAGAGTGCCAGGCAGATTCTTCCGCCCTGGCAGCGCTCAACGAGGATGCGGAACTGACTTCTACGTTTGCTCAGCTTTTGACCACCGCAGATTATAATTCCGCGCTGATGGATCTGGAGCAGGGCGCTGTGGATGCAGTGGCCATGGATGTGGTGGTAGCCAGATATCAGATCCAGCAGAGGGATGCGGATTTTGCAGTACTGGACGAGACCTTGTCCAGCGAGGCTTACGCAGTAGGCTTCAAGAAAGGAAACACGGAGCTTCGGGACAAGGTCCAGAGTGCTCTGGAAGAGATGGCGGCCGACGGCACCATGAAGGAAATCTCTGAAAAGTGGTTCGGAGAGGATTTAACAGTAATCGGAAAGTAAGGATGGAGTTTGCACTATGGGCAAGATTACATTGGCGCAGATGCTGGGGCAGCTGGCGGGAGGAATGGCAACCAGTGTACAGATTTTTGGCGTAACCCTGATTTTTTCCCTTCCCCTGGGTCTCCTGGTGGCGGTGGGGCGCATGTCAAAAAATCCGGTGGTCCGGAACCTGGTAAAGCTTTACATATCGATTATGCGGGGCACTCCGCTGATGCTGCAGCTGATGGTGGTGTATTTTGGCCCATATTATATCTTCGGGCTGCGGATGGGCTCCGGCTACCGGCTGTGGGCTACCTTTATCGGATTTGTCATCAACTATGCAGCCTATTTTGCGGAAATATACCGAAGCGGCATACAATCCATGCCCCAGGGGCAGTACGAAGCGGCCAGGATCCTGGGGTACGGCAGAGGGCAGACCTTCTTTCTCATCATCCTGCCGCAGGTGATCAAGCGCATTCTGCCCTCTGTGACCAATGAGATTATTACCCTGGTGAAGGACACTTCTCTGGCCTTTACCCTCAGTGTTATGGAAATGTTCTCCATTGCCAAAGCCATTGCGGCGGCCCAGACGACCATGATGCCCTTTATTGCGGCCGGCCTGTTTTACTACATTTTTAATCTGCTGGTGGCTGTTTTCATGGAATGGGTGGAAAAGAAGCTGGATTATTACCGTTAAAGAGGGGAGGACTGTGGAAAATGAACATCTTAGAGCTGAAATCGGTGGAAAAGTCCTTTGACGGGAATCAGGTGCTGAAGGATATCTCCCTGTCGGTGAAGGAGGGAGAGATCCTCTCCATTATCGGCCCGTCCGGTTCCGGAAAGTCCACCCTCCTGCGCTGCGCTACCATGCTGGAGACCATGGACAGGGGAGAGCTGTCCTATCTGGGAAAGCGGGCTGCCTGGATGACAGAGGATGGCCGGGAAGTCTACGCAGGCAAAAAAGATTTAAAGGAGATCCAGAGCCAGTACGGGCTGGTATTCCAGAATTTCAATCTGTTTCCCCATTACTCGGTGATGAAGAATATTACAGATGCCCCCATCCGGGTCCAGAAACGGGACTGGAAGGAGGTATTTGAGGAGGCCAGGGAGCTGTTGAGGAAGATGGGGCTGGAGGATAAGGAGGACGCCTACCCCTTCCAGCTTTCCGGCGGACAGTGCCAGCGGGTGGCCATTGCCAGGGCTCTGGCACTGAAGCCCAAGATCCTGTTCTTTGATGAGCCCACTTCGGCTCTGGACCCGGAGCTGACGGGGGAGGTGTTGAAGGTCATCCGCTCCCTGGCGGATTTGGATATCGCCATGGTCATCGTTACCCACGAGATGGCCTTTGCCAGGGATATTTCCCACCGGGTGATCTTCATGGCGGACGGTGTCATTGTGGAGGAGGGGACGCCGAAGCAGGTGTTTGCCTCGGATAATGAACGGACAAAGAATTTTCTGGGACGGTACGGTCAGATGCTGTCCATGGAAGGCTGAGAAAAAGGACTTCTGCCAGCCCCTCAGGGGCCGGAGCAGAAGTCCTTTTTGCAGTAGTACAGCTCCCTGAGAGCAGCTGCTGCCCAGAGAACGCAGAGGACCAGGTAGACTGCCAGGTCCTTTTTGGCAGTGATTCCCAGAGCCAGAAACAGAACGGCCAGGAAGAGGAACCAGAGAGCCATCAGCCAATAGGTGATCTTGTGCTTGTAGGGTTTGTGTTCCAGCCACTTTTTCATTGTGGATCTCCATTCCGCCGCCTGGTGAGGCGGCTTGTTTGATTTATGATTTGAGGGGAAGCCCCATGGCTTATGAAAGAAAATACCTCCGGAAGCTTTTGATAATCTCTGTAATTTCCGGATCCCGCTCCCGGACGGCCTGATAGGCCACAGCCATTTCGTAGAAAATACCGCAGCCGTCAATGAGATAAAAACGGCTGTCATTTTCCGGCAGCACAACGGAAACGGAGCTGGAGACTCCTCCTTCCGCCATCATGGCTCCGTAGGAGAGGGACTGGAAGGTTCCGGAAATGTTGGGCTCGATATGGTACTTTTTAAAAATTGCCAGCGCCAGAGTATGCTGGTGGGGCATAGACTCTCCGGGAAGAAGAAACGATTCCTCCTTCAAAATCCCAGGGGAGAGAAGAGGGTAACGGATTCCCTCTTTGCGGAAGGCTCTTTTCTCCATGGGATGGCCTTTTTTCAGATAGATTCCCATGGGGAAACGGTTTACTACCGCATATTTCAGCCGCCTGCTGTCCAGAGGAAGGCTGGTAAAGGCAAGATCCAGCTCCCCTGATTCTACCATATTTTCTCTCTCCTGGTGCGTAGTTTCAACAAAAATATAGCGGGAAGGAGAAAAATCTGCGGCTTCCTGGCGCAGAGCTTCGATGGCTGTTTGGGACTGACGGATGGAAACGCCGATTTTCACCGCGTTTTTCTGCCGCGCCAGCGATTCCCAGGCAGAATAACGCTGGACAATGTCCTGGGCCATCTGCAGAAAAGAGGTGCCCTTGTCAGTTAATTCCAGCCGCCTGCCTTTCCGGCGGTAGAAGAGGGCGCAGCCGGCTTCCTCCTCGATCTTTCTTAACTGCTGGCTGACAGCCGCTTCTGTTATAAAATTTTTTTCAGCTGTTTTGTTCAGACTGCCCTCCTGGACAATTTTCAGAAACAACTCCAAATCGGATATTTTCATAAGCTTCCCCCCGCTTCTGATTATAGCAGAAAAGACCTGACTGTGGCCAGATCTTTTCAAGGCAGTCCTTATTTTATTTTTTTTCCCATATAGCGGCGGCTGCCGTCCGGGTCCATGGAAAAACGACACATAAAATCATCATAGGAAATCCGGCTCTCTTCGGCATAGTTGGCGTGGGGCATATCATCGATCAAGCCCAGAGTGACCATGGGGATGCCGTTTCGTTTCCATACATAGTAATCGATAGGATAACAGGTATAGGAATCATATTCCCTGGATAAACCGTAGCTGTCTAACACAAAGAGGAGAAACTCTTCCAGTGTGCTGGAGGGATGGGACAGGTCGATGGAGGGAGCGCCAAAGTGCGTATCTTGTTTTCCGATAAGCAGATAGACCGGCACATCCTTCAGCTGCTGAGGAGCTCCAAGGGGAAGGTGCATACTTTTCATTCCCGGATATACAAAACCGGACCAAGGAGCCACAGCGGCGAAGAGATCCGGGGCCTGGAATGCACAGCAGACTGCCATATATCCGCCGGAGGACTGACCGCAGGCATAAATCCGGCTTTCATCCACCGGAAGACGTCCTTTCACATCCTCTATCATTGCCCGGACAAATGGCATGCTGTCCAGGTCGGCTCCCTTATAATTTCCGTTCCACAGCCGGACGCCGCGGTACCCGTCGGGCCGAATCTGGTAAATATCCGCCGTGGGAAATAAAGCGATGAATCCCCTCTCCTCCGCAGCAACGCTCAGGTCAGAGATGTCGAAAAAGCTCTTTCCATTGCCGCCGCGGCCGTGAAATGCCACTACCAGGGGGAGCGGAGTGTCTGACTGCCGGAAACGCCGCGGAACGTATTCGTACCATTCCCGCTTCATGCCGTCCACAACCATGGTGTGATAGGTGGCGCCGTTTTCCGGTATATCCGGATTTCGGAAGTAGCGGAGTACCTTCTTATGATAAGAACGATGGCGTCTGGCAGCGCCTGTATAGTCCCAGACTTGATTCAGCAGGGAGGCAGAAAGGCTTTCCGGCTGAAAGCCCAGGGTAACCCGGACCTGAGCGATAGGGGCATCGTTGAGGGAGGAGGTGGGGGAAATGGGTTTGGGCAGATAGACAGCGGTTCCCCTGGGATCAAATACCGGTTCAGTCACATCCTGGTTTTCACGTATCCAGTAATCCCTTACGCGGACTAAATCCGGCGTTTCCTTTTCCTCCAGCAGCCATATGGGAAGCTGGGATTTTTTCCCGGAAATGAACATTTCTTCGGTCTGAATCCCTTTATCAGCCTCATCGATGACGGGTTCTTCCGTTACATCCCGTATTCCTCCCAGAAGAGCTGCGCCGGACCAGTCGTTGCCCATCGACAGCATGGCTTTCAGCGCTACCGGGCTTCCATCACCAACGCCCATGGCGTAAAAGCAGTCCTGCATGGCGACAAAATATTCCCGTCCCTGAAGCTTTTTGTAGGCGGTATTCATAAAATGGGCTTCTTCCTCTGTGCTTTTATGCGGCTCCCGAACCAGAATGGCTGCCAGAACGCCCCGCTGCCGGGTAAATTCTACCAGCCCGCTGTCGGCGAGAAATTTTTCTGCCGGCAGACAGGAAGGAGGAGCTATTACTAAAACTTCATCGTTGTTTCCCCAGGATTCAGGAATATAGATCAGGAGCTTCCGAACGCTGTCTCCCACGGGACAGTTCAGGAAAAAGGCACCGTGGATCTGGCATTTTCCCGGATTTAGAAGATCGACCGGAACATCCGACTGTTTTTCGGGCAGCTCTGCCCAGCAAAATGGATTCATTCTTCTCTCCTCCTCGTATTAAAATGCAGGATATATGGTCATAATCCACAGGACATTTACAATAATGAGAATGATGGAAGGAAGGATACTCATTTTGATCAGGTCCTTCTGGCTGTATCCGGCCAATCCCATTACCATATTTACAGTAGCAGTAGCCATGGGAGTCATAAAGGAAGCCAGGGAACCGCAGAGCGTCAGCATAAGCGGGCCGATGGGATCACATCCGATGGCATTGCAGGTAAGGATGGAAATGGGGGCAAAGATGGTGCTTACCGCCCGGTTGTTCATGAACTGTGTCAAAATAAAGGGTGCTATAAAGAATACCAGGCCGATCACATAGCCGTTCTTGGTATTGCCTACCAGCTTTGCTACAGCATTTCCCACGGCTTCGCCTGCACCGGTAGCAGTCAGGGCATTTCCCATTGCCAGAACGCCGACATACATCATCACGATTCCTCCCAGAGATGCAGCGGCATATGCATCTTTTGCGGAAAGAACCTTGGTGGCGCACAGCAGCAGGGCTCCGATTAAGGTGAAAATCCAGGAGGGAACTCCCAGGGTATCAGAAAGCAGAAGGCCGATGATTACAAAAATGAAAGTTCCATAGCCCATAAATTCCCGGAATGGATCCAGAACCTGCTGCTCCTTGCCTTTCTGTTTGCCTGAAATGTCTACATTGGGCAGTTCCGGACTGAATTTGGGGGCCAGAAATGCAGAGTAGAGACAGATGGCAATCAGGTTGGGCAGTCTTGCAATCATGGGGTCCCAGAATCCGAGACGGTACTGAGCGGCAGCGCCGTAGGATTCCAGAAAACCATTGTACTGGGAAAAGGTGGCGGCGCTCCCTCCGATGGGAAGAATTGCGCAGGTATTGATGGATACCATGCCCACGGCAAACAGCATTTTGGAGCGGCAGAAGCCCATATTGTCGCACATAGCGCAGACGATGGGGAACATGATGGCGAAGGCAGCGGAAGAGCTGCCGGCAATCTGAGACAGCAGCATGGTGATTACCACATAGCCCATCAGGATCTTGGTAAAAGAGCCATTGCTGATCTTGTTTACCATGGAGGATATCTTGTGGACCGCCTGGGTTCTGGAGAGTCCTTCGGATACGATGAACATGGTTGCCATGACAATGGTATTGGAATTGGAGAATCCGGACAGCGCCGCCTCCTCCGACAGACAGCCGGTCAGGACAAGGGCCACCATAGCGGTCAGAGCCACTACAGTTTTAGAGACCTTAGACTGCATATAGCCCAAAATCATTAAGATAAAGATTATAATGCAGATGGTAAATTGTACATTCATAATGAATCTCCTATTATTAAAAATGATGGTTCCTGCTTCCGGCCGGAAGATTAAATTGTAATAATAGTATAAATTATGTAAGGAAAAACGTCTAATTAGGTTTCAGATTATACATATAAGCAAA
Organism: Candidatus Enterocloster faecavium; assembly: GCA_019118585.1. Taxonomy (GTDB): domain Bacteria; phylum Bacillota; class Clostridia; order Lachnospirales; family Lachnospiraceae; genus Enterocloster; species Enterocloster faecavium. The sequence goes on along the minus strand of DWYS01000058.1, from coordinate 5,165 downwards.
TACTTATCAGAGTCCCTTCCGCCCCTAGCAAGTCATAGCTCCTATAACTATTGGGAATACCGGGAAGGATGCCTCCGCCTTGCCGGATTTTGAAGCCTGTGTTATAATAAATATCACGCACCCAAAGCAGGGGGAGGGCTGCCCCTTCCAAACGCTGCCGCGGGATGAGATTCAGAGAAAAGGAATGATGAAAGATGGGGCTGAACCATTAAAAGTAGTTCTGTTCATCGTCAGACATTACGGTGTAGTGGAGCGACTGCCCGTCCTGGGCTGAGGACGATCGAGAAAAGCAGAAACGCAGGACAAGCGGAAGACAACCGAAAGAAAGGCTCCACAGGAGCTGTGATGAAAGATGAATGGAGGAAAAAGTTATGTTAAATTATCAGAGATATAAACGTGTTCCCGTTGTGCATTTTCCGGAGAGAACCTGGCCGGACAAGGAGATCCAGAAGGCTCCCATCTGGTGCAGCGTGGATCTGCGGGATGGAAACCAGGCGCTGGTAGAGCCCATGGTGGTGGAGGAGAAGGTTGAGATGTTCAATCTTCTGGTGAAACTGGGCTTTAAGGAGATCGAGGTGGGATTCCCTTCCGCTTCCCAGATCGAATTTGATTTTCTGAGAACCTTGATCGAGCGGAAACTGATCCCCGATGATGTGACCGTTCAGGTGCTGGTGCAGTGCCGGGAGCATTTGATCAAGAGAACCTTCGAGGCCATAAAAGGTCTTCCCAGGGCGATCGTTCATATTTACAATTCCACTTCCACTCTTCAGAGAGATGTGGTATTCCATAAGGACAAAGAGGAGATCAAAGACATTGCGGTTGTAGGGACGAAGCTGGTACAGCGCTATGCCGCAGAGTGCGATACCAAGATTATCCTGGAGTATTCACCGGAGAGCTTTACCGGAACGGAGCTGGATTTTGCCCTTGATATCTGTACCGCAGTTCAGGAGACCTGGGGCGCTACCAAGGAGAATCCGATCATCCTCAACCTGCCCTCCACGGTGGAGATGACCACGCCCAACGTGTATGCAGATCAGATCGAGTGGATGAATACCCACTTCAAGAACCGTGAGAGCATCATTTTGAGTGTGCATCCTCACAATGACAGAGGCGAAGGAGTGGCTGCTACGGAGCTGGCGCTTCTGGCAGGAGCGGACCGTGTGGAGGGAACGCTGTTTGGAAACGGCGAGCGCACCGGAAATGTAGATGTGCTGACCATTGCTTACAATATGTTCTCCCAGGGCATCAACCCTGAGTTAAACATTGAAAATGTGCGGGAGATCGCAGAGGTTTACGAGCGCTGCACCAAGATGGAGATTCCGCCCAGACACCCCTATGCAGGCAAGCTGGTGTTTACCGCATTCTCCGGCTCTCACCAGGATGCCATCAACAAGGGCATGCATGCCATGGAGGAGCGGAAGAATCCTTACTGGGAAGTTCCCTATCTTCCGATCGACCCGGCAGATATCGGCCGCAAGTACGAGCCTGTGGTCCGCATCAACAGCCAGTCCGGAAAGGGCGGCGTAGCCTTTGTGATGGATACCTTCTACGGCTTCAAGCTGCCTAAGGGCATGCACAAGGAATTTGCGGATGTGATCCAGAAGATTGCGGAGCAGCAGGGCGAGGTGGCTCCTGAGCAGATCATGGAGGAATTCCGCAAAGAGTATCTGGATCGGAAGGAACCCCTTCATTTCCGCAGATGCCGCATCACCGATACCGAGACAGGAGATGGAGAGTTCTCCACCCTGGCCCACGTTACCTATACCGACCACGGCATCGAGAAGACCTTTGACGGTGTTGGAAATGGACCTATCGATGCGGTGCAGAGAGGCATGGAAGATGCCCTTGGCATTCAGATCAAGGTGCTGGATTACAGCGAGCATGCGCTGACGGCCGGTTCCGGAGCCCAGGCTGCTTCCTACATCCATCTGATGGATCAGGCCACCGGCCGGGTAACCTACGGCGTAGGAGTCAGCTCCAACATTACCAGAGCGTCCATCCGCGGCATCTTCAGCGCGGTGAACCGTCTGTTCTACTAATTGTATAAAAATCCTATCAGGAATACAGGGGGCGCCCCGGCAGGCTGCAAAAGGTCTGCCGGGGCGCCTTTGGCGCTGTGCAGCATTCTTTCCGTGAAATACACTTGACTGTTTTGTGTGAATTTAATAAAATTATATTACAAAATGTTTGACGATTTCATATTTTTTATAAAGAAAGGATGGTGTTTATGAACTATTACGATTTGGCCATTGCCCGAAAATCGGTCCGCTCTTTTACAGCGAAGAAGATTTCTGACAAGCTACAAAGTGAGATCGAGGACTATGGAAAGCACTGTGAATGCCTTACGCCGGGCACTGCTGTGGAATGGCGGTACTTTGAAGGCGACGTTCTGGAGCAGCTTTCCGGCTGTGCGGGATACCACGGCTTTATGGTGGAAGCGCCCTACTACATGATCCTTCTGACGGAGGAGAAGGAGCTGGCCCTGGAAAATGCCGGATTTGTGGGGGAGGATATGGTCCTGAAGCTGACCCAGCTGGGGCTTGGAAGCTGCTGGATCACCATTCTGGACGGGGCGAAGCTGAAGGAACAGCTGGGAATCATTTCCGATAAACAGCCAGCGGCGCTGATCGCCTACGGATATGAGAAGGCAGAACTGGGTACCATGCGGATTGACATTAAGAGCCCATCCAATATTCAGATGAAAAAGCGTTCCGGCCTGATCGCGCCCAAACTTTACATCGAGGATGCCGTTTACGAGGGGAAATGGGGAATCCCCTCCCAGATTGACCTGTGGCCGAGAAATTCCAACCTGTACCGTGCCCTGATCGCGGCCTGCTGCGCTCCCACGGCCCTGAACCGTCAGCCCTTCCGGTTCATTATGGACGGCCATGAGATTTATCTGATCATTCTGCAGGACGAGATGACTACGGAGGAAAACAGGGCTTTAAATACAGGCATCGTCATGCATCATTTCGCCATGGTCATGACCCGGCAGAGCGGGCTTCACGGTACCTGGAACCTGAAGCCGGAGCAGAAGGATCTCGGACTGCCGGAGGGAGCCCGGGCGGTGGGAAGCTTTGAAATCTAGAGCATTTTCAGGCCTTGACGGAACCGCTTTAAAGTGGCTTGCCGTCCTCTCTATGACGCTGGACCATATGGGAATTGCGCTGGCAGGACAAGCTCCCCGCCTGGAGGAAATGGCGATCCAGGCGGGGAGGCCGGCTTTCATTATCTTCAGTTTCCTTTTGGCTGAGGGATTTGTCCATACCAGGGACCGGAAGCGATATTTGCTGCGTCTGCTGCTCCTGGGAGCGGTTTCGGAGATCCCCTATGACCTGGCTCTCTGGGGCAGCCCGGTGTTTATGCCCCGGCAAAATGTATTCTGGACGCTGGCCATCGGCCTGGCTGTGCTGTGGCTCTCCTCTATGGCCTGGGGGAAAGGGCAGTTTTGGGAAGATATGGCATTAGCCTGGGCCGCGTTTCTGGGCAGTATAATCGCATGGATACTGCGCACGGATTATGATGTGATGGGAGTGCTGCTGATTGTCTGGTTCTTCTGGTCCAGAGACAGCCGGGGCAGACAGATGGCAGGAGCGCTGGTCATTTTTCTGATGTTTGTCAGCCAGGAGCTGCTTTTGGCAACCTCCCTGTCCCTGGTTTTCATTTGGATGTACAGCGGGCAGAGAGGGAGAAATCCTCATCCCATGTTTTTCTACTGGTTTTATCCGGTGCATCTGGCGGTGCTTGCAGGAATCCGGTTTATGATTTTAAAGTAGAAGGAGATGGAAATGATGGAGAATGAAAAGGAGCAGCTGGAGGCCTTTGGGGCCTGGCTGAAGAAGCAGGAGAAGAGCAGCAACACGGTGGAGAAGTATATGAGGGACGCCAGGCATTTTCTGGGGTACCTGGGAGGGGAGACGATCAGCCCGGAAGCGGCCATCCGCTACAAGGAATACCTGAAGGAGCATTATAAGATCAGCAGCGTCAATTCCATGGTGATCGCCATGAACTGCTATCTCAGGTATCTGGGAAGGGGAGAATGCTGTGTCAGGACCTGCCGGCTGCAGCGGCAGATTTTCCGGGAGGAGGAGAAGGAGCTGACCCGCCAGGAGTACCGGAAATTGGTGCTGGAGGCCGAGAAGCAGGGGAATAAGCGCCTGGCCTGCCTGATCCAGACCATAGGGATGACCGGAATCCGTGTGAGCGAGCTGAAATATATTACCGTGGAATCCCTGAAAAATAAGGCGGTCCAGATCTGCAACAAGGGGAAAACGCGGATGATCCTTCTGCCCGGCTCTCTCAGGGAACTGCTGCGCCGATACTGCAGTGCCATGAAGATCCGGAAGGGGAGTATTTTTATTGCCAGAACCGGACGTCCCCTGGACCGGAGGAGCATCTGGGCTCAGATGAAGGAACTCTGCTTTGCAGCAGGCGTAAAGAAGAGCAAGGTATTTCCCCATAATCTCCGCCACCTCTTTGCCAGGTGCTATTACGAGAAGGAAAAGGATCTGGTGCGCCTGGCAGATTTTCTGGGCCACAGCAGCATTGAAACCACCAGGAGGTACACCATGCTCAGTACCATGGAAGTCTGCCTGAAACAGCTGGAGCTGGGGCTGATGGTGGGGAAGGAGACATGGGGGATGAGAATGGATATGTGACATAATATCGATTATGTCTTAGAAGCAAGTCATAATTTCCAAAACACATTTATTTACAAGACGAATTCTAACACGATATCTTCATATTTTCAATACCTTTCTCTGACAGACTTTGGATTTTTATGCGTGCAGTCTTTGGGAAGAATGCCCATTTTTCGCGCTTTTTTGCATATTTCTGTGCGTTTCAATTCCCTTTTAATCCCAATTTTGATAATATTTCGCTGTTTTGCCGTTTCCTGTAAAAACGTGTAAAATGAAAAAACATCCGGCCATCTTCCAGCCGAATGCCCCCGTGTTCCTTTCTTTCCCTTCAGATAATTTCCCAATATCCCCCGTATCACATATTTATGTATCCTGAAATGCAGACGGACATAATGTAAACGCCAAATAGCGAGTACCTTGACATTTTTAGGCGGCTGCTTGGCAGCCACCAATATTTAGGCTTTACGGATTTCCGCCGGAAGTTTTTCTGACCATGGAAGAAGATCTTCCAGAAAGGAACAATCC
>DWYS01000057.1 GCA_019118585.1 Candidatus Enterocloster faecavium | reverse complement strand
AGCACCATAGGATTGGAGACATCCAGAATGGTGGCCTCGATGGTTCCCATTCCGGGAATATCCAGCATGTCCGTAATGTGGCCTGTAGGCAGGAGCTTTCCGGTCTTGGAGCCGGCAGGATTTAAAAACTTTACGCGAAGTTCCGCTGCCGTTCCGTCCACTCCGGCGATATGGCAGTCTCCTTCCTGTGCAAAGGTGCCGTTCTCGCAGGGAACGGTTACATCGATATACTTGTTGGTGTTCTTGTTCAGCATGTGAACCGTGGTAATAGGCTCCACTGCGGGAATCAGGCCCTCCTCGATGGCAAAGGGTCCTACGGCAGCGGTCATATTGCCGCAGTTGGACTTATAGTCCACCTGCTCTTTTCCCACAATGACCTGTCCTACCAGGTACTCCACATCGATTCCTTTCTCTTCGCTCTTCCACACAATAACGATCTTGTTATTGGAAGAAACGGTGCCTCCCATGCCGTCAATCTGTTTGGGGTCCGGGCAGCCCATCACCTGCAGAAAGATCTCGTCCCATTCCGCCTGGTTCTCCGGCAGGTCGTCTCTTAAAAACATACAGCCCTTGCTGGTGCCGCCTCTCATGTAAACGGTTTTGAATTTTCTCATGATTCTTCCTCCTCTTTCTTCCAATTTTGGCCTTCCTGAAAATAGAAAAATTTTATAAAAGTTCCATGTAATGTCAGTGTATCACATCATCAAATGTTATTCAATATCACATTTGTTATTTTTTAAACCGATCACCTGTTTTAAAAAAATAACAGCGCCGGCAGGAATTCATCCCTGCCAACGCTGCCTCATTGTGCTGATCGCTCATTTTCAATTAACTCCATTAGATGGACCGCCGTATCTGCATCTGTTACCAGAACATTGTACCACCCCTGTTCTGCTGCTTTTTTCAGCACCTTTACTTTATGACGTCCGCAGGCTACTATGATTCGGACAGGAGCCGCTATAATGTCCTCCAACGCACCGGACACGATCTTTCGGTTTAAATCTAAATCCGCTTCCTGTCCCTCCTCATTCAGAACCCGTCCATAAAGACTTCCAATACATCGCGGCGTCATTTCTTTGTCCCGCTCTGTCAAATACGGTTTTACCTCCGGATTTCTCAGCGGAAGACTGGACTCTCCTCCGATCCCACTGGCCACTACGTCCAGTTTTTTCATCTGCTCCAAAGTCCGGCTGATTCCTGGTTCCTTTTTCAGCATCTCAATCAAAGCCGCCTCCTTCACATAGAGAGGTACGTCCAGATAAAAATAGTCCCCGCCGCAGCCTGCCGCAGCCGTTCTCACCAACTCCCTGGTATCCGTGGAAGGATTCCTCAGGGCATACGATCCGGTCAGCTGCACTACCGTCACCGGATTGTAACTCAAGTCCGGCAAACGCCCAATCACACTCTGGAGGGTTTTTCCCCAGGTCAGCCCCAACACCTTCCCCGGGGTAAGAAGCCTTGCCAGATAAGCCGCTCCTTCCTCCCCAATCTGGGTCAGGCCGTCAATATAGGAAGAATAGCGGGTATTCACAACCACTGCATCCCTGAAATGGAACGCTTTCTTTAATTCCTCCTCCAGAAGGGAGCTTCGCTTATTTGCATGATGAATCCGAATTTCCACAATTTGCTCGGCTCTGGCGTCCTGAATCAGCTTTGCCACCCGAAAACGGTTCGTCCCAAACTGTCTGGCAATCTCAGCCTGAGTCTTCCCCTGATTATAATACAGATCTGCCATCTGAGCCATCAGGTCATACCGCTCTTTATCCGGAAAACGTTCTGTATCCACTGCCATCATCTCCCTTCCCGCTTCAAATTTCTATGGTTCCATGGGACGCTGGCGGGTATATCGGCGAAGGATTCTCGTATAATACCCAAAAAACAAAATCCCTTTCATAATACTGGAAACGGACAGAGCCCACCAGACGCCGTCCAGCCCCAGAGCTGTATTTCCCAGGATCATGGCAAGGGGGATCCGCATGGCGGTGAGCAGTATGGTGATCACGGACGCCTCCATGGTTTTCCCCAGGCCGGACATAGCTCCCACGGTCATCAGCTCCACACACATAAACATTTCGCAGACACTGATAATCCGCATATAGCTTGCCCCCTGGGCAATCACATCGGGCTCGTGGATGAACACAGCAAAGATGGGCTCCGCCCCAAAGAACAGGAGCGCCGTTGTAAACATCCCCCAGATCAGCATAATCAGGGTCGCCTGATAGTAGCCCTTTTTCACCCGCTCAAAATTGCCTGCTCCGTAGTTCTGGCCGGTAAACGCATTGATGGCAGTGCCGAAGCCCTGGGCCGTCATCCAGGACAGGGACTCGATCTGTCCGCCTACCCGCTGCACCGCTACCGCCCCATCGCCCCAGGCCGTCACAAATCGGGTCAGAACCATGGAGATCCCGCAGTACACCAGTTCCTGGACAGCCGCCGGAATTCCAATGCGGCCAATCCGGATAAGGATTCTCATGGGAACCGGCTTCCACATCTTCAGCTGCCGGGTCAGGATGGGGTCTTTTCCCCGAACCGCCCCCAGCACCAGGGCCAGGACCACGACCGCCTGAGCGCTGACCGTTGCGATGGCCGCTCCTGCCACTCCCAGAGCCGGGATCGGCCCTACTCCCAAAATCAGCACCGGGTCAAAAATCAGGTTCAGCACCAATCCTGCGCAGTTGGCCAGAAACGGGGTCTTACTGTTGCCTACCGCTGTGTACAGACCGGTGATGGTCTGTCCGAAAAACGGGAAAATGATCAGGCCGCAGGCAATCTGAAGATAGATCGCGGCATTTTCCACCGTCCATGCGGAATTCAGATGGAAAAATTCAATGAGAGGCTTTGCAAGCAGGACTGTCCCAAGCCCGTAGAGAATAGCCAGAAGGAAGGTCATCTGAAGAGCGCCCCGGCCAAAGGCCACTGCCCGCTCCTGTTTTCCCCTTCCCATAGCCTGGGCCACCAGCACCTGCCCGCCCATTCTGGCCAGCATCACAACGCCGGTAGACAGCCAGGTATACATTCCCGCTGCTCCCACCGCCGCTACCGCCTCGCTTCCCACGACTCCAATCCACGCCATATCCGTCAGATTGTAGGCCGTCTGGACCAGTGCGGTTGCCATAATGGGAACTGCCAGCTCCGTCAGCGCAGTTAATATATTTCCGTGAAGAAGGTCAATATTTCTCTGTTTCATTGGTGTGCTCCCCTGTCAGAAAGAACCCCCGGCAGTATTCATCACTTTACCGGAGGTTCTTAATTTTAATGCTGCAGCCGGTAAAAAACCGGTCCGCAACGTTCTTTGGCGGGAAGCTCTGCTCTCAGCTCTTACTTCCCGGACAAATATTCGTCAATTCCTCTGGCTCCGGCTCTTCCTGCCTCCATGGCCAGAATTACCGTAGCCGCTCCTGTCACTGCGTCGCCGCCGGCATAGACACCCTCTTTGGTGGTCTTGCCGTTATTCTCATCCGCAATAATGCATTTCCAGCGGTTGGTCTCCAGTCCTTCTGTAGTGGAAGAAATCAGCGGATTGGGTGAAGTTCCCAGGGACATGATCACTGTATCCACATCCATGGTGTAATCGGAACCCGGAATCTCCACCGGTCTGCGCCGTCCGGAAGCATCCGGCTCGCCCAGCTCCATCTTGCGCACGACCATGCCCTTTACCCAGTCATTCTCATCGGTGAGAATCTCCACCGGGTTGGTCAGCAGGTTGAAAATGACTCCCTCTTCCTTGGCGTGGTGAACCTCCTCCACACGGGCCGGGAGCTCCGCCTCGCTTCTGCGGTATACGATATGTACCTCGGCACCCAGGCGCAGAGCGGTTCTGGCCGCATCCATGGCCACATTTCCGCCGCCTACAACCGCTACCTTCTTGCCGGTGAAGATGGGAGTATCGTAATCATCACGGAAGGCCTTCATCAGGTTGCTTCTGGTCAGATACTCGTTAGCGGAGAACACGCCGTTGGCATTCTCTCCGGGGATTCCCATGAACTTAGGCAATCCCGCTCCGGAACCGATGAATACGGCCTCAAAGCCCTCATCCTCCATCAGCTGGTCGATGGTTACAGACTTGCCGATGATAACGTTTGTCTCAATCTTTACGCCCAGCTTCTTTACATTCTCGATCTCCGGTCCTACCACTCTGGTCTTGGGCAGACGGAACTCAGGGATGCCGTAAATCAGCACGCCGCCGGGTTCATGAAGGGCCTCAAAAATGGTGACCTCATATCCCATCTTGGCCAGATCTCCTGCGCAGGTCAGTCCTGCGGGGCCGGAACCGATCACCGCTACCTTATGTCCGTTGGTCTTCTCCGGCTTCTCCGGCACAATGCCGTGCTCTCTGGACCAGTCCGCTACAAAGCGCTCCAGCTTTCCGATGGAAACCGCCTCGCCCTTGATCCCCCGAATGCACTTGCCTTCGCACTGGCTCTCCTGGGGGCATACTCTTCCGCAGACTGCCGGAAGGGCGCTGGACTTGGCAATGGTCTTGGAAGCTTCCTCAAATTTGCCCTCCTTCACCTCGTGGATGAACTTGGGAATATCAATGGATACGGGACAGCCCTGAACGCAGCGGGCGTTCTTGCAGTTTAAGCAGCGCTCCGCCTCTGCCTGAGCTTCCTCCTGGCTGTATCCGAGGCAAACCTCTTCAAAATTGGTAGCACGGACCTTGGGGTCCTGCTCTCTGATCGGTACTTTCTTCATCATATCCATTATTTGTCACCTCCGCACTGTCCGCAGCCCCCGTGGTGGGTCTTGCCCTCCTGGAAACGGAGCATAGCCCGGCCCTCTTCCGTCTTGTACATCTGCTGGCGCTTCATGGCCTGGTCGAAATCTACCAGATGTCCGTCAAACTCCGGTCCGTCCACACAGGCAAACTTCACCTCTCCGCCTACGCTGACACGGCAGGCGCCGCACATACCGGTGCCGTCCACCATGATGGGGTTTAAGCTGACAATGGTGGGGATTCCCAGCTCCTTGGTCAGCTTGCAGACGAATTTCATCATGATCATGGGGCCAATGGCAACACAGACATCATAGTGCTTGCCCTCTTGCTCCACCAAATCCTGAATCACCTTGGTTACCATGCCGCTGCGGCCGTAAGAACCGTCATCGGTGGTCACATAGAGGTTGCCGGCTACAGCCCGCAGCTCATCCTCCAGGATCAGCAGGCTCTTGGTCTTGGAGCCTTCGATCACATCTACATCGATGCCGTGCTCTCTCATCCATTTTACCTGGGGATAGACAGGAGCAGAACCAACGCCTCCTGCTACAAACAGGTAGCGGCGCTTCTTCACTTCCTCAATATCCTCTTTTACAAACTCGGAGGGCTGTCCCAAAGGACCTACCACATCCTGGAAATAATCTCCTGCTTTCAGTTCCGCCATCTTTGCGGTGGACGCGCCTACGATCTGGAATACGATGGTTACCAGACCCTTCTCGCGGTCATAATCGCAGATGGTTAAGGGGATTCTTTCCCCAACCTGATCCATTTTCACGATCAGGAATTCGCCCGGCTGGCAAAGCTTCGCAATTCTGGGCGCTTCCACGTCCATCAAATAGATCTTGTCTGCCAGACATTCTGCCTTTACGATCTTGTACATGATGATCCTCCTCAAGTTTTTCTTGCGCACTGTGATTATTTTATCATTTCCCATTCCCAGATACAAGACTGTTTTTCAGGAAATCCTCTCATATCTTCTGAAATAATAGCAAAGGTCAAAGTAAGTCTGCTCGTCGCTCTCCTCTGCCAGCCGCCAGCCCGGCTCCTCCTCCAGATTGGGGAACCGGGTATCCGCGTCGTAGCGGTAATCGATCCAGGTCACATGGGCCGTCCGGCAGTAGGGGAGAAACTGCCGGTAAATGCTCTCTCTCCCGATGACAAAGACATCCTCCGGATTTTTGTCCTTCACCTGTTCCAGGGCCTCCTCCACGCTGTGAACGGTCTTGGCTCCCTTTACCTGGAAATTCTCATCTCTGGAAAGCACGATGTTTTCCCGCTTTGCCAGGGGCAGTCCTCCCGGCAGGCTCTCCAGGGTCTTTCGGCCCATGATCACCGTTTTTCCAATGGTTTCCTGCATAAAAAGCTGCTGGTCCGCAGGGATTCGCACCAGCAGGCGGCCGTCCTTTCCGATGGACCAGGCCTGGTCCACCGCTACGATCAGATTTAATCCTCCTGACACACGATCAGCTCCTTCCCGTAGGGCAGGGTTTCAATCCAGCCGCAGAAGGTATGCCACTCCTGAAGCTTGTGGTTCTTTCTGGCATGGTAAATATTGATCAGCGTTTCGTAGTTCAGGCTGCAGGTGCGCATCTGGTTGTAGCTGGAGGGAAGAAGCTGGATCAAGTCGTACCAGTCCTCCTTCTGTTTCTCCGCCGCAAACCGAAGGCGGATCTGCTCCAGCCGTTCAATGACGGTTTTCATAAATTCCAGGGTATCCGGCGTCATATGGTCGCAGCTGAAATCCTCCAGCTCAAAGGGCTTGCTGTGGATTTTGTGCATGGTGCTGGTAGAGTTAGCCGTCGTGGCCACTTTGTAGGTGTCGTACTCTTTCCACCAGTAGATGGGCGCCGTAATATCCACGGACACAAAGACCTGGCGCAGGAACTTGCGGTGGTCACTGCCCGCCCTGCGCAGCCGCTTTGCCAGGTCCAGGTCATTGGGACCTAAGATATAGTTATGGTTTTCATCGTAATAGCTGTCGCTTCTGGCCCAGCTGTTTAAGGGGTTTCTGGCCCCCCGCATGGCATTCTCCAGGTTCATGACGCTGGTGCGTTCTAATTTGATCATGTATGGTGCTCCTTACCGTTTCAAATCCTAATGAGTTATTACGATGGCTATTATAATGGGATTTGGCGTAAAATTCAACTATATAACTAATCCTTGTATTGTGTCGATAGCTGTCATATAATGTCTTAAAGGGTAGGAATAACAAATTTAGATAAAGCGGAGACTACAAATGAAAGAACAAGATATTAGATATAAATTGACCGTAGAAGAACAAATTCAAGATATGTTAAAGAAGGAAATACGATTCGGATTATGTTCACAGGAAGAAGCTAAAAAATTCTTACAGTATAATAATTATTATTTCAAATTAAAATCCTATGCGCGAAATTATAATAGAAATCCGCGAACGGGAACCTATTATAATTTGGACTTCGCTTATCTTGTAGAACTATCTAAGCTTGATATGTATATCAGAAAAATTATACTCGATTTGTCTTTAGATGTAGAACATTATTTAAAAGTACGCTTAATTAATGATTTAAGTATCAATTCGCAAGAAGATGGATATAATATAGTCAAACTATTTCTTCAGTATCATCCAAATGCAAGGGATGATATTCAAAATAAGGCTGGTAAATATTCATTTTGTTCTGATTTGGCTGAAAAACATCTGGATGAAAATAGTGAACCAAAAGATTTGGCTGTGTGGAATATTGTCGAATTGCTCTCTTTTGGAAATTTCATAGAGTTGTATGAGTTGTATTATCAATCATACCCTTCGTTTAATTATTCCGACTATTTAAAATCCATAAAGTTTATCAGAAATGCGGCGGCACATAATAATTGTATCCTAAGTGCTTTGAAAAAGCCTAATAGTTTAAAAAAATTCAAAAAAACGAAAAAGCTGGCTAATATACTTGGAAAAATACCTGAATTCAAAGAATTGGATAATAGGGATGCAATGATGAAAAACCCAATTATCCATGATTTTGTTACATTGCTTTTTGTATATAATGATGTAATGAAGATATCGGCAACCAAGAAAGCCAGAAATGAAAAAATGGAAAAAATCCGCCACCTATTCTGTGATGATAATGGTAGAATAAGAAAAAATAAGTCTTATTTTGAAAAAAATCCTTACATAAGGGAAACATATTTATTTATCTGTAGTATAATACAGTATTTGTGCAAGAAGAATCAGAGTCCTGGACATACTAATTTTTTATATTAGTGGTATAATTGTTTGACGAAAGTTTGGATTAAGTAGTTGACAAAATCGTTTGGAATTCATATAATTTTGTGTGTAGAACAAAAATCGTTTGAGATTTTTACTGGGGCGGTGCGTGCATTAAACCAGATTTGAGCTTGTTAGAACAAAAAGGCATGATAGAAAATATTAAGTGTTTTCTATCATGCCTTTTTGTCGTACTACCAAGAATGTCTGGCAACATTTTATTATGTCTTTAATTGTGCCTATTATTTTTCGCAAAATATACTTTGTGTATCAAAGAGGCAGTAAATACAGCAGCCCCTATTATTCCGGATTGCTCAACACAAAATCTCCTCCTGCCTCTCCACCGAATAAATCAGCGCCTCCTTCACCTTCTTCCCCGTCACCTGCTCCAGGGCCATCCGGTAGCAGTCCACCTGGAATCGGTAGCGCTTCAGGAGAAATTCCCCCGCATCCTCCCCCTCCGGAATCCGGTCCGTCTTGTAATCGATGAGCACCAGGCCGTCCTCCTCTTCCACATAGGCGTCGATGACGCCCTGGATTAATACCAGCTCCTCCGAGTTTCCTCTTCCCAGACGGCTGGCGGGAATCCCAATCATGAACTGCTGTTCCCGGTGAAGCCTTCCCTCTTCCTCTGCCCGAGCCAGCCGCTCTCCAAGGGGGCTTTTGGCCAGCCGCCACAGATTGGCCGGGTACACCAGTTTCCGCTCCTCCTGGGAGAGAAGGCCGTCGGCCGTCATCTCGTCCAGAATCTCCTTCACCCCTCCGGGGCCGGAAGCCCCTGCGGCCCGCTCAAAGGGAAGCAGCTCCAGCGCCCGGTGATAGGCAGTTCCCCGGACCGCTCCTCCGGGAACAAAAGCAGGGCGGACTGCCGGACTTTCCTCCTCTGCCTTAGACTCGTCCTTCGCCTGGCCTTCCTTCTCCCGGATACTTTCCTCCCCCTGCACACTCCACCGGGCTCTCCCGATCTCTTCCTCCTCCTGGCCAATCTGCCCCTGCTTTTTCAGCTCCGACACAGACAGCATGGCGTACAGCTTCGTATCTCCCCCATAGGGGTAGATGTAGCCCAGCTCCCGCTCCAGGGCCTCTTTTGTCTCCTGGCTGTAGGTCCGCTCCAGATCCAGAGTCAGCAAATCCTCCCTGGCGCTGCGTCGCACCGCCTGACGGCGGACCTCCTGGCTCACCAGACTGGAAATGGGAATTTCCCTGGCCTCTATCCCTGCGCAGGGAAGGCTCATCAAAATCCAGTCCAGGAAGGAGCCGGCAGCGGAGAGAATGGTGTATGGCACCTGCCCCTGATTGAAAGGAATATTCTCCCATTTTTCCAGTTTGGATGCCAGTGAGCGGTCGGCGGCAGTGAGGATCAGCTTCTCCTCCGCCCTGGTCATGGCCACATACAGAACGCGAAGCTCCTCTCCCATGGCCTCCAGTTCCATCCTCCGGCGGATGGCCTGCTTTTTCAGAGTAGGCATCCGCAGGCGGCGGTTCAGATCCATCCAGTCCGCCCCCAGGCCCAGATCCGGGTCCATGAGAATGGGGGCGTAGGCGTCCTGCTTGTTGAAGCGTTTCCCCATTCCCGCCAGAAAGACGATCGGGAACTCCAGACCCTTGCTCTTGTGGATGCTCATAATCCGCACCGTATCCGCCTGCTCGTCCACCGAGCTGGCCTCCCCGAAGTCCGTATTGTACCGCTTCAGCTTCTCAATGTACCGGATAAAATGAAACAGCCCCTTGTAGCTGGTAGCCTCGTAAGCCGCTGCCTTCTCCACCAGCATATCCAGGTTGGCCCTCCTGGTCTCCCCTCCGGACATGGCGGATACATAGTTGTAGTAGCCGCTGCGGTCGTAGACCTGCTCCATCAGCTGGTGGACCGGCAGGTATTCCGCCTCCCGGCGAAGTCCTGAAAGAAGTTCCCAGAGTTTTGCAAGCTTCTCGTCCATGGACGGGCGGATGTGAGCAGGTACCAGGTCCCGGCCTTCTCCCCGGAGCCACCTTCTCCATGCCCCGTAAATTCCTCTGTCCCCGGAATTTGCCGTCTGTTTCTTCCCCGCTGCCGCCAGCCAGGCCATCTCCTCATCGGTCATACCCGTTATGGGGGACTTCATCACTGCCGCCAGGGGAATGTCCTGGATGGGATTATCAATCACCGACAGCAGGCTCAAAATGGTCTCCACTTCCACCGTGTTGAAATACCCGGTCTTGGTCTGGGCGTAGGCGGGGATTCCCTCGTTCATCAGGACGTTTACAAAGATTTCCGACCAGCCGCTCAGGCTTCTCAGCAGGATCACAATATCGGAAAAACGGGCCCTGCGGTAAGCATTTTCCTCCTTGTCCCAGACCATCAGCCCCTGTTTTTCGTCCGTCAGCTCCCGAATCCGGCCGGCGATCATCCTGGCTTCCAGCTCCTTGGCCGTGTAATCCATGGCCTCCTCGTCCAATGTCTTCAGCGCATCGTTTCCTGTGTCCGCCATGAGAAGTTCCGTGGGGGTTCCCGCTCCCTCCTGGGGCGCAAATACGGCTCCGGGATGGAGGGCGGCCTCCTGGGTATAGCGGATCCCTCCCAGGGATTTGGTCATGATCTTGAAAAATACCTGGTTGACGCTGTCAAGGACCGTATCCCTACTGCGGAAATTTTGATGGAGCTCGATTTTCCGGTAGGGGCTGCTGCTGCCGTAGGTTTCGTATTTCTCCAGGAACAGCTCCGGCCTTGCAAGGCGGAACCGGTAGATGCTCTGCTTCACATCCCCCACCATAAACACATTGGGATAGCCGTGCCGCTCCCGTGAAACAGCCTTAATCAGCATCTCCTGGACGCTGTTGCTGTCCTGGTACTCGTCCACCAGGATCTCCTCGTACTGGCGGGAAAGCTCCTCTGCCACGGCGGAGGGACGGCGGGCGAAGTGGCGGGTAAGACCGCCGTCACCCTCAGAGCCGTCGGAGGAACCGGGGCGATCCTGCTCCTCCTCCCACAGGATCTCCAGGGCCATGTGCTCCAGGTCATTGAAGTCCACCACATTCCGGTCCCTTTTTTT
Source organism: Candidatus Enterocloster faecavium (assembly GCA_019118585.1). Classification (GTDB taxonomy): domain Bacteria; phylum Bacillota; class Clostridia; order Lachnospirales; family Lachnospiraceae; genus Enterocloster; species Enterocloster faecavium. Next base: position 950 of record DWYS01000057.1, on the reverse strand, counting down.
CTGGGTGTACCAGCGGTCAAATTCCTCCACCAGGTCCAGAAGGGCCAGAAGCCCCAGTCCGCTTTCCTTTACCGTCCGGATCATCTCCTCCGGAGGCTGGGCGGCGTAAAGGTCCCTGCATTTGGCCGCCGCCTTCTTGGCCCGGTCCCGGCAGGCGGATACAAATGCCTTCTTCTCCGGGTCCACCTCCTTGCTGCGGATGGCCGCCAGCCGGTCAAAGGTGATGGAAGAAAGACTCTCGTAAACCTGGCCGTAATCCCCCGACGCAGCCGCCTCCCGCACCTGGCGAAGATTCCGGCAGTCATTTTGGATCATGGGCTCGTAGGCCAGGGGGCCGTTTTCCTCCCGGCAGACCTCCAGGGCCTCCTCCATCTGCTGTGTCAGCTCTTCCATCTGAAGATGCAGGTCGTAGAAAAGGAAACGGAACCAGGGAGCGCTCTCCATCTGCTCCAGATCCTCCTGCAAAAACTCTGCTCTGCACTCCGCCACCCACTCCATGGGCCAGGGATGGCTCTGGGAAAAGTTCCAGGCCTGGAGGGTCAGCTCCTCGATCCGCCCGTCGGACTTTCCCCTGCCGAACTGCTCCACAAAATCCAGAAAGGACTGCTCCCCCTTCTGGTACTGTTCCTCCAGCATCTCCTCCATCACATCCGCCCGCAGAAGGGACAGCTCTCCCTCGTCCCCAATCCGGAAACCGGGGTCGATGTCCAATCCGTGATAGTGGTTCCGGATCAGGTTCAGGCAGAAGCTGTCGATGGTGGTAATCTGGGCCTGGGGGACCAGGGCCGCCTGAAGCCACAGATGCTCATTCTCCGGCTCTTCGGCCAGTTTCCGGTCAATGGCTGCCCCGATTCGCTCCCGCATCTGGGCCGCCGCCGCGTTGGTGAAGGTCATCACCAGAAGCTGGTCAATGCTCAGCGGGTGTTCCCCCTGGCGGATCATCCGGATGA
>DWYS01000056.1 GCA_019118585.1 Candidatus Enterocloster faecavium | reverse complement strand
TCGATTTTCTCCCGGTTGATATGGGACAGCCCCGCAAGGGTATAGTCCCAATCTTCGGGAAGTGAGAGCATTTGCGACAACAAGCCCTTTGCTTTCAAGGTCAGCTCCCTGTTGCGTAAGTGGTGGTTGCTCATTACGGTATATCCCGTGTTGCGTTCCACTCTGAAAACTGCCATAGCTTATCAGCTCCTTTGCTGTGGATTTGTTACGCAATAGAACGCGGATTTGAGGGGGAAAGGTATCTTTCCTTTGCTTCCCTGTTTTCGCGCTCTGGAAGCCGCATAAATCAAGGCTTTTTCTGTCCCTATTGCGTAACATGAGGGCATAAAAAAAGCGGCGTTCCTGTTCTTCCGGGTTTGGAAGTGAGAAACGCCGCCTTTATGGCTTGATATTCAATTTTAAAATAATAAATAATCTTAGCCTTAACGCGTATATAAACTGAATTTGTGCGTTGGACTCTGATTTGTATCTACTGTTTTACACCCATTTTTACACCCAAATGGCATGAAACTATATGGTTTTATGTGCTTCTTTATGAAGTTGCGATTTCAAGAAATGCAGCAATCATGCGGGTTTGCGGACTTTTATAGAGATACATGAAATTATGAAAATCGGTCAATATATTACGATTCCTAATTTCATGATCTATTACATCTCCTTTATTTTTCTCGCGTTCTGAGGTATTTGGAGACTGTCCGGACGCAGCCGCGCCCTCCAGTGCAGCAATCCGATTATAACACAGGGGCTCGAAGCCCTCAAGAGTTTAATCGACAAATCGCAGGTTTCTGTGAGGAATATGGTTGCATTTTCCTCCTGCAGCAAGTAAAATGGGTAGGAGCAAAGGAGTGAGACAAAGATGAACGGAGCAGATTTGAGTTTTGTCCATTTGGGCATCACCATTGAACATATGAGAAACAGCATCCGTATTTTCGGCTTCCGGGTGGCTTTTTACGGCATCATCATCGGACTGGGAATGCTGGCGGGCATGTGGGTGGCCATGAGGGACGCCAGGCGCAGAGGTCAGGACCCGGACCTTTACCTGGACTTTGCCCTCTATGCCATCATTTTTTCCATTATCGGAGCGAGGCTGTACTATGTGATTTTCGACTGGCAGCTGTACAAGGACAACCCCATCCAGATTTTCAATCTGAGAGCCGGCGGCCTGGCCATCTATGGCGGAGTCATCGGGGCGGTTCTGACGCTGACTGTGTATACACGGGTAAAGAAGCAGTCCTTTCTGAGCATGGCAGACACCGGTGTTCTGGGACTGATTACGGGCCAGATGATCGGACGCTGGGGAAATTTCTTCAACTGCGAGGCCTTCGGCGGCTACACGGACAATCTGCTGGCCATGCGGATCAAGGCAAGCATTGTGAACCCGTCCATGATTTCCCAGGAACTGTGGGATAAGCGGATTGTGGACGGCGGAATCGACTACATTCAGGTCCACCCTACATTTCTCTATGAATCGGTGTGGAACCTGTGTGTTCTTTTGTTCCTCCTCTGGTACCGGAAACGGAAAAAGTTTACCGGGGAGATGATGTGGCTGTATTTTCTGGGATATGGCCTGGGCCGTGTCTGGATTGAAGGACTGCGGACAGACCAGTTAAAGATTCCTGGGACAGGAATCGCGGTTTCCCAGCTCTTGTCCGCTGTGCTGGTGCTCATATCCGCCGGGATTATTTTCCGGAAGCGGACCCAGATGGCGAAAGCGGCAGGAGGCTCTGACAAAACCGGGACGGATCAAGGATAAACAGATAGGAGCGGTGAAAATGGAGAGAAGAATTACAGGACATACTGGTTTGATGGCGCTGTTTGGTTCTCCGGTAGGCCATTCCGGATCTCCGGCTATGTACAATTACAGCTTTCAGCTTTTGGGCCTGGATTATGCCTATGTGGCCATTGACATGAAGGCGGAGCAGATGAAGGATGCTCTTCAGGCCATGAAGCTGTTCCACATGAAGGGCGGAAATGTGACGATGCCCTGCAAGACCGAGGCGGCCCGGTGCATGGATGAGCTGTCCCCGGCGGCCAAGATTACCGGGGCGGTGAACACCATTGTCAATGAGAACGGAACCCTGGTGGGATTTAATACCGACGGGGCCGGATTTGTGGAAAACCTCCGGGACCACGGGGTGGATATCCGGGGAAAACGCCTGGTGGTAGCAGGCTGCGGAGGAGCGGGAACGGCCATTCAGGTCCAGTGCGCCTTAGACGGGGTAAGATCCCTTCACATCTGCAACCGCAGACAGGGCGTTTCCTTCCAGCGAGCTCTGGAGACGGTGGAGAAGATCCGGGATGCGGTGCCGGACTGTGAGACGTCCGTTTTCGACCTGGAGGACGAAGAACGGATGGAGCGGGAGATTGGAGACTGCGACATTTTCATCAACGCCACCAGCATCGGCATGGCTCCGGCGGAGAGCGGGAGTGTGGTAAAGAATCCGAAGGTATTCCGGCCAGGTCTGGTGGTGGCGGATGTGGTATACAATCCCCTGGAAACCAGACTTCTGCGTGAGGCGAGGGAGGCGGGATGTACCTGCGTCGGCGGCAAGGGCATGCTTTTGTGGCAGGGGGCGGAGGCCTTCCGCCTGTTTACAGGAATGGAGATGCCGGTGGAACAGGTAAAGCGGGAATTCTTTTCCTGATAAAAGTTTGTGCTGAAAAGAGGAAGCAAGATGAAAAAAAGGGGAAATATTTTTCTGATCGGCTTCATGGGAGCCGGAAAAAGCACCATTGCCGCAGGGCTGGGCAAGGATCTGGGACTGGAGCGGATTGAGATGGACCAGATGATCGTCCGGCAGCAGGGAATGGAGATTTCGGAGATTTTTTCACGATTTGGGGAACCCTATTTCCGCGATCTGGAAACAAAGCTCCTTTCGGATCTGGAGAAGAAAGGGCCCTGCATCGTATCCTGCGGAGGAGGAGCGGTCCTGCGCCAGGAAAATGTGGAGCTGATGAGACAGAGCGGCACGGTGGTGCTGCTGGCAGCCCGGCCGGAGACCATCTATGAGCGGGTGAAGGACAGCGACGAGCGGCCCATTTTAAACGGACACATGACGGTGGAATTTATCGCCGGCCTGATGGAAAAGCGGCAGAAGATCTACGAGGATGCGGCGGATGTGACCGTGTGGACCGACGGGAAGGGAAGGGAGGAAATCTGCCGGGAAATTATCGGCAAGATCTCAGAGTGAAAATTTCACAAAAAAACAGTTGACAAGCTCCGCCTCCACGTGCTAGAATAACTCCAACAATTGAACAGACAAACCGATGACAAAGGGTAAGTAGTCTGAATGGTCTGATTTTATTTGAAGATCAGGCCTCACGGAAGTCACAGAGAGCCGCCGGTGGTGAGAGTGCGGTACGGAAGGTTCAGATGAATGGACTTTGGAGGGCGCTCCGGAATCAAAAGTATGGAGCGACGAAAACCGCGATCGTAAAAAGGCGGCATATATGATGGTATATGGATTGAGAGGGCCAGTGATGCCAAAGCGGGTGGTACCGCGGATATTTTTGATCTGACAAATATTCGTCCCGGACAGAAGAGATTTCTGTCCGGGACTTTTTTTGTTACGAGCACTTAGCGCCCGTCCTTTGGGCGCTTACGTGCGATACATGCAGAGCACTTAGCGAGGTCTTTTCGAGCTTAGTGCGGAGCATTGTTACGAGCACTTAGCGCCTGCTGGTCAGGCGTTTCCCAAAAAGGAGGTCTGGTTGTCTATGAAGCACTACAGTATTTTTCTTCCAAGCTACACCATTGGAACCGATGCCTATGAGCAGATGGGCGCCATCTGCCGGCCTTATGGCACGAGAGCGGTGGTCATCGGCGGAACAAGGGCTATGGAGGCCGCCAGGGAGGAACTGACGGCGGCTGCCGCCAAGGGCGGGATCCGGATCCTGGATTTTGTCTGGTTTGGAGGAGAGTGCAGTTTTCAAAATGTGGAGGCCCTGGAGAACAATGAGAAGGTGCAGGAGGCGGAGCTCCTCTTCGCAGTGGGCGGCGGAAAGGCCACGGATACCGTGAAAGCCCTTGGAGAAAAGACGGGAAAAACGGTGTTTGCCTTCCCGACCATTGCCTCCAACTGTTCCCCCTGCACCAGCGTTTCCATCATGTACAACGAGGACGGAAGCTTTCTGAGGCCATGGTTCTTTCAGAAACCGCCGGCGCATACCTTTATCCATCTGGGGATCATTTCCCGGGCCCCGAAGATTTATATGTGGGCAGGAATCGGAGATACCTATGCCAAGTATTTTGAGGCCACTGTTTCCTCCAGGGGAGAGCGGCTGAGCCATTACGTGGGGCTGGGCGTAACCATCAGTTCCATGTGCCTGACGCCCCTTCTGGAGTACGGGGCCCAGGCCTTGAGGGACAATGAGCAGCAGAAGGTGTCACCGGCATTGGAGCAGACGGTGCTGGCTATTATCGTTACCACGGCCCTGACCTCCATCCTGGTGACTCAGGACCGGATCATTGATTACAACACCGGCCTGGCTCACGCCATCTACTACGCCCTGACTTCCTTCCCGCAGATTGAGAAGGACCATCTCCACGGCGAGGTAGTGGGCTACGGCACCTTGATCTTGCTGCTGGCGGACGGACAGAAGGAAATGTTTGAAAGCCTCCTGCGGTTCAACCGGGAGACCGGACTTCCCGCCAGTTTAAAGGATATGGGAATTTCAAGGGAGGAACTGCCAAAGATTATTGAAAAGACACTGACCATGAAGGATATTGACCACAACCCCTATCCGGTGACGAAAGAGATGCTTGAGCAGGCATTTGAGGAGCTGGAACGCAGGGGGACAGAATGAACGAAACAGCAGGAGAACATAACACGAAAAAAGGGAGGATTCAATGATGATGAAGCGGAATTTGAAAATGATGATGGCAGCGGCAGTGATGGCGGCAGTGGTGGCAGTATCTGCCGGATGTTCAGGAAGCCAGGGCTCCGGCGCTCAGGAGAATGCCCAGGCGGACAGCGCCCAGGACAGCGGCAGCCAGGACGGCGCAGAAACGGAAGAAAAGGAGAGCGGCTCCCAGCTGAAGGTGGGGATCATCCAGCTGATCGAGAACGGAGCTTTCAACGATATGCGGGAGGGATTCATCCAGGAGCTTTGGGACAAGGGCTACGATGAGGAGCAGCTGGCCATTGATTATAAATGCGCTCAGGGAGATACCTCAAACCTTCAGACCATCGCCCAGGGCATGGCTGACGGAAGCTATGATCTGGTGGCGACCATTGCCACTCCTGCTACCCAGGCTATGGTGAATCTGGAGAGCGATACCCCGGTCATTTTTATCGCCGTATCGGCCCCGGTGCAGGCGGGCGTGATTACGGATATGGAGAAGCCGGACAAAAATGCCACCGGAACATCCAATGCCATCCCGGTGGAAGATATTTTTGAGCTGGGAGAGAAGCTGACGCCGGATGCACAGACCTACGGATTCCTCTACTGCACCAGCGAGGTCAATTCCGTCAACACGGTGGAGGATGCCAAGGCCTACTGCGATGCCAACTCCATTTCTTATAAGGAAGCAGTGGTGACCAACTCCTCCGAGGTTCAGCAGGCGGCTCAGTCTCTGGCCGATGAGGTGGATGCCATCTTTATCCCCAACGACAGCGTGATCCAGTCTGCTATGTCCCTGGTAACAGAGGTGGCCCGGTCCGCGAAAATCCCGGTGTACGGCAGCTCCGCCACCATGGTGGACTCCGGCGCTTTTGCCACCATCGCCATCAGTGATACCCAGATTGGGGCCCAGTCGGCGGATATGGCCATCCAGTATCTGGAGGGTACGCCCATTGCAGAGATACCGGCCGTTGTGGTACCGGCCAGCTCTACCGTGGTGAACCGGACTACCATGGAGGCTCTGGGGCTTTCTGTGGAAGAGGGCGATGGGATTGTTTTGGTGGAGGATGCACAATGATTCTTCTGATCGGTTCTTTGCAGCTTGGACTTCTCTATTCCATAATGGTAATGGGGATTTACCTCAGCTTCCGCATTTTAAATATTCCCGACTTGACGGCTGAGGGCAGTTTTACCCTGGGAGTGGCCGCAGGGGCGGTGCTGGCGGCGGCAGGACACCCGGTTTTGGGAATCGTCCTGGCAGCACTGGCAGGAGGGGCCGCCGGCTGCGTGACGGGGCTTCTGCAGACGAAGCTGGGGATCCACCCGGTGCTGACGGGGATTTTGACCATGAGCGGTCTCTATTCGGTCAATACGGCAGTGCTGGGCGGGACGCCCAACCTCTCACTGATTGGGAAAAATACGATTTTTACCATGGCCGCGCAGGCGTTTCCCTCTTTGGGCAAAGAGGGGGCCAGGCTTTTGACGGCAGCCGTTTTTGCGGCAGTTCTGATCTTCCTTCTGACCCTGTTTTTTAAAACCAGGCTGGGTCTCTCCATCCGGGCAACCGGGGACAATGTGGAGATGGTAAAGGCATCCTCCATCAATGTGGACCGGATGAAGATCATCGCCCTGGCTATGGGAAACGGCCTCATTGCTCTCTGCGGCGGCCTGATCGCCCAGTATCAGAGCTTTGCAGATATCAATTCCGGTGTGGGCATTCTGGTGGTAGGCCTGGCATCGGTGGTCATCGGGGAAGCGTTTTTTGGGAGACGGTCCCTGGGGCTGGGCTTTGGCTCCGCCGTGTTCGGCTCCGTGGTTTACCGCTATATCATCGCTCTGGCGACCAAGGCGGACTGGTTCCCGGCCTATATGCTGAAGCTGGTCTCCGCGGTGATCGTGGCACTTGCCCTGTCCATACCGGCTATGAAAGCCTGGAGAGAGAAAGCGAAAATCCGGAAAAGGGGGATGAACCATGGAAGCAATGCTTAAAATTTCAGGGGCTTTTAAGACCTTTGGCAGAGGGACTGCAAATGAGCACCAGGTGCTGCGGGGGCTTGACCTGGAGCTGAAAGCGGGGGAGTTCGTCACCCTTTTGGGGTCCAACGGCGCGGGAAAATCTACCTTATTTAATGCGGTCTGCGGAAATTTCCTCTTGGATGAGGGCTCGATCTGGCTGGACGGGGAGGATATTACCTTTCAGCCGGAGCATCGGCGGGCTTTGAAGATCGGAAGGATTTTTCAGGACCCCATGAAAGGGACGGCTCCCAGCCTGACCATAGAGGAAAATCTGGCCCTGGCCTACTCCAAGCAGAAAAAAAGAAGCTTCTCCCTGGCCATGGGCAGAAAGGACCGGGAATATTTCCGCCAGGCGCTCAGCGCCTTTGGAATGGATCTGGAGAATCGGATGGGGACCAGAGTGGGGCTTCTTTCCGGAGGGCAGAGGCAGGTGGTGACCCTGCTGATGAGCACCCTGGTTTCCCCGAAGCTCCTTCTTCTGGATGAGCACACGGCTGCCCTGGACCCGGCGGCGGCTGAGAAGGTGATGGAGATTACAAAGGAGATCGTAAACAGGGCTCAGATCACCACCATGATGATCACCCACAATATGAAGCAGGCACTTGAGACCGGCTCCAGGACCCTTATGCTGGACGGGGGAAATATTCTCCTGGATATCGATGAAACGGAACGCAGGGGAATGAAAGTGGAGGACTTGCTGGAGCTGTATTCGGAAAAAAAGAAAGCGGAATTTCAGAACGACCGGATGCTTCTTGCGTGAAGCAGCAGGGGAGGGAGAAAAAACGGGGACTCGCCGGAGGCGAGTCTCTTTTTTTTGTGGTTGGAGTAAAGAAATAGTCAGTTGATAAAAAAATAAATAAAAAGAGTATTGGCTCCTTGAGGTATAATGATTTCGACCAAAAAAACAAAACCGAAAGGAGTACCAATACTCATGGATATTATAACATTA
>DWYS01000055.1 GCA_019118585.1 Candidatus Enterocloster faecavium | reverse complement strand
TGCGCAGAAGACAGGGCTTCCTCTCACCTCTTATTTTCTCTCGGAATCACAAATAAAAAAGATGTTAAGTCACAGGTTTTAATCTGTGGCTTAACACCATTTTTTACCATTTAACTCTGAAAGTCAGGTATTATGTCAAGCGTAATCCCTTATTTTCCGTATGTTACAGACAAAATGTACAAAAATTGCCGAATTTTACTCCCAGGTTTCTTCCTCCAGCTCCCCAAGGACAGAGCGGACCTCCTCATAGGAAAATCCCTTCCGTCCCAAATAGCCGTACAGGCGCCGGCGCTCCTGCTGAGTCCCAGGCATTTTCCCTCCTGTTTTCTGCCGGATCAGCCGGCTGATGGCCTCCTTCTCCGGCGCTCCCTCCTTCAGTGCTTCCCGGACCAGTTCCCCGTCCATTCCCTTTTGGCAAAGCTCCCAGGCCATCTGTTTTTTGCTTTTTACCCGGCTTTTGTCCTCCACATACCGTTTTGCCAGACTCCGGTCATCCACATACCGGTAATGCTTTAAAAACTCCAGGGTTCTCTCTGTTACCGCCAGAGGGAATCCCTCCTCCAGAAGCTTCTTCCGAATCTGGCTCTCCGTCTTGTCAGAATTCTGCAGCAGATAAAGACTGCGCTCCCTGGCCCTCTTATTTAAAACTTCCTCCTCAATCTTCCGGTACAGCTCCTCCGAAACCTGTCCCCCTTCCTGGATCCCATAGCGGCGCAGCTCTCCTCCGTATAAAACAAAGGCAAAGTCCTCATCCAGAAAGACTTTGCTCTTGCGCTGATCTACGGGGACAATGGATGTCACCTTCACGTCCCTGCTCTCCTTTCCAAAAAACCGGCCCGGAAGGCTTCACACCGCCTCCGGGGCCGGATATCCGTCCTTATATCTCTTCCGTCTGTTCTTCCGGCTCTGCCTCAGCAGTCTGAGCCTTCAAAGCAGCTCCTTCCGCCTGGTGTTCCACAGGCAGGCCATACTTTTCCCGGACTTTTTCCTCAATCTCACTGCAAATCTCGGGGTTGGATGCCAAATACAGCTTGGCATTCTCGCGGCCCTGTCCGATCTTCGCCCCGTTATAGGCGAACCATGCACCGCTCTTCTCTACAATGTTCTCCTTAACAGCCAGATCCAGGATATCGCCCTCCCTGGAAATGCCCTTTCCGAACATGATGTCAAACTCCGCTTCCCGGAAGGGAGGTGCGATCTTGTTCTTCACTACCTTCACGCGAACACGGTTTCCAACTACATCGCCGCCCTGCTTGAGAGTCTCGATCCGGCGCACATCCAGCCGCACGGAAGCGTAGAATTTCAGCGCACGGCCTCCTGTGGTCGTCTCCGGATTTCCGAACATAACGCCCACCTTCTCACGCAGCTGGTTAATGAAGATCACCACGCAGTTGGACTTGCTGATCACTGCGGTCAGCTTCCGCAGCGCCTGTGACATCAGTCGGGCCTGAAGTCCCACATGGGAATCGCCCATCTCACCGTCTATCTCCGCCTTGGGAACCAGAGCCGCAACTGAGTCCACGATCACGATGTCCACCGCACCGGAGCGGACCATGGTCTCCGTAATCTCCAGGGCCTGCTCGCCGTTGTCCGGCTGGGAAATGTAGAGGTTGTCAATATCCACGCCGATATTCTTGGCATAGACCGGGTCCAGGGCATGCTCCGCATCGATAAATCCTGCGATCCCTCCCCGCTTCTGGACCTCGGCCACCATATGCAGCGCTACCGTGGTCTTACCGGATGATTCCGGTCCGTAAATCTCAATGATCCGCCCCTTAGGCACGCCTCCCAGCCCCAGGGCAATATCCAGGCTGATCGAACCCGTGGGAACCGTCTCGATGTTCATATTCGCCCCGGAATCTCCCAGCTTCATCACGGAGCCCTTTCCATAAGCCTTCTCGATATGGGTAATAGCGGCGTCCAGAGCCTTCAGCTTCTCCTCCCGGTCCATGCCGCGGTTTACATTCATCACTTTCTCTTCCTTCGCCATAGCGTCCTCCAATACGAACAAATGTTCTTTTCTGTAACCATCATAGTATATTTCCAGGCCGTTGTCAACACAAAAATCATCATCCGCTCATACGATGCACCTCCCACTTTCTCCATCTTCATCAGGGAAATCAGGGCCAAACCGGCCAGGAACAAGGAAACCGGCGCAGATCCAGAACTTCTGCAGAAAACGGCTTCCGCTTACTACAATATATATCACATTGCCGCCCCCGGCGCAAGGAAAAAGCGGGCAAAATCCGGGAAAAATCTGCTGTCCGTGCTGCTGCAGCTTTCCCGTCTCACCGCCCGCCTGATAAAATCCGGTAAATTCCCGGCACCGTCTTCTGCAGCATGTAGCCTGCCGCCCTGCTGACGCTTGTCATGACAAAGGGCATCAGCAGAAAAAATGCCAGCGCAGCGGCAGCGGAGCCGGGAAAGATCAGGGCTCCCGCCTTATTGATCAAGCGCACCCCTGCAAAATGTATGGCATACAGAAAAAAATTGTGCTTCATAAACTCCTTCGCTTCCCCCAGGGGAAGAAAACTGACCACAGCCCAGGTGCCCGCTGCCATGGCCAGGCGGAAGGTCACAGTGGCAAACGGATTGTTGTACAGAATGCCTCCCGGCCTGCTAAGCTGCCACACAGCCAGGGTCCAGGCGGCCAGAAAAACTCCTGGCGCCATCCATTCTCTCCCCAATCCCCGCTCCGCAAAAGCCCCCTGTTTTTCGCGGTGAAGGGCCGCCCAGGCCCCCAGGGAATAATAGAACAGGGCGTCCGTATTCAGCGCCCCCAGTCTCCATCCTTTAAAAATGGAAAATGCCAAAAAAAGCAGAAAAAGAACAGCCCCTCCATTTTTTCTTAAAAGGAAATAGAGGACCGGAGCCAGCAAGATCAAGAGGATCAGTTGAAATAGATACCAGAATACCGGATTGTACAGGTAAAAAAAAGCTGCAGAAACCACGGTTTTTAAGTCCACCGGCACCGGTCCCCGGTTCAGGATGGTTCCCAAGCCCGGAATCCTGCTTCCCAGAACATATCCTCCGTAGTAGAGCAGATTCCAGAGTACATAGGGAACCGCGATGCTGAAGATCCGGCTTCTCCACTTGGAGATCAGCCGGTCCATGGCAAAATTCCGATAAAACAGATAGGCGGACACCAGGAAAAATCCCGGCACCGCCATCTGTCCCAGCCTTTCACCGAAAAAATATTCCACTCCACGGACTGCCTGCGCCTTCTCTTCCATGCCAGGCTGCCCTAAGAATAATTCCCAGTTGGAGGAGTGGACCCAAACCACAAAAATACTGAAGCAGAACGTCACCCAGTAGATCTTGCTGCGGAATTGTTTTTCACTCATGAATGCTGCATTCCTCTTATTTTGAACGGTAGCTGTCCAAAAGACGATTGATCCTCTTGGTGGGCGTCAGAAGCTCGCTGAGAGAAGCATCGTGATTCAGATTATCAATAATCAGCGCAATGTATTTGCTCATGTCCACGTTAATATAGTAGGGTCTGGCCAGAAGCTCCTGGCTCTGATATACCAGGTTGGTGGTCAGGATCCGGTCAATGAGGCTGTCCTCATAGTACTCATCGAACTTGGCCAGCCCGTTGGTGAACAGGCCGAAGGTGGCACAGATAAATACCTTTCTGGCCTTTCTTCGCTTTAACTCTTTCGCCACATCCAGCACGCTCTCGCCGGAGGAAATCATGTCATCGATGATCAGCACATCCTTCCCCTCCACGCTGGAGCCCAAAAACTCGTGGGCCACAATGGGATTTCTGCCGTTGACAATACGGGTGTAATCCCTGCGCTTGTAGAACATACCCATATCCAGTCCCAGCATGTTGGCAAAATACACAGCCCGTCCCGTACCGCCTTCGTCAGGGCTGATCACCATCATATGGTCGCTGTCGATCTGAAGGTCCGGCTCCTCTTTCAGCAGATACTTTAAGAACTGATAGATGGGCTGGACCGTCTCAAATCCCTTCAGGGGGATGGCATTCTGAACTCTGGGGTCGTGGGCGTCAAAGGTAATGATATTCTCCACTCCCATATTCACCAGCTCCTGGAGAGCCAGGGCGCAGTCCAGGGACTCTCTGCCGGAGCGCTTGTGCTGGCGCCCCTCATACAGGAAGGGCATGATCACATTGATCCGGCGGGCCTTGCCGGCTGCAGCCGCAATTACACGCTTCAAATCCTGGAAATGGTCATCGGGAGACATGTGGTTGATCATGCCGCAGAGAGAGTAGGTCAGACTGTGGTTGCACACATCCACCATGATATACAGATCATCACCGCGGACAGACTCTTCAAGCACGCCCTTTGCTTCTCCGGAACCAAAACGCGGCGTCTTGGCGCTGATGATATAGCTGTCCCTCTGATAACCGGCAAACGCAATAGTGGTCTTGTGCTCGCTCTCACGCTCATGGCGCCAGTCTACCAGATAGCGGTCTACCTTCTCTCCCAGCTGAGACATGCTCTTTAAGGGAATCAGGCCCAGGGGGCCCACTGGTATGGTTTCAATGATCTTATCTTCGTATAACATGTTCCTTTTCCTCCTGTTTGTGGTAAAACTATAGCATCCCCAAGGGTCTTTCGTCAAGAAGCTCTTCCCTTTTGTCTCTTCAAAAGCCGAATATCTCCGCCGTACAGCGGGATAACGGTATAACCGCTCATAATCCGGGAAGTTACCCGGTCCGTATAGCTGTCTCTCAGCATAGCCACCGACAAGTTGGTGGAAATAATCGTGGAGCGCTTCATGTTCATGCGCTCGTTGAGGCAGTAAAACAGCCTTGAGGAAGTAAAGCTGTTGTTCAGCTCCGTCCCCAGATCATCGATAATCAGCAGATCGCAGTCCAGGATATAGCGGTACATATCCCGCATATCCTCCTCCTGCTGATAACTGAACTGGATCCTGGAAAACACATCGAACAGATCCGGGGCTGACAGGTAGATAACTGAAAAATACCGGTTCATCAGCTCCTTTGCAATACAGTTGGTCAGAAAGGTCTTTCCCACACCGGTACTGCCTGTAAACAGAAGATTTTCCGTTCTCTGAGAGAAATTTTCCACAAAGCTGCGGCACCATCCCACTACCTGCTTCATGTAGCGGGCATTGGTCATGCCGATTTGCGGGATCACCTGCTGGTCATCATAGTAATCAAAGGTCAGCACGGAAAAATTCTCCTGGTCCAGAACCTCTTCCAGATTGGACTGGGCATACAAAAGCTTCATCTGGGCCTGAAGGAAGCAATGGCACTTTTTTCCATTCACGTATCCTGTATCATGACAGTCCGGACAGCGGTACTGAAGCTCCATATAATCCTCCGGAAATCCGGCAGAGCGAATCAGCACGCTCTTCTGCTCCCGCAGGTCCGCCAGCTCTTCCCTGAGCCGTTCTACCTCCTTCTCATTGCCCGCCAGAAGCCCTTTGGCGCAGGCCACCGAATGGGAGGCAATCTCGGCCTCCAGCTCCAGGACTGCCGGAACCTTTTTGCAGACCTCCTCCCGCCGTTTTTCCTGTCGGTGGCGGTTTTCCATCTGCTGCCTGCCATATTCCCGCATAATTGCGTCATACTGGGAATTGCTTAACGCCATATCTGCCTCCTCACTCTTCCTGAACCCGCTCTTTCAGCCGCTGCAGCACCAGAGCATCGTAATCTGTATCTCTCTGTTTAAAATTGTGAAACTGGTTGGGCGCTCTTCTTCGTCCGGCCTCTCTTGCAGAGCCATTTTCCTGAACAGATGCGCTCTTCTGCTTTTTCTCCTGACGGCGCTTCTCGTCCTGAAGCTCCACATCTCTTCTGGTCCGCACGCCCGCTTCCCTCCAGTCGGACAGGATCCGGTCCGCATACTGAAAGCTGGGAGTGTGAATGGCACTGATGGTACGGTCGCAGGCCATCAGCACCAACTCCCGGGAAAATCCATATTCCCTGAACCACCGTTCCATCAGCTGCTGTTCTTTCGCCGCCGGCCTCCGGTCTCCCAGACCAAAGGCTTTCATCACGCTGAACATGTCACTGTTAAAGCTTTCCGCAAAATCCCTGGCCTCATCCGGCGTCCGGATCCCCCGGCTGTGCCAGTTTAGGGCCACCTTTTCCAGATAGCGAAGGCTGAAGTGGCCATTCTGAGCACAGTATTCCACCAGATATTCCAAAAGTTCCGTACTCAGCTTCAGCGTATCGTAAAGATAGGCAAAAACCTGGCAGTCTCTGGGGGTAAACACCTTGTTTAAATACTTCTGGGCGATGTAGAGGAGCTGGGAAAACTCCTCATCCCCCGATAAGCGCTGCACCTGTCCGGCAGAATAAACCGGCGTCTGGCTTTCTGAAGTCTCTTTTTCAGCTGCCTCTGCCTGGTCATAGGTCCCTTTGCCGGTCCGGCCGTATTCCGGCCCATTTTCCGCCGGGCTCTCATAGGCCAGCTCCGGATTCTCCAAAATTCCCTTTTTCTGCCAATATGTCAGAGCACGCTTCACATCTGACTCCGTGTGGTCCAAAGCGGAGGCAATGGCTTCCACCGTAATCTCCTCCCCCTGATGGCGCAGAAGATAAAGATATACCTTCACATACTCGCCGTTGGCCTGGGCCATGTACTCGTCAATAAATTCATTGGCCACCAGCGTAGCCTGAACCTCCCACCGGTCCTTCATCCGAACTGCCATTGTCTCTCATACCTCTCTGCATTATAAAACCAAAGCCTCTCATCCCGCCCTCCTTTCAGGGCGGTCCGTCATGCCCCGGTATCATAGCACAATCTTCCCCAAAATGAAATAGTCCATTTTCTCCGCCGCGCCCTTTGTGGAAAATGTGGATAATGTGGACAATTTTCCCTTTCTTCATCTGCCCGGTGGAACAAACTACCGGATTCTCCACATAAATACAGGATTTTCAAAATCGTGCGACATTTTTTTATGTTAATTTAAAAATCCACAGCGTTTCTTTACATAAAATGTTGACAACTTTGTGGATAATGTGGATAACTCACATTCCCAGCAGCTTTTCTCCCACTTTTACAATGTCTCCGGCCCCCATAGTTATCAACACATCACCCTGCATACAATTTTGCAAAATAAATGTCTCAATCTCGTCAAAGGAGGGGATATAGTGGGCCTTTGTGCCCATCGCGCGGATTTTTTCCACCAGATTGGCAGAGCTGATCCCCAGATTGTCTGTCTCCCTGGCTGCATAAATATCCGCTACAATGACCTCGTCCGCCCGCGCCAGTTCCTGGGCAAACTGGTCCATAAAGGCTTTGGTCCTGGTGTAGGTGTGGGGCTGGAACACGCACCAGAGTTTCCGATGGGGATAATGTCTGGCCGCCTCAAGGGTAGCGTGGATCTCCTGTGGATGATGGGCGTAATCGTCGATGATCGTTACTCCCCCGATCACTCCCTTTTTCTCAAAACGGCGGTCTGTCCCGCCGAAAACCTTCAGTCCGGCAATCGCTGCATCCAGGTTTACACCAAGCTCCAGCACTGCCGCCAGAGCCGCCAGGGAATTGTATACATTGTGCTCTCCCGTTACGCCCAGGGTCACCCTCCCCGCATCCTCTCCCCGGATCAGCAGGTCATAAGAGGGGCGTGCGAATTCGTCATAAGCAATATTCTTTGCCGTATAATCGCTGTCCTCCCCCTTTCCAAAGGTTACCACCCGGCAGTTTTTCTCCCCGACAATCTCTTCCAGGCGGTCAATTCCGCTGTTAATCACCAACAGCCCTCCGTCCGGAAGACGTTTTACAAACTCTCCGAAGGAATGACGAATCTCCTGGATATCCTTGAAGAAATCCAGATGGTCCTCCTCAATATTCAAGATCACCTCTGCGGTGGGGTAAAAAGACAGAAAACTGTTGGTATACTCGCATGCCTCGGTCACAAACAGTTCCGAACCTCCCACTCGGATATTGCCGCCGATGTCCTTTAAAATTCCTCCTACGGAAATGGTGGGATTCAGTCCTGCCGCCAGCAGCATATCCGTAATCATGGAAGTGGTCGTCGTCTTCCCATGGGTGCCCGCCACTGCGACCGCCTGCCCATAGTTGCGCATGATCTCTCCCAGGAGCTGGGCTCTGGTCAACGTGGGAATCCCCCTCTTTTGCACTGCCGCCAGCTCCGGATTGTCCTCATGGATCGCTGCGGTGTAAACCGCCACATCGATCCCCGGCTCCTGCTCGATATTGGAGGCTGACTGGCCGCAGTAAATCCTGGCTCCCAGCTGTTCCAGATGGCTGGTCAGCTGGGAAGGGTGTGCATCCGAACCGGAAATCTGAAATCCCTCTTTTAGCAGGATTTCCGCAAGTCCGCTCATACTGATGCCTCCGATCCCAATGAAATGTACATGAGCGCCTTTATTAAAATCAATCTGATACATAAGCATTTCCTTCCTTTTCTGCCGTTTTGCCCGGCAGCTAACTTTATTATATCAGAAAAGGCCTGAAAAGCCATAGAAAAATCTTTTTCCCTGCTGGGGATCTGCTGTCATTAAAATCTCAGGCAATGCCCTTCTGCCTTCGTCAGACACTGGCCGATACAGAGAAAGCGGGCAAAAGGATATTGACCTTTTACCCGCTTTACGCAGAATTTTATGCAGTGCAGTTCCGGAAAATTTTCTGTCCGTACCGTTCTAAAATCATCAGCAGGCAGTTGCCAAGCACTCCCACCGCCAGAATTTCCCCGATTCCCACCGTTACCATAGAAAACAGGATCATTTCTTCTGCTCCATAAGCATAGCGCAGCACCCATGGGATAATTACCATGTTGGAGATAATGGGGGGCAGGCACACCATCCATTTATGCTTTCTGAGATACCAGGAGCCCAGCGCTCCAATCAATGTCGCCAAACTGCCGAAAACCACATCCAGGATCACTGCCGTTCCCATAAGCATCCCCATGAAATTGGACAGCAGACAGCCGATGAACAGGCCAGGCACTGCTGCCGGAGTGAAAAACGGGAGCACACACAGCGCCTCCGATACCCGGAATTGGATCACTCCGAAGCTGATAGGCGCAAGGCTCACTGTCAAGGCCGTATAAATAGCCGCGATCATAGCTCCCTGGACCAGCTGATGAATTTTTTTGTCTTCTCTCATATTCAGTTTTCTCCTTTAGTTTTGTTTTACGAGTGGAAGGTCCCGAACACTCGGCACATTTTACGGCGGTGACCGCCGGAAAGCCCTGCAGACCTTGGTTTTTGTGGGCTTTGCAACATGGCATAGAATAGCATGAGGAGGGTCAATTGTCAAGTAAGTACCAGAAAAGTACCACCTTGCCATTTATCAGGTATCAGAGCGCAAAAAGAGAGGCCGCCGCCCCTCTTAAAACGCTCCTGCTATCTTCTCCATTTCTGCTGCTTTCGTGTCCGGCAGTACATGACGGTATAAATCCATCGTCATAGCAAGGGAGCTGTGTCCCAGGATGGTTTTTAATACCTGGGGCGGCATTCCTGCCTCTATGGCCCGTGTGGCGAATGTGTATCGGAAGATGTGGGGTGTCATCCGTGGGAAGTCATGTCCCTCTGCCTGAATGCGCTTCACAATCCGGTCTATTTCTGCCTGTAGTATGTCCCGGCCTTTACCCGGTTTTGCTTGTACCGTAGTTCATTCATGGCCTTTTGGGGCTCCGTGACTGTATCGCCGTGTACAAGATACCGTTTACCTTGATACTGAAAACGCCCCTCACTCTGTCCCCGTATTGCCTTCCTAAGCGGTTCCGGCTCCTATCCGGCATATTCTTCTACCTCTGCCACCGTGACCGTTCTAAGCCCTCTGGAAGTCCTGACAATCAGCTTTTCCCCGACACTCACACGGCCTACCAGAAGCCCCAGCAGTTCCCAGGCGTACATCTTGCCGCCTCTCCTGGCCCGTCCACAGCCCAACCATAAGGGATTGAGCATGAGCACCAGGAAGGCAGTCATATCAACCAACAGCAGCGCTTTTATGTAATCCATCCCGAATCCTGCTACCAGACCCTAGAACATTAGGGAGCCGCCCCCATTATTCCAAAACACACATGAAAGGTGCTACAATGCCAGAGGAAAAGAAAAGCCGATATACAGAAGCACAGGCTAAAGCTGCTAAAAAATACCTCAAAGAATCGGTTTAGTCCTGCTGTTGGGTATTTCCTTATCAAGTATAAGGGCAAAGGCGGGGCACTCCTAAAAATTGAGGTTGGAGTAAAGAAATAGTCAGTTGATAAAAAAATAAATAAAAAGAGTATTGGCTCCTTGAGGTATAATGATTTCGACCAAAAAAACAAAACCGAAAGGAGTACCAATACTCATGGATATTATAACATTA
>DWYS01000054.1 GCA_019118585.1 Candidatus Enterocloster faecavium | reverse complement strand
CCCGGCATATCTGGCTTCCCGTCTGTCGGCTTTCTATGAGCGTGCCGGCATGATGCAGAACTTAAACGGCACGGAAGGCTCCGTTACCATCATCGGCGCCGTATCCCCCCAGGGCGGCGACTTTTCCGAGCCGGTAACCCAGAATACCAAGCGTTTCGTCCGCTGCTTCTGGGGACTGGACAAATCTCTGTCCTACGCCAGACATTTCCCGGCCATCCACTGGCTGACCAGCTACTCAGAGTATCTGAGCGATTTGGCGCCCTGGTACACAGAGCATGTGGACAAACGGTTCGTGGACTACCGCAACCGCCTGATGACGATCCTGACCCAGGAGAGCAGCCTGATGGAGATTGTCAAGCTGATTGGAGCCGATGTGCTGCCCGACGACCAGAAGCTGACCCTGGAGATCGCCAGAGTCATCCGTGTGGGATTTCTGCAGCAGAACGCCTTCCACAAGGAGGATACCTGCGTGCCTATGGAAAAGCAGTTTAAGATGATGGAGATCATCCTTTACCTGTACCAGAAGTCCAGGTCCTTAATCTCCATGGGAATGCCCATGTCCGTACTGAAGGAGGATAGCATCTTTGACGATGTGATCGCCATCAAATACGATGTTCCCAATGACCGGATGGACCTTCTGGATGATTTTAAGAACCGTATTGACCGTTTCTACGACAGCGTAGTAGAGCGCAACGCCTGATGAGAGGAGGGACATGAATTGGCAATTGAATATTTAGGTTTAAGTGAAATCAATGGTCCCTTGGTGGCCCTGGAGGGAGTTCAGGGAGCTGCCTACGATGAAATCGTGGAAATGACCGTAGGCGGGACGGAAAAGAAGATGGGAAAAATCATCGAGATTTACGGGGACAAGGCAGTCATCCAGGTTTTCGAGGGCACAGAAGGAATGGCTCTGCGCAACACGCACACCAGGCTGACCGGCCATCCCATGGAGATCGCGGTGTCAGAGGATATGCTGGGCCGGACCTTTAACGGTTTGGGAGAGCCTATTGACGGCCTGGGGGACATTGTCTCCGACATCCGTCTGGATGTCAACGGCAAGCCCTTAAATCCCGTAACCCGTGAATATCCCAGAAACTACATCCGCACCGGAATCTCCGCCATCGACGGACTGACCACCCTGATCCGGGGACAGAAGCTGCCGATTTTTTCCGGAAGCGGACTTCCCCACGACCAGCTGGCAGCCCAGATCGTGCAGCAGGCTTCCCTGGGAGATGATTCTGATGAAAAATTTGCTATCGTATTCGGCGCCATGGGCGTAAAGTACGATGTGGCGGATTTCTTCCGCAGGACCTTTGAGGAGAGCGGCGTATCCAGCCATGTGGCCATGTTTATCAACCTGGCCAACGACCCGGTGGTGGAGCGTCTGATCATTCCCAAGGTAGCTCTGACTGTGGCGGAGTACCTGGCTTTTGAGAAGGGGATGCACATCCTGGTCATCCTGACGGATATGACCTCCTATGCCGAGGCGCTTCGTGAGGTTTCCTCCTCCAAGGGAGAGATCCCTTCCAGAAAGGGTTATCCGGGCTATCTGTACAGCGACCTGGCTTCCATTTACGAGAGAGCGGGAATTGTGGAGGGACGTCCCGGTTCTGTGACCCAGATCCCGATTCTGACCATGCCCGGTGATGACATTACCCATCCCATCCCGGATTTGACCGGATATATTACCGAGGGACAGATTGTACTGGACCGTCAGTTAAACGGACAGTCCATCTATCCGCCTATCGGCGTTCTGCCCTCCCTGTCCCGTCTGATGAAGGACGGCATCGGCGAGGGGTACACCAGAGGGGACCATCAGGACATGGCCAATCAGCTGTTCTCCTGCTACGCAAAGGTGGGAGATGCCAGAGCTCTGGCATCTGTTATCGGTGAGGACGAGCTTTCCCCGCTGGACAAGCAGTACCTGAAATTCGGAACTGCTTTTGAGCACCATTTTGTAGGCCAGGACGTACATGAGAACCGGACCATCCTGGAGACGCTGGATCTGGGCTGGAAGCTTCTGGGCATGCTTCCCAGAAATGAGCTTGACCGGATCGACTCCAAGGTCCTGGACCAGTATTATCATCCATTCGAGGGCTTTGAAGGGGAGGAATAATCGATGAATCCCAATACATTTCCTACTAAGGGAAACCTGATCCTGGCAAAAAATTCCCTGGCCCTGGCAAAACAGGGCTACGGGCTCATGGACAAGAAGCGGAATA
The DNA here is from genome assembly GCA_019118585.1 of Candidatus Enterocloster faecavium. Taxonomy (GTDB): domain Bacteria; phylum Bacillota; class Clostridia; order Lachnospirales; family Lachnospiraceae; genus Enterocloster; species Enterocloster faecavium. The sequence goes on along the minus strand of DWYS01000054.1, from coordinate 29,102 downwards.
TCCTGATCCGGGAGCTGATGGGCCTCATCGACCAGGCCAAAGACATCCAGTCGGAGATTGACGCCACCTTCCGGGCCGCCTATCAGGCCCTCCAGGAGGCTAATATCGAGCTGGGGATCAGCTATGTTCAGGAAATCGGCGACTCCGTACCTGTGGACGAGAACGTAAGGATCAAGGCCAGGAGCATCATGGGGACGGAGATCCCCCTGGTGGAGCACGAGGAGACGCCCCTGGAGCTGACCTACGGCTTTTACAATACAAGCGAGTCCTTAGACCGGGCCAGAAGTCATTTCGAAAAGGTGAAGGAACTGACCATCCGCCTTTCCATGGTGGAGAACTCCGCCTACCGTCTGGCCTCCAATATCAAAAAGACCCAGAAACGGGCCAATGCCTTAAAGAATATCACCATTCCTTCCTACGAGGCTCTCTCCAAGACCATTTCCAATGCCCTGGAGGAGAAGGAACGGGAGGAGTTTACAAGGCTTAAAGTGATCAAGAGGACCAAGGAGAAGAAAAACAGCGCCTGAAGGCAGCCCTCGCCGGGCTGATGAAAAGGAGGGGTTACAAGGTGCATACCTTTGAAGAACTGATTGAAGTGACAGCGAAGCTGCGCGCTCCGGACGGCTGCCCCTGGGACCGGGAGCAGACCCACGAGAGCCTGAAAAAGCCTCTGAAGGAGGAGTGCCAGGAGGTTCTGGATGCCATCGACAACCAGGACATGGAAAACCTCTGCGAGGAGCTGGGGGATGTGCTGTTCCAGGTGATGATCCACAGTCAGATTGCGGCGGAAAACGGGGACTTTACCATCGCGGATGTGGTGGACGGAATCTGTGAGAAAATGATCCGCAGACACCCCTGGGTGTTCGGGGATGTGAAGCTTTCATCGGTCCAGGAGGGGAAGGAGTTATGGCAGAAAATTAAGGAGCAGGAGAAGGCGGAAAAACACCGCGTATAAACTGCATCCAAATTGCCGAAAAACCTTGACAAATCCTATGGAAACGGCTATAAATGATAAAGTACAACTCAACAGACAAGGGTTAATTCTCCGGACTCTGACCGGACATTTTTAGGAGGAAAAATAATGAACAAGACAGAATTGATCGCAGCAGTAGCTGAGAAGGCAGAAATTTCCAAAAAGGATGCGGAGAAGGCTGTTAAGGCATTCACCGATGTAGTAGCTGAGGAGCTGGTGAAGGGCGAGAAGGTACAGCTGGTTGGATTCGGAACCTTTGAGGTATCTGAGAGAGCAGCAAGAGAGGGAAGAAACCCCAAGACTGGAAAGACCATGACCATCGAGGCTTCCAAGACTCCTAAGTTCAAAGCCGGCAAGGCATTAAAGGACGAGGTAAATAAGTAATTTATGAGATTAGACAAGTTTTTAAAGGTTTCGCGGCTGATCAAGCGGCGCACGGTGGCCAACGAGGCCTGTGACGCCGGGCGTGTTCTGGTCAACGACAAGCCGGCCAAGGCTTCCCTGAACGTAAAGACGGGGGATGTGATCGAGATCCAGTTTGGTACAAAGGCAGTTCGGGTGGAAGTCCTGGACGTGCAGGAGACTGTGAAAAAGGACGACGCAAAAGAATTATACCGCTACCTTTAAAGGATTATATGGTCTAAAGAGGGAAACCTTCTAATATATTTAACATAGACGTTAGATATATTAGGAGGTTTTTTGCTATGGAAGAGAAAATCGGGGCCCGCCCCCACCGCCTGACTTTGCAGAACCGCTCCTCAGGGAGCATTACCGGAATCGCGGATGTGGTGTCCTTTGACGAGAATACCATTGTTCTGGATACGGACATGGGGCTTTTGACCATCAAGGGCAAGGGGCTTCACGTCAGCCGCCTGACCCTGGAAAAAGGGGAAGTGGATGTGGACGGCACCATAGACAGCCTGACCTACTCCTCCAACGAGGCATTGCGAAAGTCCGGCGAGTCCTTCCTGAAGCGGCTGTTCCAGTAGAGGCGCCTTATGAGTGAAATGATTCGGTATGAAGCCGGGCTGATCCTGCTGAGCCTGTCCACAGGGGCATGGCTGATGATGGTCTACGATACTCTGCGCATTCTGCGGCTGGCGGTTCCGCATCATCCTCTTGTTACGGGGCTGGAGGATTTCTGTTACTGGATCGGCGCCTCCGTGGTGACGTTTTCCCTGCTCTATGAGCAGAACGGCGGGCAGTTAAGAGCCTATGTGATCGGAGGAGTTCTGGGAGGAATGATACTCTATGACCGGATCGTCAGCAGATTCCTGTTTAAGGTCTTGAAAAAGCTGGGCAAAACGCTTACAATAGTAAAAAGACGAAAAAGACGGGACCAGCCCCCGGATATACCCTCAGAGAAAAAAGGCGGTTGAAGCAAAGATGGCAGGAATCAGAAGAACAGTACGATACAAGCGGGACAAATGGACCAACCGAATGGCGATTATCGGGATCACCCTGGTGGTGGTCTGCCTTGCCATTGCCATCAGTGCCAAGGGAGGAGAGCTGCGCAAGTCTGACCGGGAGTATCAGATTAAGGAGGAGCTGCTTCAGGCGGAGCTGGACAAGGAGAAGGAGAGGTCAGAAGAGCTGGAGGAGTACAAGGTTTATGTGAAGACCAAGCAGTATGCCGAGGAGGTAGCCAAGGAGAGGCTGGGCCTGGTGAACCCCGATGAGATTCTGCTGAAACCGGAGGATGAAGATTAGGAGTCTCCTTTTGTCGAACGGACAGGCATCCGGAAGAAAGATTTTTCGGACAAGCATCCAGAAACTGACAGATATTTCCCTTTTCACTGCGTATACTGGAACTTACGCGGTGAGGAGGGATTTTTTATGTTTATGAAACGCAACCCAGGTCAGAAGATCTGTGATGTTAATTATTTTACGGCCAGGCGCCTGGAGGATATGGCGGATTCTCTCGGGCGTCTGGCCAGGGCATTCGACAGCCAGGAGCTGGGCGGGAGGATGCTGACGGCCCAGGAGGGCCTGGCGGCTATGGAAACCTCGGCGGCAATGGTCTGCGGGGACTGCTCCAGATGCAGTCTTCTCTCGGAGAGCAGCCGGGAAGACGGCTATTACCTGTATTACCTTCTGAGGACCTTTGAGCAGAAGGGAAGGATTGAGACAAGGGACATGCCCCAGATGTTTCAGGACAGCTGCAGGCGCAAGGAGCGGTATTTAAACCAGCTGAACCGGAATCTGGGCAGGGCCTCCATGAACCTGTCCTGGAAAAGCCGCTTTCTGGAAAGCCGGGATGCGGTGATGGTCCAGTTTAGGGAGCTGGCCGGAATCCTGGAGGAGTTTTCGCGCCAGCTGGACCAGGCAAGAGATGTGACGGAGGAGTACGAGGGGGATCTAAGGAAATTGTTCCGCAGAAGCCACATGTCCATCCGAAACCTCCTGGTGCTGGAATACGAAAACGGACAGCGGGAGGTATATTTGACGGTCTGCACGACCAACGGACGATGCGTGACTGCCACCGATGCCTCATCCCTGCTGGAACTGGTCCTGAAAAAAGGAACCTGGAGTCCTGCCAAAGACAGCCGGACTCTGATCACCAGGCAGTATTCAACGGTGCGCTTCCTGGAGGACGGCAGTTACCGCATGCTCTGCGGCGTTTCCAGGATCCCGAAATGCGGGGAGCGGTTAAGCGGAGACAACTATACATTTTTTGAAAGCAGGGGAAGCCAGGTGGTGCTGAGCCTGTCAGACGGAATGGGCTGCGGGGAACAGGCGGACCGGGAGAGCAGCCAGACGGTAGAACTGACCCAGCAGTTGATTGAGGCCGGGTTTTCGCCCAGAGCGGCGCTGAAACTGGTGAATACGGTTCTGCTCCTGGCTGCAAGGGAACAGCATCCGGCTACTATGGACCTGTGCTGCGTGGACCTGCACACAGGGGTGATGGAATCCATGAAAATGGGAGCTGCTCCCGCCTTCCTCATGGGGGAGGACGGGGTGGAGATCCTGGAGTCCGGGGAGGCGCCGGTGGGGATCCTGAGCGATGTGCAGCCGGAGATCCTGAGCAAAAAGATGTGGGACGGAAACCGGATTGTCCTGGTCAGCGACGGGGTCTTGGACGCCCTTCCGGGAGAGCATAAGGAGGAGGTCCTGAAGGAGTATCTGGAAAGCCTGGCGGAGTGCTCGCCCCAGGAGTTGGCGGACCAGATTACCGCCTTCGCCTCCTCCTTCGTACCGGCCGCCAGGGATGATATGACAGCACTGGTAGGAGCGCTTTTAAAACGGGAGGCATCGTAGCGAAAAGATGAACGGTCTCAGCAGCCGTATCCTGCCGCTCTGAAGGATTACGTGAGAATTTTAAAGCTTGCGCCCCAGAAAAATTGAGGGTATACTTTAAGGCGCGGAGCGCCCCCGCCCGAAGGGCATGAATTACGGTGTGCCCGGAGGGTATACGTTAAGGCGCGTACGTTAAGGAGGAATGATTCCATGGGAGATGCCGGAGCGGGGGAGTTTGAAAGACGGTTTCGGAAACAGCTGGAGGAGTGCGGCCTGCCTGTTCCGGGAGGAAGGGTGGTGGCCGCTGTATCGGGAGGGGCAGACTCAGTCTGCCTTTTGGCGTTGCTTGCGGAGCTGTTTTCCGGAGGAGAGATCGAACTTCGGGCGGTTCATGTCCACCATGGCCTGAGAGGGGAGGAGGCGGACCGGGATGCCAGCTGGGTGGAGGAGCTTTGCCGCTCCATGAAGGTTCCCTGCCGGATCTTTCACGAGGATGTGAGAGGGTTCGCTGAAGAGGGGAAGATGTCGGAGGAGGAGGCCGGGCGTATTCTCCGCTACCGCCGTCTTCAGGAGGCCGCAGAGGAATGGGAAAACCAGGAGCCGGGGGAAAAGGTCCTGATTGCGGCGGCCCACCACCAGGAGGACCAGGCGGAAACCATCCTCCACAATCTGTGCAGGGGAAGCGGTCTGAAGGGGATAGGCGGGATGGAAAAAAGAAGGGGACGGCTGATCCGCCCTCTTCTGGAGGAGAGCCGGCAGGAGATCTTAAAATGGCTGAAACGGAAAGGCCTGACGTACTGTCAGGATTCCACTAACGCATCTGACCATTATACCCGCAATCGGATCCGCAGCCATCTGATTCCCGTGATCCGGAATGAGGTGAACGGGAAAGGGGTGGAAAACATTGCACGGATGGGGCAGATCGCCGCTCTGGCCGATGATTTTCTGGAGCAGGAGGCCGCCCGGTGGCTGGAACGCAGCGCCTCAGGAGAGAGGGAGATGGTCCTGCCGGAGGAAGAGTTTGGAAAACTCCATAAGATCCTGCAGCTCTATGCGGTCCGCCTGGCCCTGGCAAAGGTGATGGGACAGCAGCGGAATCTGACCGGGCTGCATGTCCGGGAGATCCAGCAGCTTTTTGGCAGGCAGACGGGACGCAGGATCCTGCTTCCCGGCGGTTATGAAGCCAGGAGGGAGTACGGAGGAGTCTGGATTGGAAAAAGACGGGAACAGGAAGCCGCGCCGGCAGTCCTCCCTGAGGTGGAGTTCTGCTCTTTTTCATGGAAAAAAGGGACGGAAATTCCCAAAAAACAGTATACGAAATGGTTTGACTGTGATAGAATAAAGGGTACGCCAGCCTTGAGATTCCGGCAGGAGGGAGATTATATTACCCTGCCCGGCGGAAAGAAAAAGGCGCTCAGGCGATACATGATTGATGAAAAAATTCCCGCCCGGCTGAGGGACGGGATCCCCCTTCTGGCAGATGGAAGCCATGTGATATGGATGATCGGATACAGGATCAGCGAATACTATAAAGTAGGGCCGGATACTGTCCGGGTTCTTCAGGCTTCGGTCCGGCAGGAAGAGGATAAAAAAGATACGGAGGAAAAATGATGGCGGATAAGATAAGGGTATTGTTGACAGAGGAAGAAGTGGACAGACGCATTGGAGAGATCGCGGAGCAGATCAGCAAAGATTATGCAGGTCAGGAGGTCCACCTGATTTGTATTTTAAAAGGCGGCGTATTCTTCACCTGTGAGCTGGCAAAAAGACTGACGGTGCCGGTAACCATGGACTTTATGTCCGTATCCAGCTACGGCGGAGGAACGGAGTCCAGCGGGATCGTTAAGCTGGTGAAAGACCTGGATGAATCCCTGGAAGGAAAGAACGTGCTGATCGTAGAGGATATTATTGACTCCGGACGCACCCTGGCCTACCTGATCGATGTATTAAAGCAGAGAAAGCCGGCCCAGATTCGCCTGTGTACCCTTCTTGACAAGCCGGAGCGCCGGGTGAAGAAGCAGGTGAAGGTGGATTATGTCTGCTTTACCATCCCGGATGAGTTTGTGGTTGGATATGGTTTGGATTACGACCAGAAATACCGGAATCTGCCCTACATCGGCGTAGTGGAGCAGGACGAGACAACCGGTGCATGATGAATGAAAGCAGTTTTAAGGAGGCAACTTAAGTGAGACAGAGGTCAACATTTAGAGGGTTTGGATTTGTACTTCTGATGATTATCCTGATCTCCATGGCAGCTATGCTGCCCAGGCAGGGTTTTGCGGACCGGATCAGCAATCAGGAGTTTATGACCATGCTGACCCAGGACAAAGACCAGATCGATCAGGTAACCATCCGGCAGAATTCACAGGCGCCTACCGGAGAGGTGGTGCTGGAGCTGACGGACGGTTCCCAAAAGCATCTCTATGTGTCAGACGTAAATGAAATACAGGATCTTTTAAACAGCAGAGAGATTGACTGGTATATGACAGATGTGCCTCAGGAAAATACCCTGCTGACGATCTTGCTCCCCACTCTTATGACCACAGCGGTGGTGGTGATCGTGATCATGATCATGAACCGCAATGCGGCAGGAGGCGGAGCCAATTCCAGAATGATGAACTTCGGCAAAAGCCGCGCCAGAATGAGCCGTGACAACCGGGTGAATTTCAACAGCGTGGCCGGCCTGGAAGAAGAGAAGGAGGAACTGGAGGAGGTGGTGGATTTTCTGAAGAATCCGCAGAAATACACCAGCGTGGGAGCCAGGATCCCCAAGGGCCTTCTGCTGGTAGGCCCTCCCGGAACCGGAAAAACCCTTCTGGCCAAGGCTGTGGCCGGGGAGGCCGGCGTTCCCTTTTTCTCCATTTCCGGTTCCGACTTTGTGGAAATGTTTGTAGGTGTAGGTGCCTCCAGAGTCCGGGACCTGTTTGAAGAAGCCAAGAAGAATGCGCCCTGTATCGTCTTTATCGATGAGATCGATGCCGTGGCCCGCCGCCGCGGGACCGGCATGGGAGGCGGACACGATGAGAGAGAGCAGACCCTCAACCAGCTGCTGGTTGAGATGGACGGCTTTGGCGTCAATGAGGGCATCATCGTCATGGCAGCCACCAACCGGGTGGATATCCTGGATCCTGCGATTCTGCGTCCCGGCCGTTTCGACCGGAAGGTGGCAGTGGGCAGACCGGATGTAAAGGGCAGGGAAGAGATCCTGAAGGTTCATTCCAAAGATAAGCCTCTGAGCGAGGATGTGGATCTGAAGCGGGTAGCTCAGACCACGGTGGGCTTTACCGGCGCAGATCTGGAGAACCTGATGAACGAGGCGGCCATCATTTCCGCCAGGGCTGGCCGGCGCTTTATCCAGCAGGCTGATATCGACCACGCCTTTGTAAAGGTGGGGATCGGCGCGGAGAAGCGCAGCAAGGTGATTTCCGAGAAGGATAAGCGGATTACCGCCTTCCATGAGGCCGGCCATGCCATCCTGTTCCATGTACTTCCCGATGTGGGACCGGTTCACACCATTTCCATTATCCCGACGGGAATGGGGGCGGCAGGATACACCATGCCGCTGCCGGAAAAAGATGAGATGTTCAACACGCGTGGGCGCATGCTCCAGAGCATCATGGTAGCCCTGGGCGGCCGTATTGCCGAGGAACTGATTTTTGATGACATTACCACAGGGGCTTCTCAGGACATCAAGGATGCCACCAAGACGGCCCGTGCCATGGTCACCCAGTATGGCATGTCCAGCAAGGTAGGCATGATCCAGTACGGCGGGGACGAGGATGAGGTGTTCATTGGCCGGGATCTGGCCCACACCAAGAGCTACGGCAACGAGGTGGCGGACACCATCGACAGCGAGGTAAAGCGGATCGTAGACGAATGCTACGCAAAGGCCAAGCAGATCATCAGCGAGCATGATTATGTACTGCACGCCTGCGCCCAGCTTCTGATGGAAAAAGAGAAGATCGGACAGGAAGAATTTGAGCATCTCTTTGAGGAGGAAAAAGAGCATCAGGAAAAAGAAGGCCAGCCTTTGTAGGAGTTTCCGATAGGATGGAGGGGGATGGGAAAAACGGGCTGTAAAATCTGCATAGAAACCATTTTAAAAGGATTTTAAGTTTGTGCAGACTTTTTCCAATGCCTATGCTATTATAATAGACGTAACCCCCCCAATACATTATATAGTTTTTGCTACACCCCATAAGAAACGAAATACCTTCTCCTGAAAAGCCCGGCTACCCCGCCGGGCTTTTCACTTACTATAAAAAACCTAAACTTGTATATTTGTCGGATTTCATATAAAATAGACGTAACAGGCCGGAACGGCGGAAAAACTGAGAAAGAAGAGAGACGGTTCCGGTCCGTAAAATTTCCATTAACAGGATTTAAAAAGGAAAGATGCGAGGCAAATTATGGTGGAAGAAGACCAGAGGCATATAGAAATTAACAGAGAAGCACTTTTTTGCTCCGGTACCAGAGATTACCGGATGCCGCCGGAGCCGGATGAAAACGAAGAGGTTTTGATCCGGTTCCGAGTGGGCCGGGGGAATGGAACCGGGGTTTTTTTGATCGCGGACGGCCGGGAGATCCCCATGGAAAAGGGGGAGAGCGACCAGCTGTTTGACTACTATGAGAGCCGCCTGACCACAGGGAGCGCTCCGGTCCGCTACTATTTCCGGATTGAAGCGGGAGAGGAAGTCTGCTATTATAACCGCCTGGGTGCAGCGGACCAGGAGAACCGTGAGTTTGACTTTGTTATTACACCGGGATTTCACACGCCGGACTGGGCCAAAGGTGCGGTGATGTATCAGATTTTTGTGGACCGTTTCTGCAATGGAGACCCTTCCAATGATGTGGTGGACAACGAATATGTGTACATCGGCCGCCCGGTCTGTCAGGTAAAGGACTGGAATCAGGTTCCGTCGCCGATGGATGTGGGCCGGTTTTACGGTGGAGACCTGCAGGGTGTCTGGGATAAGCTGGACTACCTTCAGAGTCTGGGGATCGAGGGGATCTACTTCAATCCCATCTTTGTGTCCCCCTCCAATCACAAGTACGACTGCCAGGATTATGAGCACATCGACCCCCATTTTGGCGTTCTGGTCAGGGATGAAGGAAGTCTGGTGGAGCCGGAGGCCAAGGATAACCGTGACGCGGGCCGCTATGTGGTACGGACTGCCGACCGGGAAAATCTGGAGGCCAGTGACCGCCTGTTCGCCCGGTTTGTGGAGGAGGCCCACCGAAGGGGGATCAAGGTGATCCTGGACGGTGTGTTCAATCACTGCGGCTCCTTCAATAAATGGCTGGACGGAGAGGAGATTTACGCCAGGGCCGGAGGGTATGAGCCCGGCGCCTTCCTGTCGGCCAAAAGTCCCTACCGAAGCTTTTTCCATTTCCGGGACCAGCGGGAGGAAGCCTGGCCCAGAAATAAGTCCTACGATGGCTGGTGGGGGCATGATACCCTCCCCAAGCTGAATTATGAGGAATCAGATAAGCTGGTGGAATACATTTTAAATATTGCCAGACGATGGATTTCGCCGCCCTTCTGTGTGGACGGCTGGAGGCTGGATGTAGCTGCCGATCTGGGAAATTCCGGGGAGTACAATCACCAGTTCTGGCGGAAATTCCGCCAGGCGGTGAAGGAGGTCAATCCGGATGTGCTGATTCTGGCGGAACACTATGGAGACCCCTCCAGCTGGCTGCAGGGAGACCAGTGGGATTCGGTGATGAATTACGACGCCTTTATGGAGCCGGTGACCTGGTTCCTGACCGGGATGGAGAAGCACAGCGACAGCCACAACAGCGGAATCTGCGGGGATGGAAAGAGCTTTTTTGACGCCATGGCCTATCACATGAGCCGGATGCAGACCGGCTCCCTGCTGACGGCCATGAACGAGCTTTCCAACCACGACCATTCCCGCTTTTTGACCAGAACCAACCGCAAGGTGGGGAGGATCGCCACCGCCGGGGCGGAGATGGCCGCCCAGGATGTAAAGATGAGCGTCATGCGGGAGGCGGTGATGATCCAGATGACATGGCCGGGAGCCCCCACCATCTACTATGGAGATGAGGCCGGGCTCTGCGGCTGGACAGACCCGGACAGCCGCAGGACCTATCCATGGGGAAGAGAAGATTTGGAACTGCTGGAATACCATCGCTACATGATCGGCCTTCACAAGCGGTTTTCCGTTCTGCGCAAGGGCAGTGTAAAGCCTCTTCTCTGGGGAAAAGATGTCATCGCCTACGGGCGGATGTATAAAAAGTACCATGCGGTTACCGTGATCAATAATGGGGAGCAGGAGAAATGTCTGGAGATTCCGGTCTGGCAGCTGGGAATTACGGATGAAATTCCCGTAGCCCGGCTGATGCTGACCACGGAGACGGGATACAATGTGGGAAAGCTTCAGTATCCGGTGAAGGACGGGATCCTGAAAGTGGAGCTGCCTCCCTTCAGCGGAGCCCTGTTTGCCAGCTTTGCCCAGGAGCTGTTCGCGGTAGCGGGACTGCCTGTGCCGGATGGGGAGGATGAGAGGTGCGAAAATACTTCTACGAGATAAACCGGGAGGACAGAAGCCTCCATATGCGCCAGTATATTTACTGGATCGGTCCGTACCGCTACAACTGGCATGAGGAACTGGAGATCATGCTGATCCTGAAAGGCAATGTGGAGATGAACTGCGGGGGCGTCAGCTACCTTCTCCAGGAGGATGACCTGATCCTCATAGACTCCAATGTAGGTCATGCCTCCCTTGCCAGGTCGGAGGGCAGCATTGCCATGGTGATCCACCTGGATCCTGAGTATCTGCGGGAATATTACAGCCCCATCGAGGACTATCGTTTCTTTGGCTGTACCGGGGGAGATAACAGAAACAGCCAGGAGGCCAAGGAGATCCGCAGGGCCATGGCAGTCCTCATCACCCGCATGGACACGGCCAACCCTCTGGAGCGGCTGCGGTTTGAACAGGGCCTGAGCCATCTGCTGCTTCTGCTGTTCCAGCTGTTTCCGCCTAGGAGGATCGACCGGTCTGAGGCGGCCAAAACCCGCAGGCAGGAGGAAATGAGGGGGAGTATTGTCCATTTCGTGGAGGAGAATTACCGGCAGCGCATTACCTTAAAGGAGCTGAGCCGTCTGTGCGGGTACAATGCCACCTACCTTTCCACCTGGTTTAAGACCAATATCGGTTTGAATTTCTACGATTATCTGATGAGAGTTCGTCTCCGGGAAGCCACGCTGGAGCTGTGCTCCACTGATAAAACCATCCTGGAGGTGGCGGGAGACAATGGATTCGGAGATGTAAAATCCTTTAATGTCTGCTTTCGGAAAACCTTTGGAAAGTCTCCGGGAGAGTACCGCAGACAGATCCTGGCGGAAAACAAGGGGATGGATTTTAAGGAAAAGCGGCGGTTCCTTCCTCTGGACGATACCAGCGTCAATGAGAAGCTGGAGAGCTATCAGCTGGAGTTTGAAAGCCTGTGGGAGAGCGGCGCGCTTTCTGCAGGGCGCCGCCTGATGTACCAGGAGATGACGGCCGGAATTTTAGGACAGACGGAAGCGGTCCGTCAGCTGAGCAGGAATCTGTCAGACCAGGTAGAGGAGATCCGTGAGAAACTGGAGCACATGAGAAAAACACTGTAGCGTTAGGACAGGCCGGAGATCTCGCAGGGGATGTCCAGGCTGCAGCGGGGGAGGACCTGGTTTTGGATGACCTGGATGACGTCCAGGATCAGCCGCTTTTTGATGTTGTCCGGACTGTAGGCGATCACGCATTTGCGGGTCTGAGGCATATTTTCCAGGACGCAGAAGTCCATGGATCCTTCCAGGGAAGAATCGTTTTCCCTGAACAGCAGGAAAGAGCCTGCCAGAAGCTGGACTCCCAGGCCCTCCTCGGCCAGTTTGAAGCCGGTGTAAAGGTTGCTGACGGATATGGTGCGGGACGGATGGATGTGGTTTGCCAGAATGATGGATTCATAGCTGCTGTAAAGGTCATTGCTGGTCTGTGCGGTGATGAAGGGCAGACCGTCCAGGCGCTCCGGACTGATGGTGCAGGGGGAGCGGAGACTGTACTGGGGGCGGCTGGAAGCGGGAACCAGGCAGAATTTTTTGTGGGCGGCGAAAAACATCTGCTCATGGGCCAGGTCCACGATTTCCAGATCGGACAGGGCGGCGGAGTAGATGCCGATTAAGATGTCAATGTGACCCGTCCGCAGAGCCTGTCCCATGGACGCTTCCCTGCCCTGGATGACCTGGATATTTACATCCGGATGGATGGAGCAGAAGGAGGGGAGGAACAGGGGAAGCCAGTAATGTCCTCTCACCTGTCCGATGCTGATGACCAGGGTTTTGGCCGGATCGGCGATGACGCGGATTTCGCTGCGCAGGGATTGCTCGGCGGCGGAGATCTTTTTCATTTGTTCTACATAATATTTTCCTGCTTCTGTTAGGAGAATGGGGGTGCGGCTCCGGTCAAAGAGCTTCACCCCCAATTCTTTTTCCAGACGGTTCAGATAGAGGGTCAGGGCGGGCTGGGAGATGAACAGCCGCTTGGCAGCCCGGGTCAGATTCTGTTCTTCGGCAATGGCCAGCACGTAATTCCATTTTTCATAAAGCATAAAAGTCCTCCTTTCACCAGCAAAGTTCGTGCCAGAAATATAGATTTATTATACCTTTTTTGTCCTGATAAGTAAAAGGTTTTTCATCGAATTATAAATAAAATTTATACCATAAAAAGTTCTGATGGACCGATGAAAAAGGGGTATTGGACGGTTTTTCCCCGGTGTGTTACCATAAAACCATGAAAAGATCAGGCGAATGCCGGACAGAACGAAGGGAGAGGGACATATGAAGATTACAGATGTGAGAGTGGAGAAATACCGCTGGCCCAAGGAGAAGCCCATTGCCAACGGAAAGCATGTCTACACCCACAACGAGCTGAACCTGCTGATCGTGGACACCGATGAGGGGATCACAGGGTACGGGTGCAGCTGGGCCATCGAGTTTGCGGACACCATGGGCAAGGCCATCATCGGGGAGGACCCGCTGAATACGGAGCGGCTGTGGAAAAAGACCTATGTGCCGAAATTCATCGGAAGAAGGGGAACAAGCTGCAAGACTGTTTCCGCCATCGATATCGCCCTGTGGGACATCAAGGCAAAGGTGGCCGGCATGCCGTTATACCGTCTTTTGGGCGGATACCGGGAGAGCGTTCCCTGCTATGTGGCCGGAGGCTATTACGCCAAGGATAAGGGATTAAAGGAGCTCCAGCAGGAGATGGATGAATACATGAGCTGGGGCGTCAAAGCGGTGAAGATGAAGGTAGGCGGCGTTTCCATGAAGGAGGATGCCCAGCGTGTGAAAGCGGTCCGCCAGGTGATCGGGGAGGATGCCAAGCTTCTGCTGGATGCCAACTGCTCCTACCGCTTCTTTGAAGCCATTGAGTTCGGCAAGATGGTGGAGGAGTATCATCCCTACTGGTTCGAGGAGCCGGTGGATGCGGACGATTACGACGGATTCCGTAAGGTAGCTGCCAAATGCGCGATCCCTCTGGCGGCAGGCGAGAATGAGGTAACCCGCTTCGGCTTCAGGGATCTGATCAACACGCAGGCGATCAGCATCCTCAATCCGGACGCGACCTGCATGGGAGGCGTGACCGAGTATATGAAGGTGGCAGGATACGCGGATGCCAACGGACTGGAGATGAGCCCTCACGGCCAGCAGCAGGTTCATGTACATCTGGACTGCGCCGTGCCCAATGTGGTTCTGGCAGAGTTCTATCCGCCTCAGTATGATGCCAAGGTCTACGAGGCTTTCCGGAATCCGGTAGTCTTTAACGCCGACGGCACCGTAAGCCCCAGTCAGGCTCCCGGAGCAGGACTGGATATTAACCGGGAGGTTCTGGCACCCTACCGGGTAGAATAAGGGAAGGCAAAGGCTTAATAAGGAGAGGGAACGTCATGAAAATTGTGGATTTGAAGGTACTGCGGGCCAACCGCAGCGTGTTTTGCCGGATTTACACCGATGAGGGGCTCGTTGGTCTGGGGGAGAGCGGAGCCTGGGGATTTTTAGAGGCCTCCGCGGCGGCTCTGGAAACCATGAAGGAGTATCTGCTGGGAAAGGACCCGCTGGACATTGAGCATCACTGGCAGTATCTGTACCGCTTCTCCCATTTCAGGGGAGCAGCGGTCATGGGAGCTCTGTCCGCCATCGACATTGCCCTGTGGGATATTGCGGGAAAATATTTCCACGTTCCTGTTTACAAGCTTTTGGGCGGAAAATGCAGGGACAAGGTGCGGGTTTACAACCACACCGCAGGCAGAACGGAGGAGGAGCTGATCGAGAACGCCGTCAAGGGTGTGGAGGAGGGCTACACGGCTCTGGGACATTTGAACCCATATCTGGATGAGCCCAGGACCAAGGCCTATGAGGATGGCAACGCTGCCATGCTCTACAAGGCGGAGCAGAGGATTGCCAAAATACGGGAAGCCGTAGGCCCGGAGGTGGATTTGTGCCTGGAGCTTCACCGCAGGCTGGAGCCGGGGCTGGCGGTACAGCTGTCCGCCCGTCTGGAGCCCTACAATCCCATGTTCCTGGAAGATCCCATCCGTCCGGACAATTTTGACGCCATGGGCCAGGTGGCCTGCCGCTGTCGGATTCCCATTGCCACCGGGGAGCGGATCCATACGGTTCACGAATTTGAGATGCTTCTGGAGCGGGGGGCCTGCAGCTATGTGAGAGCTTCCCTGGGAGTCTGCGGAGGCTTTACGGGGGCTAAAAAGATCGCAGCCGTGGCGGAGGCCCATCACGCCAGCCTGGTACCCCACAATCCGTTAAGCCCGGTTATGACCAACGCGGTGCTGAATTTTGCTGCTGCGGTGGACCATATCGCCATCTGCGAGTATCCCAATCCTTATGCGGCCTCCACGGCGGATCATCTGACGGTCAGCGGGGTAAAACTTCGCCAGTGCGACATGGTAGACCACATTCCGGAATTCAAGGACGGATATCTGGAAATCCCCGAGGGGGAGGGAATCGGCATTGACCTGGTGGAGAATCTGGAAGAAAAATTCCCCTTCCGGCCCCACAAGATCCTGACCCGTCTGAACGCCGACGGTTCCATCTGCGACCAGTAGACAAAATCCTTGGCCTGAAAAAAGTGGATTCGGGTAAAAATTTGGATTAAAGATTTTGGAAAACCGGAAAAAATCCCGGATTTACGGAAAAAAGTACGGGTGATTCTTTGGATTGCATTAATCTGAAAAAATCGGAAAGGCTGGAAACCGGCCGGGAAAACCGCAGAAAGGTTCAAAATGAAAGGAAAGAAAATCCCCGTTTTTTCTGCTACAATGTAGGAGAAATGAAAAAGAGAGGATCTTAAAAAGGGGGAAGTTATTCTATGAAGATTACAGACTTGACCACGGTTCCTGCGGGAAAATACCTGTTTATCCAGGTCCATACCGATGAGGGGATCACGGGCATCGGCGAAATCGGTTCCTGGGGATTTATCGACGGAACAGTAGGCGTGCTGGAACAGTTCCGTCAGTATCTGATCGGCCAGGACCCGTTTTGCATTGAGCATCACTGGCAGTATATGTACCGCAGCATGTATTTCCGCGGTTCCATCATCATGAGCGCTATTTCTGCCATTGATATTGCTCTTTGGGATATCAAGGGAAAGGCCTTGGGAGTTCCGGTGTATGAGCTTCTGGGCGGAAAATGCCGGGACAAGGTGAGAAGCTATGGAGCAGTATTTCAGTTTACGCCGGAGGACATGGCAAAGGGATGCCTGGAATTAAAGGAGCAGGGCTTTACGGCTGCCCGCCTGATGATCACCGGGGATGCCAGACAGCGGACTACGGGCATACGGGAAGATATTTACAACCTGAAGGTCCAGTCCTATGTAGACAAAGTGGCAGCCTGCCGTGAGGCGGTGGGAGATGACTTTGACTTCTGCCTGGAGGTACACCGCAGCATGAATCCGGCAGAGGCCGTGGCTTTCGGAAAAAGCGTGGAGCAGTACAGGCCGTTATTCCTGGAGGACCCCATCCCGCCGGACCAGGTGGATGTAATGGCCCAGGTGGCAAGCCAGGTGGCGGTGCCCATCGCAACAGGAGAGCGGGCCATCAATATCCAGGAGATGGAACAGATCATGGTGAAAAAGGCTGCCCGCTATGTGCGTCCTGATGTGTGCGCCCTGGGAGGGATCAGTCCCTGCAAGAAGGTAGCAGCTATGGCTGAGGCCAACTATGTGGGGATCGTTCCCCACAATCCGCTGGGGCCGGTATCCACTGCTGCCTGCCTGCAGCTGGATGCCTGCATTCCCAACTTTACCATCCAGGAGTTCCCCTCCTTCTATCTGTCCGGCGGCGAGTCGGCCATGCTGAAGGAACCTCTTCGGGTGGAGAACGGCTACATCCTGATCCCGGATAAGCCCGGTATCGGAATCGAGCTGGCGGACGACATTACGGAGAAATTCCCGCCCAAGCAGCGCTCCATCAACGCCCAGATTTCCTACGATGGATCGGTGCGGGATTTATAATATGAAGCAGCTGAAAAAACAGGCTGTCTGAAATGGGCCTGAGCAGTTATCAATGAAATAAGGGGAGAGCCCCCGCGGCGCCTGAAAAAGGCGGGTGAAATGCAGTCCGGAGAGCCGGATTTTGCGGGGGCTTATTTTTTTGCACCTTTTTTTGGAAAAATACGGCATTTTTCAGGGAAGGGCGGCATGAAAAGGAGGTACGTATGAGTCAATTAACGATTTGTCTGATTATTTTTGTGCTTACGGTTATCGGCTTCTGCAGCGGAAAATACAGTCTGGCTACTATATCAATCACATCACTGATGGCCCTGGCTGTTACCGGATGCCTGAGCGTAGACGAAGCACTTGCTTATTTCTCCAACAACAACGTGATCATGATCGGCGGCATGTGCGTGGTGGCCGCCGGCTTTAACCGGACCAAATTCTGCAGTATACTGGCAGACAAGATTTCCGGCGCTTCCAAGGGAAGCTTGAACAAGCTGATGCTGGGCTATGTGGTGATCGGCGTTCTGCTGAGCCAGTTCATCCAGAGTCCGGTTGTAGCATTTGGTATCGTAGCTCCCATGCTGGCTGCTTCCGCTGAGAGCATGGGGCTTAAGCCCAGCAAGGTGATGTTCGGCGTAGGCGTTGCTACCGTTATTACCTGCTGTACCCTGCCCGTAGGAGCCGGCGCTACCGTAGCTGCTGAGTTGAACGGCTATCTGGAAAGCTATGGCTATGTAGATTATGTGGTAGGTCTGATTGACCCCATGAAGGGACGCCTTCCTCTGATGATCATTGCAATCTTTTACTGCGCTTTGGTTTCGCCCAAGTTCTCTCCGGATGAGCCGGTAACAGCGGTCGCTTCCAGCCTGAAAGCAGCCAAGGCAAAGGAACCCTTAAAGCCCTTCCAGGAATATGCCGGCATTATCATCTTCTTCGCGGATGCTCTGGCCTTGATGTTTGCTTCCGCCATAGGACTTGAGAACTGGGAAATCACCGTAATCGGCGCCCTGGCCATGATCATCTTCGGTGTATTAAAGCCCAAGGAGGCAACCGCTTCCCTGCCCATGAGCATGCTGCTTCTGATCGTAGGCGCTCTGGGAATGTCCGGCGCTTTAAGCGCTACAGGAGCCGGAGAGCTGATTGGAGGACATATTGGAGGAATTGTAAAAGCAGTAAACTACAACTCCTATATTGTAGGAACAATCTTCTTCGTGATCCCCTTCCTGCTGACCCAGGTGATGCAGAACCGCGGAACCATGCTGATCTTCCACCCCATTGCCATCGCCACCTGCGCTGCCATCGGCGCCAACCCGGTGGGCCTGATGATCTTGATCCAGGCGGCCTGCCTGTCCGCCTTTATGACCCCCATGGCTACCGCAGCCATCCCCTACATCATGGATTACGGCGGGTACAATCAGACCTCCATGTTCAAGCAGTCCTGGCTGCTGGCCGTCATCTGCTGCGTGGTATCAGTAGGATGGGTGATGACCATATTCCCGCTGATGTAATAAAAGGAAAAGAATTTAAGCGCTGTCATTGCAGCTGGGAATCAAGTGGATTCTCCTCGCGCAGTGCAGTTTGAAGAACAAAACAGTTACGTATTAACAAATTCCGGGAACTATGGTATGATAAACCTGATTAAAAAGCAGTATCTCGGGAGGTAACAGATTGATGAAGGGAAAATACATGGCTTACGTAGGTTCTTATTCCTACACAGGAAAAGCCAAGGGAATCACAGTTTTTGATGTGGATGTGGAAAAAGGGCAGTTTCAGTACCGCTGCGAGATGGAGGTGGACAACTCTTCCTATGTAATCGCCTCCAACGATGGAAAGACTCTTTATTCCATTGCGGACGAGGGGGTTGTGGCCTTCCGTATCCTGGAGAATGGAAGTTTGGCCCGGCTGAACAGCGCCTCCATCCGCGGAATGAGAGGCTGTCATCTCTGCACGGATGCAGAGGATAAGTATGTGTTCGTATCCGGCTATCACGATGGAAAAACAACGGTGCTGAGCCTGAATCCGGATGGTTCTGTGGGCTCCATTGTGGACAGCGTATTTGACAAGGGCTACGGCAGCGTGGCAGAGCGGAATTTCCGCCCTCATGTGACCTGCACCAGAAGAACGCCGGACGGCAAGTATGTGATGAGCGTGGACAATGGGATCGACCAGGTGAGGATTTACCGATTTACAGAGAAGGAGCAGAAGCTGAAACAGGTGGATGCCATCCGCTGCGAGCTGGAGTCTGCCCCCAAACATTTCCGTTTCAGTGCCGATGGGCGGTTTATCTATCTGATTTACGAGCTGAAAACCAAGATTGATGTATTTTCCTACAAGACCGGGGAGAGAGCTCCTGTCATTGAAAAAATCCAGACGATCTCCACCACCAGCACGGAGAATCCGGGCGTGATGACTGCAGCCTGCGCCATGCGCCTGTCCTGGGACCAGAAATACCTCTACTGCTCCAACGCAGGGGAAAACACGGTCAGTGTATTTTCCAGAGATGAGGAGACGGGCCTCCTGACCAGACTCTGCTGTCTGCCCGTCAGCGGCGAGTATCCCAAGGATATTGCCGTGTTCCCGGACAGCCGCCATATTGTCAGCGTAAACCATGAGAGCGGCACCTTGACCTTCTTCTCCGTAGATTACGAGAAAGGGCTGATGGTCATGAGCGGCAGAAGCATTCCGGTCAATGAGCCCAACTGCTGTGCCATTGTTAAGATTCGCTAAACAAAGAAGACAGAGATCAGACAGACCGGAGGAGCGGGGAAAGAAGATATGGCAGGTTCAATATTTGGAACAATTTTTCGGGTTTCTACCTGGGGAGAATCCCACGGGGCGGGTCTTGGGGCGGTGATTGACGGCTGCCCGGCAGGCCTTCCCCTCTCTCAGGAGGACATTCAGAGCTGGCTGGACAGGAGAAAGCCAGGACAGAGCAAGTTTACCACTTCCAGACAGGAAGGAGATGAGGTGGAGATCCTCTCGGGAGTATTTGAGGGAAAGACGACCGGAACTCCCATTGCCCTGGAGGTGCGCAATAAGGACCAGCGCTCCAAGGATTACAGCGCGATCATGAATTTGTATCGTCCGGGACATGCGGACTATACATTTGACCAGAAGTACGGCTTTCGGGATTACCGGGGAGGCGGACGCTCTTCAGGCCGGGAGACGGTGGGCCGGGTGGCGGCCGGTGCGGTGGCCGCGAAGATCTTAAAGGAGCTGGGGGTGGAGGTGCGGGCCTTTACCCGTTCCATCGGCCCGGTGGAGATTTCGCCGGAAAACTTTGACTGGGATGAGAGAGGAAACAATAAGCTCTATATGCCGGACGCCCAGGCGGCAAAAGCAGCCCAGGCCTATCTGGAGAAGCTGATGGGCGAGTGCGATTCCGCCGGAGGAGTGATCGAGTGCCGGATTGAAGGCCTTCCGGCCGGAGTTGGGGAGCCGGTATTTGACAAGCTGGATGCCAATCTGGCCAAGGCTGTCCTCTCGATCGGAGCAGTGAAGGGATTTGAGATCGGGGAGGGATTTAAGGCTCCCCTCCTGACCGGTTCAACGGACAACGATGAATTTGCTTCCGAGACAGATGAGAGCGGAGCGAGAAAGATTTATAAAAAGACAAATCATGCGGGCGGTGTCCTGGGAGGCATAAGCGACGGCAGCCCCGTGGTGTTTAGGGCCGCCTTCAAGCCTACGGCCTCCATCGCCAGGGAGCAGCATACGGTGACCCGCGAGGGGGAGGAGACCCCTATTGTGATCAAGGGCCGCCACGACCCGGTGATTGTTCCCAGAGCAGTGGTGGTAGTGGAGGCCATGGCGGCACTTACGGTGTGCGACCTGCTCCTTGGATCCATGACCTCCAGAATGGACCGGATCCGGGAATTTTTCCGCCGGTAAATAGGGCGGTTACCTGCTGGAATGAGCCAGAAGAAACTCCAGAGTGGCGGCATTGTATTCCTTCAGATGCTCCCATTCATGGACATGGCCTCCGCCCCGGCACAGATAGAGCTGGCTGTCCGGGATGCCCTCGTAGAGCTCCATGGTCTTTTCCATGGTGACGAAGAGGTCGCTGTCCCCGGCGGCAATGAGAGCAGGAGCTTTGATGTCCTTTAAGCGGTCCGCCGTATTGTGGCTGAGACAGGCATTGCACTGGGCCTTGTAAGCGTAGTGGGGCATGGGATAGGGATATCCCATGTCCTCTTTTTCTGCCGCAAACAGCATCTGCTCCTTCGTATTCTGAGTAATCTGGGAGAAGGTCATCCACTGGTTCAGCCGCTTGAAGGTGCGGCCGTCCAGCTGGTCGATGGAGTCCCGCAGGGTCTCGATGGCCCTTCGAAAGCTGTTGCTGACGCTGGCGAACGTGCTGGTGAGGATCAGGGAGCGGACCCGCTCCGGGTGATCCGCCGCCAGATGCTGAGCGATGGCACCGCCCATGGAGACTCCGTTTACATGGGCTCTGGAAATGGACAGGGCATCCATGATTCCGATCACATCTTCCGCCATCCGGGCGGTAGAGTAGGACTCCTCTTCCGGCTTGGAGGAACGGCCTGCCCCCCGGTTGTCAATGGTGATGCACTGAAAATACTCCTGGTAGGCCGCAACATTGGGCCTCCATTTGTCCCCCGGTGCTCCAAGTCCCATGATCAGTACCAGAGGCTCCCCCTGGCCGGTAATCTCCACGTGGAAGGAGAGAGGACCCAGGGGGATTTCTTTTTCTGTGGTCTGCATGATCTAATCCCTCTCCTTTCTTGGAGTCTGTCCGGTGTAGATCCAGAGCTTTTTGGAGCCGCAGGGCGGCAGTTCCTTCTTCATGCGCTCCAGTACAGGGGTATAGCTCAGATCCTGGATAGGAAGGTCTACTCGGACATTGTCCAGGGCGCTTAAACACATGCCTTCCAGGATTTCATAGCCGTGGTAGGCGGTGTCGATGTTGCAGGAATGAACCCTGGAATCGTCCTCGATCCACTGGGCAAACTCTGTGTAGTAGGGGGTCTGAATAGGCACCTGCTGGTGGTTGCGCCAGCCGGGGTCCTTTCCGGTGACCAGACGGCCGTTTGTCTCCTTGGTGCAGGCGCCCCAGAAGCCGTCGGTCTCCGCGTACATATAGCCGTCGGTGCCGTAGACCGTCAGGCGGTTATCACTGCTGGAATACTCCGGCGGATTGTGGGCTTCTGCAAGATAGCCGCATTCGATGTAGGCACGGACGCCGTTTTCCAGCTCCATGGTGCCAAGCAGATAGTCGGGAGCCGGATGGGTGTCTTCCAGAGAAACGGGGCCGTGAACGTGGCCGCATACCCATTTGGCCCGGTATCCTCCGTTGATCCACAGGGTATAGTCCACATAGTGGGTTCCCAGCTGGGAGAACCATGCCTGGGTTTCCACATGGATTTTCCGGATGTCGCCGATGACCCCTTCTTCAATTTTCTTCTTCATCCGCTGGAACTGGGACAGATATTTCTGCTGATGGCAGACAACGGCCTTGATGCCGTGCTGATGGCACAGATTTACCATCTGCTTCGCTTCCTGGAGAGATTCCGCCATAGGCTTTTCCAGGGAAACGGCTTTGACGCCGTACTTGACCGCCAGCTCGATCATATTCAGCCGCAGGTCAGGGTAAGTGACGAAAACAAATACCTCCGGGCGAAGGGTTTTCAACATCTCCTCCGCATCCAAAAACTGGGGAACATGTTCCAGGTGATAGGTTTCGCTGACCAGATCCAGCGCCTTCTGATTAATGTCGCAGAGGCCCACGATTTCATAATCGTCCGGATTTTCCAGCAGGCCGTGAATGTGGATCTTTCCCCGGACGCCAAGTCCCATTACCGCTACGGTATGTTTGCTCATCTTAATTTCCTCCCTCCATAAACTGCTTCATATAAGTTCCGTCCCATAACACAACGCCGTCGGAATCCTGCTCCGCTTTCGGGGATTCATCTTCCACCATGATCCAGCCGCCGTAGCCGCTTTCCTCAAGATAGCGGACAATGGCGGGGTAATCGATGTCTCCTTTTCCCATAACGGCCCATGTGCCGTCGGCTGCCCGGTCCTTAAAATGAACGTGGCAGATCCGGGAACGGCCCTCCTTTAAGAGCGCCAGGGCATCCATTCCTCCGTTTACAATGTGTCCCACATCAGGGACCCAGCCAATCCGGGTCTGGTCCATGAGCTCAAACAGCACCTTGTAGTCCTCAGCAGTTCGAAAAAGGGAGTTTTTGGCAGAATTGGGGTGATAGCAGGTGACGATCCCTCTTTCCGCCGCCCGGCAGGCCACTGCGTTCATGCAGGAGAGCAGGTGTTTCCTCCTGGTTAAAAGAGCCTCCCCTTCCCCTCTGGGGGTCTGGCCTGCGTGGTGGGAAACCATCAGCTTGGCAAAGGGAAAGTGGGTTAAAAATTCGATGGCTTCATCGGATTGTTTTTTCTCCTCATCGGTCTCTTGAGGCTGCTCCCAGGGCTGATGGAGCACCAGGGCAGCCAGAACGATGTGGTTTTCCTCCAGGAGGGCTTTCACCTCTTCCGGCTTCTGAAAATAATCTCCCAGCATGCAGATCTCCGCCTCCAGACCCCCAAAACCGGCCTGGGCGGTTTTTTGGATGATATGGGGGACCTCTCCGGCATAAGCGGAGATGTTCATCTTCCAGGGATAGGTCTGACAGCCGTATTGAATTTGATGCTTCATAATGCTCACTCCTTATTGCGTTTTTTTCGTAATACTGGATTGCACCGCACTGTGTGCTCCCCGGTATCACAGGTATTGTTCCAGGTTGCTTTTTAAGATCAGGGAAGAACGGACGATTTCAGAAGAAGAAGGCGGCTTGATCTCGTGAAGCAGCAGGTCCGTGAGCCGCTTGGCGCCCAGCCGGGCCTGAAGGGCGGGGTCACGGAACAGGACGGCGGTCATAGTCTGGCGTTTCAGATACAAGGCACTTTCCGGACAGAGGTCGCTGCCGATGAGCCGCACTTTGCCTGCCAGACCTTCTTCCTCCAGAAACTGTGCTAAGAACAGGCTGCACCGCAGATTGACGGAGTAGAAGGCGCCAATGGAAGCTTCCTGGTTCAGAATCTTTCTGAGCTTCTCCTTTAAACAGTCACGCTCCGGATAGCCGTAAAGTTTAAGCAGCCTTCTGGGATGGGGCATGCGGCTGAGATATTGTTCAAAGCCCAGCATGCAGCTTCGATTGGAATAAAGATGAATGTCCCCTGCACACATGAGGATGGACTGCTGAGGGGAGGTCTGGGAAACCAGAAGCTCTGCTGCCATCTGGCCGTCTACAAAGCCGTCGGATTGGATCGAGCAGAGATAGTCCCCCTGAGGGTCATCCTCCGTTACCAGAACCACAGGTACGCCGGAAGCGCTCAGATGGTGGAGCATGGCAAAGCCCTCTTTAAATATCCTTCCCCCGGTGATCAGACCATCGATGGAGCCCTCTGTCTCCTTGAGAATATGTTTCAGGCGGGCCGGAAATCCGTCCTCTATGCCGTCCCCGTATGGAACTTCCCTTACATCCAGATGGTAGGCGGACAGCTCTTCCAGAACGCTGCGCAGGCCCAGCCAGAGCTGGGAGTAGAAATGGCGGTTATCCCCTGTGCTCTCCGGAAAAGCCGCCACAATGGTACGGGGGTGTCTGCCAAGGGCAGAAACAGGCGCAGCCTGATAGCCCAGCTCCCTGGCCAGACGGCAGATTTCAGCCGCCACAGCGGGACTGACGCCGGGTTTTCCGTGAAGAGCCCGATGAACGGTGGCTCTGGAAACACCCGTTTTTTGGGCAATATTGTCAAGTGTGATGTGACCTTTCATAACGCTTTCCCTGGGATGAATCAAAAATGGAATTCAGCCCGATTATAGCAACCTATCTAACGAAAGTCAATGAAACTTAGCTAAAATGCATTAAAATTGTTTGATATATCCTGAAATTTCGTTGTTTTCTTAGATAAATTATACAATAACATGAGTCTGTAAAAAAATGTAAAAACAGAGTGATTTTTACGTAAAATGACGAAAGAGCATACGAATTCGTGTATAAATCAACTAATAGGTATGACCTATTTTAGAGCAAAAAGTAAAAAATATGGGGAAAATTGCTATAAAACGCTGTTTTACGAGGAAAATAATTAAAAAAAACGTGAATTTGCTATTTACAAACATCATATGATGTGATATTATATGGACAGACGATATAGCAAAACAACCAATGAGCAACTTCATACATAGGGAATTTCAAGGGTAAAATGACGAAGGATACCGCCTTCGCAGCAGAAAGGGGAGAGGCAGATGAGAAATGACATGCGAAGCTACCGAGGCTCAGATGTGCTCCCCATGGCGACTGCCCAGAAGGTGAAAACCATGATCATCCAGAAGGAGATGAAGCCCGGGGACAGGCTTCCCACGGAGACAGAGCTGGCGGCCCGGTTTGGAGTCAGCCGCTCTACTTTGAGAGAGGCCATGAAGTTTCTGAGGGCGGAAAACGTGGTGGTGATTCGTCAGGGAAGCGGCACGTTCGTCAGCGCCGGTACGGGAATTGGAGAAGACCCGCTGGGGCTCCATTTTACCAACCAGGAAAAGCTGCTGGAGAATCTGTTTGAAACCCGTATGCTGCTGGAACCGGAAATTGCTGGTCTTGCGGCTCAGAGAGCCACTCCGGGGGATGTAAAGAATCTGGAGCGGATGGTCTGGGAGATGGAAAAGAGCGAGATCAACAGCATGGCGGCCGCAGAATTGGATGTGCAGTTTCACACGGCGGTTGCGGAGTGTACCCATAATGATGTGTTGGTTCGGGTTGTGCCCATTATCATCGAGTCCATTCGGCGCAGCCACGGCGAAAACCATGACGACCAGGACAGTTTTAAGCGGGCAAAAGTCTGCCACGCCGGTATTTGCAAAGCCATTTCAGAAGGCAATGTGATCGAGGCAAAATTTATGGCCGAGCGCCATGCATGGGAGACTTTGAATTATATGAAGGAAACGGAGGAAAGAAAATGAAAAAAAGACATTTGGCAAAGAAGACAGTAGCTGTAACGCTTGCTGCTCTGATGGCTGCAGGAGCACTTACCGCATGCTCTTCCAGCGGCGGCAGCAGTGACAGCAGCAGTGCTGCTGAGGGCGGCAGCGCCGAAGAAGGCGGAAGCACCGAGGCTGAGGGCGGCTCCACCGAAGGCGTTACCATTAATTTCCGTTATTGGGCAGACAATACAGAATATTCCCAGTTGATGCAGGATATCGTTGCCAAGTTCAATGCAGAGAACGGCAAAGGGATTACCGTTGTAGCTGAGGAGAGCCCCTGGGACGGCGGCGCATACTCCGAGAACCTGTTCAACGCAAAGATGGGCGGCGGAGATATCGACTGCGCAACCTGGAAGCTGACTTCTACACCGCTGTTTGTAAACAATGATCTGCTGGCTGATTTAACTCCTTATATCGATGCATGGGAGGACAAGGATGATATTGATGATAATATCTACAATATCATGAAGGAAGCAGGCGGCAGCGAGGATGCCATCTACGTAATGCCCTGGAATATTCAGGTGCTGTACGTTTACTACAGACCTTCTTACTTTGAGCAGGCCGGCATTGAAGTGCCCACCACCTACGAGGAGTTCCTGGATGCCATCAAGAAGTGCACCATGGATACCGACGGTGACGGACAGACCGATGTTTACGGCTTCGGCATGAGAGGCTCAACCGGCGGCCAGGAGCCCTGGGGAAGCTTCATCTACGGCAGAGGCGGCAGCTTTGAGGATCTGACCTCTCCTGAGTCTGTTCAGGGTATGCAGGACTTCATTGACCTGTATCAGAACGGATATGTACCTCCGACGGCTACCTCTGATGGATTTAACGAGATCATTGCAAACTTCAAGTCTGGCTTAACTGCCATGACCATTCACCATACCGGTTCTTCCGCTGATATGGAAGCAACCTTCGGAGATGATGTATCTGCATTCGCATTCCCGGCAGGCGAAGGCCAGTGGACCTCCATGGGCGACACTGAGACCGTAATTTTTGAGTCCTGCGAGAACAAGGAAGCAGCCTTCGAGTGGGTATCCTACCTGGCAACCGGTGAAGGCCAGAAGATGTGGTGCGAGGGCACTGGAAACGTTCCGGTCAGCAAGAGCTTGCAGCAGACCGACTTCTTCCAGAACAATCGCTTCATGAAGGCTTCCATCGAGGGACAGAGCTATGCGGGTATCCTGCCGATCCTGGACACCACCACTGAGTGGGTTTCCACCATCTGGCCCAACACCGTAGCTCAGGCTCTGACCGGCGGAATTACTGCTGAGCAGTGCATGCAGACCTTGCAGGACGGCTTGTATCAGTAATTCATGATATCGCAAGTGTTCAGGGCGGCTCATACCCTAAGGGTACCTAGTCTTCTTGCCTGTCCTGAACGGTTCACAGTATTGTAGCGGTAAGGGGTCTGCCTCCTTTGAGACAGGCCCCGGGAAAAGAAAATACCCCGCAGCAAGCTGCAGGGCATCAAATTTAAAATTTGAAAGCGCAGCGGGCTGTGGGATTTTTATGCCCATTTTTCAGAAAAAAGCCCGGAAAAATGCGTAGATCACCGAAGTTTAAGCCAGCTTGTCATTGGCTTGCTGCCTTCGGGAGGATGATTTTAATGAAGGGGGAAAAATTGCCAATGGTCAAGAAGCGAACAACGATATGGCCGTATCTGCTGGTGGCACCGGCAGTACTGATTATTCTGTGCGTGGTGTTCATCCCGGTTATTAACGCAATTCTGATGAGCTTCCAGAATTATGACCTGCGCCGGCCAAAAGAGATTGCATTTAACGGAGTTGCCAACTATATTAAAGCTTTTCAGGACCCGCTGTTTTGGAACGCCCTTTGGAGGACCCTGGTCTGGGTAATCTGCGGCGTGGGCTTCCAGTTCCTGTTTGGATTTATCCTGGCGCTGCTGCTGAATAAAAAGTTCAGAGGACGCGGCCCCATCCGTGCGGTCAGCATGATCCCCTGGGTAACTCCCGGCGTTCTGATTGGACTGATGTGGCGCTGGATGTACGATGGAAACTCCGGTGTCCTCAACGACATTTTGCTGAAGCTCCATGTGATTACAACGAAGATTCCCTTCCTGTCACAGGTAACCACCGCTTTTCCGAGCGTAATCGTGACCATCATCTGGCAGGGAATTCCATTCTTCGCCCTTATGCTCCTGGCGGCCCTTCAGGGCGTGTCCACAGAAATGTATGAGGCGGCGGATATCGACGGAGCTACCTCCTGGCAGAAGCTGATTTACGTAACCATTCCATCTATTAAAAATACGATTTTCGTTACCGGACTTCTGCGTATCATCTGGGTTGCCAACTCAGTAGACGTTATCTTCAACATGACCTCCGGCGGACCTGCCTACTCCACTCAGACCCTGAGCGTTTACATTTACAATCAGGGAAATGCACTGAACTTAGGCTACGCTTCCGCAATGGCGCTGTTGATGACCTTGCTGCTTTTGCTGGTTGCCATACCGTACCTGAAAATGAACTTTAGAGAGGAGAAATAAGGATATGAAGAAAGAATCTTTACCTAAACGCCTTGTATGCTTATATCTGCCTTTGCTGGTGATCATGGTGTTTATCCTGTTCCCCTTCTACTGGACATTTGTAACGTCTGTAAAACCGGAGGACGAGCTCTACGGAGCTGTTGTCACCTACTGGCCCCAGCATATTACGTTTGAAGCTTACACCAAGCTGTTTACCACAACGGTAAACTTTATGGAAGCGCTGAAAAACAGCCTTATTGTGGCGGTGGCCACCACCCTGGTGTCCCTGACCTCTTCCACCCTGGCTGCCTACGCATTTTCCAGATATCACTTCGCAGGGCGCAAGACGCTGATGAGTATCTTCCTCTGCAACAACATGTTCCCTACCGTGCTGCTTTTGATTCCTTTGTACACCATCATGCGCACCCTGGGACTGCTGTATAATCCTACATCTCTGGTGCTGGCTTACACCACGTTTACCATTCCCTTCTCCGTGTGGTTGCTGCTTGGTTTCTTAAACGACCTGCCCATGTCCCTGGAGGAAGCGGCCCTGGTAGACGGCTGCAACAGAGGCGGAGCTTTTGTGAAGATTATCCTTCCCATCCTCGGCCCCTGCATGGTAGCAACCGGAGTTTACATCTTCATGCAGTCATGGAATGAATATACATTCGCCATGATGTTTACCAACACCGCGACACGCACCATTCCTGTTGCTTTAAAGAGCCTCATCGGACAGCTTGGCGTTCAGTGGGATCTGTTGACAGCAGGTGGTATTTTAACTATAATTCCAGTGTGTATCATGTTCTTCTTCGCGCAGAAACGTTTAGTAGAAGGCTTAACAGCCGGAGCTGTAAAAGGTTAAAGGAGGAAAAATTATTATGCAGTATGAGAAGAAAGCAA
>DWYS01000053.1 GCA_019118585.1 Candidatus Enterocloster faecavium | reverse complement strand
TGGATGAGATGGCTTCCTGGACGGATCTGGGAGCGCGCACCATTACGGAATCGGAAACCGAGGACAAGGACTGGATCAACAACTGGAAGCAGTATTTCAAGCCCTTTACGGTAGACCATATCTTGATTAAGCCTACCTGGGAGGAAATCCCTGAGGAGCATAAGGATAAACTCCTGGTTCAGATTGACCCGGGAACCGCCTTCGGCACCGGAAAACATGAGACTACCCAGCTGTGCATTCGTCAGCTGGAAAAGGTAGTAGAGGAAGATACACGCCTTCTGGATGTGGGAACCGGCAGCGGGATCTTAGGCATCACTGCCCTGAAGCTGGGAGCGAAAGAGGTAAAGGGAACGGATCTGGACGAGAATGCCATTATTGCGGTAGGGGAAAACCTGAAGGCCAACGGCATTGACCCGGAGAAGTTTCAGGTGATGCAGGGAAATATCCTGGATGACCCGGCGGTACAGCAGTGGGCAGGATTTGGCTGCTGGGACGTGGCGGTGGCCAATATCCTGGCGGATGTGATCATCCCGCTGGTGGATGAGATCCCGGTTCATTTAAAGAAAGGCGGCATCTTTATTTCATCGGGCATCATTAATTTAAAAGAGAAGGCTGTTCTGGACGCATTTTCCCAAAATCAGGAGCTGGAGGTGATGGAGGTCACCAGGCAGGGAGAATGGGTCAGCGTGACAGCGAGAAGAAAGTAAGAGGAAGGCCATGCATCATTTCTTTGTGGAACCGGGGCAGATGGAAGGGGAGCAGGTCCGGATCACCGGACCGGATGTGAACCATATGAAAAATGCCCTGCGGATGAAGGCGGGGGAGCAGTTTTTAGTCAGCGACGGCCAGGGCGGCGACTATCTGTGCCGTCTGGAGGAACTGGGGGCCGGATGTGCGCTGGGGAGGATCCTGGAAAAGCGGGAGTCCGCCGAGCTGCCTTCTCCTATATGGCTGTATCAGGGGCTTCCCAAAAGCGACAAGATGGAGTTTATTGTTCAGAAGGCCGCCGAGCTGGGAGCGGCAGCAGTGGTGCCGGTTCTGACCCGCAATACGGTGGTGAAGCTGGATGCGAAGAAGGCGAAGGAGCGGGTGCGGCGCTGGCAGGCCATTGCGGAGAGCGGGGCAAAACAGTCCAAGCGCAGCCGGATTCCCCAGGTGGGGGAGTTGCTGACCTTTGAGCAGGCCCTGGAAGATATGAAACGGCGTGATTTTGATTTTAAGCTGGTCCCCTACGAGAATCAGGAAGGGATGGCAGCTACCAAAAGGATATTTGACAGCCTGAAGCCGGGAATGTCCGTTGCGGTGATGATCGGTCCGGAGGGCGGATTTGACCCGCTGGAGATTGAAAAGGCTAAGGCGGCGGGAGCAGAGCCCATCAGCCTGGGCAGACGGATCCTGCGGACCGAGACAGCGGCTGTAACTATGCTGTCGGCTTTGATGCTGAAGCTGGAGGAGGGGATTTGATGGAAGTTTATTTTGACAATTCGGCTACTACAAAGGTCTTTGACTGTGTGCGGGACATTGTGGTGAAGACCATGACGGAGGACTACGCAAACCCTTCCGCCAAGCATAAGAAGGGAATGGAGGCGGAGCAGTATATCCGCCGGGCTGCCGCCCAGATTGCAAAGACCCTGAAGGTTCAGGAAAAGGAGATCCTGTTTACTTCCGGGGGAACGGAGTCCAACAACATGGCCCTCATTGGAACCGCCATGGCCAACCAAAGGGCCGGAAAACATCTGATCACCACCCGCATTGAACATGCTTCCGTTTACAACCCCATGGCCTGGCTGGAGCAGCAGGGATTTGAGGTGACTTATCTTGGAGTGGATGAGAAGGGCCATATTTCCCTGGAAGAGCTGAGAGAGGCCGTCCGGCCAGATACCATTCTGGTATCGGTGATGCATGTGAATAATGAAATCGGAGCGATCGAGCCGGTGGAGGAAATCGGCGCGATGCTTCATGCGATGAATCCTTCCATCCTCTTCCATGTGGACGCCATTCAGTCCTACGGGAAACTGCAGATTCGGCCCAAGAAAGCGCACATTGACCTGCTTTCTGCCAGCGGCCATAAAATTCACGGCCCCAAGGGAGTGGGATTCCTCTACATTGACCAGAGAGTTAAGATCCATCCTCTGATCTACGGGGGAGGACAGCAGCGGGACCTGCGCTCCGGAACGGAGAATGTTCCGGGGATCGCAGGAATGGGGGCGGCAGCGGAAGAAATCTACCGGGATCATGAGGAGAAGATGGAACGGCTGACCGGACTGAAGGATTATTTTATTTCCCGTATGGGAGAGATCCCGGAGGCGGTGGTGAACAGCCTTCCGGGAAAAGAAGGAGCTCCTCAGATCGTGAGCGTAAGCTTTTCGGGAGTCCGCAGCGAGGTGCTGCTGCACGCCCTGGAGGATAGGGGGATCTATGTATCGTCCGGCTCTGCCTGCTCTTCCAACCATCCTGCCATCAGCGGTACACTGAAAGCGGTGGGCGTGAAGAGGGAGCTTCTGGACTCTACCCTTCGGTTCAGCTTTGGAATGTTTAATACCCGGGAGGAAGCCGATTATACCATAGAGGTACTAAAGGAGCTGCTGCCGGTGCTGACGAAATATAGGAGGCATTGACATGAAATATCAGTCTTTTTTGATTAAATACGCGGAAATCGGTACAAAGGGAAAAAACCGGTATATGTTCGAGGACACATTGATCAAGCAGATTCATCATGCCTTAAAAGATGTGGACGGAGAATTTCAGGTAACAAAGGAATCCGGCCGGATTTATGTGATGGCCGCAGGAAATTACGACTGCGATGATGTGATTGATGCCCTGAAGCGGGTATTTGGAATAGCGGATATCTGTCCGATGGTCCAGATTGAGGACAAGGGCTATGAAAATCTGAAGAAGAGCGTAGTCTCCTATATGGACCAGGTTTATCCGGACAAGAACCTGACCTTTAAGGTGGTGGCCCGGAGAGGGGACAAGAGCTATCCGGTCAGCTCAGAGCAGATGAACCGGGACCTGGGAGAGGTGATCCTGGAGGCATTTCCTCAGATGAAGGTGGATGTCCATCATCCGGACGTATTGCTGCGGGTGGAAGTGCGCCAGAAAATCAATCTGTTTTCCGAGATGATCCCGGGACCGGGAGGCATGCCGGTGGGAACCAACGGAAGGGCCATGCTTCTTTTGTCCGGCGGAATCGACAGCCCGGTGGCAGGATATATGATTGCCAAGAGAGGCGTTGTACTGGATGCGGTCTATTTCCACGCGCCGCCATACACCAGTGAGAGAGCCAAGCAGAAGGTGGTGGACCTGGCGAACCTGGTAGCCCGGTATTCAGGCCCCATCAATTTGTTTGTGGTGAATTTTACGGATATCCAGCTGTGCATCTATGAGAACTGCCCCCACGAGGAGCTGACCATCATCATGCGCCGCTATATGATGCGCATTGCCCAGGAGCTGGCAAAACGGACCGGCGCCCTGGGATTGATCACCGGCGAGAGCATTGGCCAGGTGGCCTCCCAGACCATGCAGTCCCTGGCGGCTACCAACGATGTGTGCACTATGCCGGTATTCCGCCCGGTGATCGGATTTGATAAGCAGG
This sequence comes from Candidatus Enterocloster faecavium, assembly GCA_019118585.1. GTDB lineage: Bacteria > Bacillota > Clostridia > Lachnospirales > Lachnospiraceae > Enterocloster > Enterocloster faecavium. The sequence continues at coordinate 25,409 of DWYS01000053.1, read as the reverse complement.
AGATCATCGATTTGTCGGAGAAGATCGGGACCTATGAGACTTCCATCCAGCCCTATGAGGACTGCTGCACCATCTTCGTGGCAAAGCACCCGGTAACACGGCCCAACATTAATGTGATCCGCTGCTCGGAGCTGCGGCTGGGAGAGCAGATCGACGGACTGGTGGATGAGGCGCTGAATACGGCGGAGCGGATTCTCTGCGAGGGGTGAGAGGATTTGGCCCTAAGTGCTCGTAACAATCCCAGGCACTAAGCTCGAAAAGACCTCGCTAAGTGCCTGGGATGTATCGCACGTAAGGGCCTAAAAGACAGGCCCTAAGTGCTCGTAACAAAAAAAGCTGCCTGCGGGTGCAGGCAGCGGGGTAAAGCTTGGATAAAATTCTGTGACTGACTTTGGAAAGTCCTGGCCGTTAGATCATGTAAGGCTTTAAGGTCTCCAGGATGGTGTCCAGGTCGCTCTCAGCATGGATGTTTAAGTCGATGGGCTTGGACAGGTCCAGGCTGAAGATACCCATGATGGACTTGGCGTCAATTACGTATCTGCCGGATACCAGATCGAAATCTGCATCGAACTTTGCCAGGTCATTTACAAAAGACTTTACCTTATCAATGGAATTTAAAGAAATACGAACTGTTTTCATACTTTAAAAACCCTCCTCTTTGTATTGTTCTACAGGTTAATGTCAGGGAATATTGCTCTGTAGCCTGTCTTAATAGTACAGATGGACCGTGGAAAAGTCAATAGTTAGATTGCATGAAAAAAATCGTAAGAAACTGGTAAAACAGTTCAGGACGGCGGAATCAGGCCGCCGTCTCAATGAAAAGAGCAGGAGGAATTTGCTATGCCGAAAGCAGCCCTTCATAATCTGGGGTGTAAAGTAAATGCATACGAAACCGAGGCCATGGAACAGCTTCTTCGTTCGGCGGGGTATGAGATCGTTCCATTTGACCAGGAAGCGGACGTCTATGTGATCAATACCTGTTCGGTTACCAATATTGCGGACCGGAAATCCCGCCAGATGCTCCACCGGGCAAAGAAACTGAATCCCCGGGCGGTGGTAGTGGCTGCCGGCTGTTACGTTCAGGTGGCGGCGGAGCAGCTGAAAGCAGACCCGGCGGTGGATATTCTAATCGGAAATAATCAAAAAGGACAGCTGGTGGAGATCCTGGAGGAGTTCGGACGGGAGGGGGAGAAGGAACCCCATGTGATGGAGATCGGTCATACCAGTCATTACGAGGAGCTTAAGGTAGACCAGCCGGGGGAGCGGACCAGGGCTTTTTTGAAGGTCCAGGACGGCTGCAATCAGTTCTGCAGCTACTGTATCATTCCCTATGCCAGGGGCAGGGTGCGTTCCCGCCGCCTGGAAGATGTGAGGGCGGAGGTAGAGAAGCTGGCGGCAGCCGGATATCAGGAGGTGGTTCTTACCGGGATCCATCTGAGCTCCTACGGACTGGATTTTGAAAAGCAGTTGTCCGGCCGGGAGGAATCCGCCAAAGAGGAATGCCAGAGAGACTATCAGACGGGAAATCAAGGGAAGAACGGCCGCTGGCTTTTGGAATTGATCCGCCAGGTCAGCCAGGTGGAGAAGATCCGCAGAATCAGGCTGGGCTCCCTGGAACCCCGCATTGTCACCGAAGAATTTGCCAGGACTCTCGCCGCAAACGACAAAATCTGCCCCCATTTCCATTTATCCCTTCAGAGCGGAAGCAATTTGGTTCTCAGGCGGATGAACCGCCATTATACGCCGCAGGAGTACGAGGAGTGCTGCGAAAATCTGCGCCGGGCCTTCCGGAATCCGGCTATTACAACAGATGTGATCGTCGGGTTCCCCGGAGAAACAGAAGAAGAGTTTGAGGAGACCAGAGAGTTCGCAAAGAGAATCCATTTTTACGAAATGCATGTGTTTAAGTATTCCAGAAGAGCCGGTACCAGGGCTGCCGTGATGGCAGGACAGATACCGGAGAGCGTGAAGGGAGAGCGGAGTGAGCGATTGCTGGAGCTGGAGGCCTGGATGTCCTTGGAATACCGGAAAAGTCTCCTGGGAACGGTTCAGGAGGTGCTTTTGGAGGAAGAGGAGGAGCTGGATGGGAGAAAGTTCATAGCCGGCTATACCCGTCAGTATGTGAGAACAGCGATCCCGATGGAAAAGGAATTGAGATCCGGACAGATCTTGCAGGTAAAGATGAAAGAACTTTTGAACAATGAAACGGTTGTCGGGGAAATTGTGAGATAATTTCATGTTTTTCAAAAATAATCTATTGCCGAACAGGGAAATATAAGGTAGAATAGAAAAGAATACTTAAAGGACGTGATAACATGGGCAATATGAGGGATACACAATATTTTCAGACTGTTCAGGACAAAAAGATGGAAGTCAGCGATGTGCTGGAGCAGGTGTATGTTGCCTTGACCGAGAAAGGATATAACCCGATCAATCAGATCGTGGGCTATATTATGTCCGGTGACCCCACCTATATTACAAGCCATAAAGGCGCCAGAAGTCTGATTATGAAGGTTGAGCGTGACGAGATCCTGGAGGAGCTGATGGCCGTATATATTCAGGCGAGGCTGAAGGCAGATTGATCTTGATAATGAAAACTTGTCTGTGCCGGTGGGCAAACAACAGGGCTGCGAAGTCGGGGCCCGTTTTGTTGTGTCCGGCGTATTCAGACGGCGGCAGAGAGGAACGTTGAGCATGAGGATTATGGGGCTGGATTACGGCTCAAAGACCGTGGGAGTGGCAGTCTGCGATCCTTTAGGTATCACTGCCCAGACGGTGGAGACCATTGTCCGCAGCGAGGAGAACAAGCTGCGCAGGACATTGGCCAGAATTGAAGAATTAGTCCGGGAATATGAGATTGAACGGATTGTACTTGGTTATCCTAAGAATATGAACAATTCCAGGGGAGACCGGGTGGAAAAAACGGAGGCTTTTAAGGAGAGCCTGGAGCGGCGTACCGGGCTGCCCGTGGTCTTATGGGATGAGCGTCTGACCACAGTGGCGGCGGACCGGGTCCTGATGGAGTGCGGCGTCCGAAGGGAAAAAAGAAAGGACAAGGTAGATCAGATTGCCGCGGCTCTGATTTTGCAGGGCTATCTGGACTATCGGAAGGATCAGGATGAATCAGGAAGAGAAACAGGACAATAAGATTCAAATGATGACGGATTCAGGAGAATCAGTGGATTTTTATGTGTTGGAAGAAACGCGGATCAATGCAGCCAATTACCTGCTGGTAACGGACGCGCCGGAGGATGAAGACGGGGAATGCTATATCTTAAAGGATGTATCAAAGCCGGAGGAACCGGAGGCGGTTTATGGGTTCGTGGATGACGAAGAAGAGCTGAATGCCGTATTTTCTGTATTTGAAAGACTTCTGGAGGATGCGGATGTGGAATTCGAACGGTAATTGGTTTCAGCGCGTGATTGAAATAATGAAAACAGGAGGAATTAATTTGGAATTAGAAAAACAGAATGAAGGAGTACAGGAGACTGCGATGACTGCAGCCCAGGAGGGAGAGAACAGTCAGAGCACGGCAGCAGAGGGGACCGTTCAGGAAACGAAGCGCCCGAGACGCCGTCCTGCAGCCAGGACCCGCCGCCCGTCCTCTGAGACAAAGACGAAAGAAACGGGAAAAGAAGTACAGGCAGAAAATGGAGAGGAGAAGCCGGTCCGTACTGCGCGCCGCCGTACTCAGGGCACCCGCAGTCAGAGCCGCGAGGGACAGACAGCGAAGCGTTCCGCTGCCCAGCATTCCGCCCAGCCGGCTGCCCAGCATTTTGGAGGTCAGCAGCAGGGGAGAAAACGGGAACTTCCGGCTAGAACATCTGCAAAAGCTTCCGGAAGAAAGGGCGCAGGGGACGCAAAAGAAAAACTGAAGATCATCCCCCTGGGGGGCCTGGAGCAGATCGGCATGAATATCACTGCTTTTGAGTACGGAGACAGCATTGTGGTGGTAGACTGCGGCATGGCTTTCCCGGGAGATGATATGCTGGGGATCGATCTGGTGATCCCGGATATCACTTACCTGAAGAATAATTTCGACAAGGTGAAGGCATTTGTGATCACTCATGGACACGAGGACCACATCGGAGCCCTTCCTTATGTACTGGAGCAGATCAACGTTCCGGTTTACGCCACCAAGCTGACCATGGGCTTAATTGAGCATAAGCTGGAGGAGCGCGGGATGCTGAAAAAGACGAAGCGGAAGGTGGTACGCTTTGGCCAGACCGTTAGTTTAGGCAGCTTCAAGGTAGAATTTATCAAGACCAACCACAGCATACAGGATGCGGCAGCATTGGCTATCTTCTCGCCGGCAGGAATAGTCCTTCATACAGGAGATTTTAAGATAGACTATACGCCGGTATTCGGAGACCCCATCGACCTTCAGCGTTTTGCGGAGCTTGGCAAGAAGGGCGTGCTGGCCCTCATGGCCGACAGTACCAACGCCATCCGGCCTGGATTTACCATGTCGGAGCGGACAGTAGGAAGGACCTTTGATTCCATTTTCGGGGAGCATACCCATCAGAGGATCATCGTTGCCACTTTCGCCTCCAATGTTGACCGGGTGCAGCAGATCGTGAATACGGCTTATAAGTATGGCCGTAAAGTCGTGGTAGAAGGACGCAGCATGGTGACGGTGATGGATATTGCCATCAAGCTGGGCTACATTAAGGTACCAGAGGGAACTCTGATCGATATTGAGCAGCTGAAGAACTATCCGCCGGAGTCCACGGTGCTGATCACCACAGGAAGCCAGGGCGAGTCTATGGCAGCTCTGTCCCGGATGGCGGCGTCCATCCATAAAAAGGTGTCCATTATGCCCGGTGATGTGGTGATCTTGAGCTCCACTCCCATTCCAGGAAATGAGAAGGCAGTTTCCAATGTGATCAACGAGCTGTCCATCAAGGGCGCCCAGGTAATCTGTCAGGACACCCATGTATCAGGACACGCCTGCCAGGAGGATTTGAAGCTGATCTATTCCCTGGTACATCCCAGATACGCAATTCCCATTCACGGAGAATACCGCCACCGCATTGCGCAGAGGGAGCTGGCTCAGTTTATGGGAGTTGAGCCGGAGCGGACCGTGATGATCAATTCCGGCGATGTGCTGGCCATTGATTACGATGGATGTCAGGTGGTAGACCATGTCCAGGCCGGAGGAATACTGGTAGACGGTCTTGGCGTTGGAGATGTTGGAAATATTGTGCTGAGAGACCGGCAGAATCTGGCGCAGAACGGAATTATTGTGGTAGTTCTGACATTGGAAAAGCGGAGCAACCAGCTTTTGGCCGGACCGGACATTGTGTCCAGAGGCTTTGTCTATGTGCGGGAGTCTGAGGACCTTTTGGAGGAAGCCCACCGAGTGGTGTCCGATGCGGTATCTGACTGCCTGGGCCGCCATGTCAGTGACTGGGGCAAGATTAAGAATATCATCCGGGATGATCTAAGCGACTTCCTGTGGAAACGGATGAAGCGCAGTCCCATGATCCTTCCGATCATTATGGAAGTGTAGAGCGATTAAAGGAATCTGAACATGAGCAATACAACCAATGATATCAACCGAGTGACTACGGCCATTATCCGAATTTCGATCAAGCTGATCGTCTGTGCCCTTGTGATCCTGATACTTTATGAGGGGATTTCCAGGGGATTTGCCTTCGGCCACGCCATTTTCTACGAGGAGGCGGTAGATGCGCCTCCGGGGGTGGAGCGGACGGTGGTGATCGAGGAGGGCGATACGGTCAGCGATATCGCGGATCTTTTGATGGACCAGGGGCTGATCACCAATAAAATTGCTTTTATATTCCAGAGCCGGTTTTATGAGTATGACACCTTTTATCCGGGGACCTATGAGCTGAATACTTCAATGACCTCCAAGGAGATCCTGCAGGAGCTGAACACTCAGCCGGAAACGCAGGAGGATGAGGAAACATGATAACAGATCCCAGGATGACGGATTATCTTCACTCCCTGGAATCCAGCCAGGGAGTGCTCTTGGATGAGATTGAGAAGAAGGCCCTGGAAGACCGGGTCCCCATTATCCGAAAGGAAACAGCCGCGCTCCTGCGTGCGCTCATATATGGGATAAGACCTATGCGGATATTGGAAATCGGCACGGCAGTTGGTTATTCTGCTCTGCTGATGTGTCAGGCCATGCCGGCGGGCGGCAGCATTGTCACTATCGAGAAGTATGAGAAACGGATTGCCGAAGCACGGGAAAATTTCGCCAGATCCGGGATGGAAGACCGGATTACGTTGCTGGAAGGGGATGCGGATGAGCTGCTGGATACCCTTGAGGGACAGAGCTTTGACCTGATCTTTATGGATGCGGCCAAGGGGCAGTATCTGGGATGGCTTTCCAGACTGATCCCCATGATGCCCTGCGGAGCGTTTCTGGTGTCAGATAATGTGCTCCAGGACGGGGATGTGGTTCAGTCACGCTTTGCCATTGAGAGGAGAAACCGTACCATCCACAGCCGGATGCGGGAGTATCTGTATGAGCTGAAACATTGTCCGCTCTTGGAAACAGCGATTCTCACAGTAGGAGACGGGGTGGCGTTAAGCACCCGGAAAAGAAAGGATTGACTTATGAGAAATACGGAGCTTCTGATTCCTGCCGGCAGCCTGGAGATACTGAAAACGGCTGTCATTTACGGGGCGGATGCGGTTTATATCGGCGGTGAGGCCTTTGGTCTTCGGGCCAAGGCCCATAATTTTTCCCTTCCGGAGATGAAGGAGGGGATCCAGTTTGCTCATGAGCGTGGCGTAAAGGTTTATGTGACGGCCAATATTCTGGCCCACAATCAGGATCTGCCCGGAGTGGAGGAATATTTTAAGGAGCTTAAGGACATTGCTCCCGATGCACTGATCATTTCCGACCCGGGAGTTTTTGCTATCGCGAAAAGGATACTGCCCCATGTGGAGATCCACATCAGTACCCAGGCCAACAATACCAACTATGGAACCTTCCGGTTCTGGTATGAGCTGGGGGCCAGGCGGGTGGTAACAGCCAGGGAGCTTTCCCTGGAGGAGATTCGCCAGATCCGCAGCAGGATTCCTGAGGATATGGAGATCGAGAGCTTTATCCACGGGGCCATGTGCATTTCCTACTCCGGACGGTGCCTTTTGAGCAATTATTTTACCGGAAGAGATGCCAACCAGGGAGCCTGTACCCACCCATGCCGCTGGAAGTACGCGGTAGTGGAGGAGACCAGGCCGGGAGAATACATGCCGGTGTACGAAAATGACAGGGGGACCTTCATTTTCAACTCCAAGGATCTGTGCATGATCGAACATATTCCGGAGCTTCTGGAGGCGGGCATCGACAGCTTTAAGATCGAGGGAAGGATGAAGACGGCCCTCTATGTGGCTGCCGTGACCAGGACCTACCGGAGAGCCATCGATGACTGCAAAAAGGACGAGGCCCTGTACAGACGCAGCCTGGAGTGGTACAAGGAAGAGATCGGGAAATGCACCACCAGGGAATTTTCCACCGGCTTCTATTTTGGAAAGCCGGGAACGGATTCCCAGATTTACGACAACAGTACCTATCACAAAAATTACACCTATCTGGGAACCGTGCAGGAAACCGATGCACAGAGGAGAGCCCGCATCGAGCAGAAAAACAAATTTTCCGTGGGGGAGACCATAGAGGTGATGAAACCCGCAGGGGATAATTTGCTGGTTACGGTAAAAGGGATTTATGATGAGGAGGGAAAAGCGCAGGAAAGTGCTCCTCATGCAAGACAGATTGTGTGGGTGGACCTGGGGATTCCCACAGAGCCGTGGGATATTCTGCGAAGGAAGGAAGAATCCGGCAAAACGGCGGTGTGACCTGGCTTGGCAGGGACGGCATACGCCCGATAACAGGAGGTGACTCCAGATGATTGATGGAATTTTGATCGTGCTGTCTGTTTTAAGTGCGGCCTATTTTCTCATTATTTCCATTTATTCCGGAATAGGAACTTCGTTTTCCTTTATCTGGCTGTTTTTCTGCGCCCTGTTTTTGTTTTTATCCTACGGCAGATGGTACTACGCCAGGAATATGGACCGGATTCCCAGATGGGTGCCCGTTTCCGTGGTAACCACCTGCATCGCCGGCCTGGTGATCTTCGTGGTGGTGTGCATCCTGGTCTTTTCCGGGGTGGCAGGCAAGGACCCGGAGGGACTGGACTATGTGATCGTGCTGGGAGCCAGGGTGAAGGAGCACGCAGTCAGCAATTCCCTGAAGAAGAGACTGGACAAGGCCATCGAATATTCGGAGAAAAATCCGGATACCATACTGGTATTGTCCGGCGGAAAGGGAAAGGACGAGCCGATCAGTGAGGCGGAGGCCATGTACCGGTATCTGGTGTACAACGGTGTGGACCCGGACCGCCTGCTGCTGGAGGAACGCTCCGCCAGTACGGTGGAAAACATTGCCTTCAGCAAGGTGGTGATCGAGCGCCACCAGAGGATCAAGAAACCGGCAACGGTGAGGCCGCCCCGGAATATGGGGCCGGACGGAGTGCAGGTGGTGGAAGACAAGCCGCTGGAAATCGGAGTGCTCACCAGCAATTTCCATGTATTCCGGGCCGTGATGATTGCCCGTCACTGGGGAATGGAGAATGTGTCCGGCATTGCCGCCCGGTCGGACCGGGTATTGTTTATCCACATGTGCGTCCGGGAATGCGCCTCCATTTTGAAGGACCGGCTGATGGGGAATATGTAGAAGGAGATTGAGCAGATATGTCAGAGCGCAGTAATTTGGAACAGGTTAAGAAATTGACTCAGTATCAGGTTGTGAAGGAGGCGGATTTAAAAGAGCTGAATTCACGGGGAATGATTCTGGAGCACAAAAAAAGCGGCGCCAGATTGTTCCTTCTGGCCAATGAAGACGAAAATAAAGTGTTCAATATCGGTTTTCGGACGCCCCCGGCGGACAGTACCGGACTTCCCCATATCCTGGAGCACAGTGTCCTGGAGGGTTCGGAGAAATTTCCGGTAAAGGACCCGTTTGTGGAACTGGTGAAGGGTTCTTTAAATACGTTTTTAAATGCCATGACCTACCCGGACAAGACCGTTTACCCGGTTGCCAGCTGCAATGACAAGGATTTTCAGAACCTGATGGATGTGTATCTGGACGGCGTTTTCCATCCGAGCATCTACCGGGAGCCGAAGATCTTTCTGCAGGAGGGCTGGCATTATGAGCTGGAAAGCCCGGAAGATGAGCTGACCATCAACGGTGTGGTTTACAACGAGATGAAGGGGGCATTTTCCTCCCCGGAAAGCGTTCTGGACCGTTATACCAGAGCGGTACTGTTCCCCGATACCTGCTACGGATTTGAATCCGGCGGCGACCCGGTCAAAATTCCTGATTTGACCTATGAGCAGTTTGTGGCATTTCACCGGAATTACTATCATCCCGCCAACAGCTATATCTATCTCTACGGAGATATGGACATGGCGGAAAAACTGCTCTGGCTGGATGAGGAGTACCTGTCCGCCTACGACCGGCAGGACTGGAAGGGGGATTCCCGGATCCAGATGCAGAAAGCTTTTGAGAAGCCGGTGGAACAGGAGATTACCTACTCAGTGACGAAGGAGGAGGGAACCGAAAAGCGGACCTACCTTTCCCTGAATACGGTGGTGGGAACGGATTTGGACCCGGTCCTCTATGTGGCTTTTCAGATCCTGGAGTATGCCCTCATCGATGCGCCGGGGGCTCCCTTGAAGCAGGCCCTCATCGAAGCGGGGCTGGGGGAGGATATCTTCGGCGGCTATGAGAGCGGCATCCTTCAGCCCTACTTCTCCATTATCGCCAAGAATGCAGAACGCCAGCAGAAGGGCGAATTCCTTATGGCGGTGAAGGGAACCCTGCGCCGTCTGGCGGACCAGGGGATTGACAAGAAGAGTCTCCTGGCAGGTCTGAATTACTATGAATTCCGTTACCGGGAGGCGGACTATGGTTCTGCTCCAAAGGGGCTGATCTACGGACTGTGGTGTATGGACAGCTGGCTTTACGATGGAGACCCCTTTATGCACCTGGAATACCAGAAAACCTTCGACTTCTTGAAGGAGGCGGTAAAGGGACGCTATTTTGAGCAGCTCATCCGGGATTACCTGCTGGATAATCCCCACGAGGCGGTGGTGATCGTCAGTCCGTCTGTGGACCAGACGGCCAGAGAGGAGGAAGCGCTGGCGAACAAGCTGGCGGCTTACAAGGCTTCCCTGTCCGGGGCTCAGATCGAGGAGCTGGTGCAGGAGACCAGAGCGTTAAAAGCTTACCAGGAGGAACCTTCCGCTCAGGAGGATCTGGAAAAGATCCCTATGCTCACCAGGGAGGATATCGCCGAAGAGGGAGAGGTTCCGGAATATCAGGTGAAGCAGGAAAATGGCGTGACGGTGATCCACACCAATCTCTTTACTTCCGGGATCGGCTATTTGAAGGTGCTGTTCCATACTGACCGGGTTGCGCAGGAAGACCTGCCCTATGTGGGCCTCCTGAAATCCGTGATGGGATATGTGGATACCGATGAACACAGCTATCAGGATCTGGCCAGCGAAATCTATTTAAACAGCGGCGGCATGGATTTCTCCGTCACCTCCTACATTGACTTAGAGAATCCGAAGGAATTTTACGGAGCCTTTGTAGTCAGCGCAAAAGTGCTTTACGAGAAGCTGGACTTCGCCTTTGATATGATGAAGGAGATCTTTACCAGCTCCCATCTGGAGGACGAGAAGCGGATTGGAGAAATTCTGGATGAGACCAGGTCACGGGCCAGAATGAAGTTGGAGAGCGGCTCCCACAGCGCGGCGGTGGCGAGGGCGACTTCTTACTTTTCTCCCACTTCGGCTTTCAACGATCTGACCGGCGGGATCGCCTACTACCATTTCCTGGAGCAGGCTGCAGACCGCTACGGCAAGGATGAGGAATACCGCAAAGAGCTGACCGGGCATTTGAAACGGGTGGCAGAAAGACTGTTTACCAGGGATAATCTCCTGATCGGATATACGGCTGATGAGAAGGGGTATGGTTCGCTGCCAGGACTGCTGGAGCGGTTTGTGAAAAACCTTCCGGAAGGAGATGGAAGAAACTTCAGATTCCAGCCCCAGATGGGAAATCGCAACGAGGGCTTCAGGACTTCCTCGCAGGTGAATTATGTGGCCCGCTGCGGCACCTTCCGGGAGAAGGGGTTTGCCTATACAGGAGCGCTGAAGGTGCTGAAGGTGATTTTAAATTACGAGTATCTGTGGACCAACCTGAGAGTGAAGGGCGGAGCCTACGGCTGCATGAGCGGATTTGGCCGCTCCGGCGAGGGATATTTGGTATCCTACCGGGACCCCAACCTGGGTGCCACCAATGAGATCTATGAGGGAATTCCGAAGTATCTGGAGGAGTTTTCCATTGATGACCGGGATATGACAAGGTATGTCATCGGCGCGATCAGCGATTTGGATGCACCTCTGACACCGTCGGTGAAAGGAAGCCGGTCCATGTCCGCCTACCTTTCCGGCGTGACGCCCCAGATGCTGCGCCAGGAGCGGAAGGAAATCCTGGAGACTTGGCAGAAGGAGATTCGGGCTCTGGCTCCGCTGATTCAGGCAATACTGGATACGGGGGCGCTCTGTGTCATCGGAAATGACCGGAAGATTACAGAGGATGAAAAGCTGTTTAAGACGACCCTGAACCTGTACCATTAAAAGGAACGGAGAGAAGAATGGAAGAAAACAAGCAGAAAAAATCAGGCTTTGTCACACTGGTGGGACGGCCCAATGTGGGCAAATCCACTCTGATGAACCATCTCATCGGCCAGAAGATTGCCATTACCTCCAATAAACCCCAGACTACCCGGAACCGGATCCAGACGGTCTACACCGACGAGCGGGGACAGATTATTTTTCTGGATACTCCGGGAATCCACAAGGCGAAAAACAAGCTGGGCGAATACATGGTCAATGTGGCGGAACACACCTTAAAGGAGGTGGACCTGGTTCTGTGGCTGGTGGAGCCTTCCACCTTTATCGGAGCAGGAGAGCGCCACATTGCCGAACAGCTTTCCGGGGTAAAAACACCGGTCATTCTGGTGATCAACAAGATCGACCAGGTGAAAAAGCAGGAAGAGATCCTGACCTTTATCGATGCATACAAGGACATCTGCCCCTTTGCGGAGATCGTACCGCTGTCTGCGCTCAAGGACCGGAATACGGACCTTTTGCTGGAGCTGATTTTCAAGTACCTGCCTTATGGTCCACAGTTTTACGATGAGGATACGGTGACGGACCAGCCGATGCGCCAGATCGCGGCGGAGCTGATCCGGGAGAAGGCGCTGCGCCTGCTGGATGATGAGATTCCTCACGGAATTGCGGTCACCATTGAGAAGATGAAGGAGCGGAAGGGCGGCATCATGGATATTGAGGCCAGCATCATCTGCGAAAAGGAGTCCCACAAGGGGATTATCATCGGCAAGGGCGGAGGAATGCTGAAAAAAATCGGAACGGAAGCCCGCCGGGAAATCGAGCAGATGCTGGAGATGAGAGTGAATCTGCAGCTTTGGGTGAAGGTGCGCCGGGAGTGGCGGGACAGCGAGCTGTACATGAAGAATTACGGCTACGATGCCAAGGATGTTTAGGAATTGCAGTGTTCCAGGGACACTTATGTTGTAATTCCAACAAAAAAGAGCGATATACAACAGAAATGAGAAAGGAGAGGGGCAGATGAGAGAATCGATCACGCTGTTGGGGATGGTTCTGACCGCTGCCCCCTCCGGCGATTATGACCGGCGTCTGGTGCTTTTAACCACAGAGCGGGGGAAGATCACCGCGTTTGCCCACGGCGCCAGAAGGCAGGGCAGTTCTCTGATGGCCTGCTCCAGAACCTTCGTATTCGGCAGATTTACCCTTTATGAGGGGCGCTCTGCCTACAATCTCCAGTCGGCCCAGGTGATCAACTATTTCGAGGAACTGTCGGCGGACATTGAAGGAGCCTGCTATGGCTCCTATTTTTTGGAGCTGGCGGGGCTGTGCTCAGGAGAAAATGAGGACGCCACGGAAATGCTGAAGCTGGTGTACCAGTCCTTGCGGGCGCTGCTGAAGCCGGCGATCCACAACTGCCTGGTGAGGAGAATTTTTGAGCTGAAAATGATGGTGATCGGAGGAGAGTATACCCAGCTTCCGGAGGAGAAGGTCTCTGACTCCTGCGCATACGCCTGGGAGTATGTGGTCTGTACGCCTGTGGAGGAGCTGTACCGTTTTGTGCTGAAGGATACGGTGGAACAGGAGTTTATCCGCTGTGTAGAGAGAGCCCGGAAGCGCTTTCTCCCCCGCCAGTGCAAATCGCTGGAGATTCTGGAGACGCTGACCGGATAGAAGGACGGCAAAGAAGTAGGGGCAACTTGTACGGGAAGGCTTGAAATTATGGCGGTCAGCAGATATAATATGATACAAGCGTCAAAAAAGCCACAGGCTGCGCTTGCACGGAGCAATCCGTGTATCATTGTATTAGGTAGAGCAAGGAAGGAAAACAAGTATGAGAACAACGATGCCGGCAAGAGCGGTTCTTCTGGCTGCTTTAAGCGGTCTCCTGCTCTGCGGATGTTCCGGGAGAGCAGCGCTGTCGGGATTTGACCCGGCGCAGAGCAGCATCTATATTAGGAAGGATGGCTCCGTCAGCAGCGCCTCGGTGGAGCAGACGGGGCAGAATTATTATTCCCAGGAGGACCTGGAGGCTTTTGTCGTTCAGAAGGCAGAGGAGTTTAATAAAAGCCAGGGCAGCGAAGAGGGGGCATCCCCTGTCAGCGTGGCTTCCTGCACGGTGGAAGAGGGAGAGGGAGGACAGGTTTTAAAATGTATTCTGGACTACGATTCCCCGGAAAACCTGATCGCCTTTAACCAGGCCATCCGCAACCCGGAGATTGCATTTGCCAGTCTGGAAACGGATACGGTATCCGCCATGTCCCGGAAGGAGGATTTCTCCCAGGCTGTTTTTGAAGATGCCAAGGGCAAAAGCACGGACCTTTCCAAGGTCACCGAACAGGGCGGCAACAGAGCCGTGCGGATTGAAGGAGCCGGTCTGATCCAGACCGAGGGCAAGATCCTTTACACCACTCAGGGCTGTACCCTGGATGGAGAATCAGCGGTACAGACTCCCGGGGAAGGGGTCAGCTATATTATTTTCCAGTAGAAGAAAAGAGAGAGAGGAAAAAACGATGGAAAAGACAATGGAAAAAATCGTGGCTCTTGCGAAAACAAGAGGCTTTGTGTATCCGGGGTCTGAGATTTACGGCGGTCTTGCCAATACCTGGGATTACGGAAATCTGGGCGTGGAGCTGAAGAACAACGTAAAAAAGGCATGGTGGAGCAAATTCATCACCGAGAGTCCTTACAACGTAGGCGTGGACTGCGCCATTCTGATGAACTCCCAGACCTGGGTGGCCAGCGGACATCTGGGCGGATTTTCCGACCCTCTGATGGACTGCAAGCAGTGTAAGGAGCGTTTCCGTGCAGACAAGCTGATCGAGGACTACAACGCGGAGCACGGCATCACTCTGGAGGGTTCCGTAGACGGATGGAGCCAGGAGCAGATGAAGCAGTATATTGAGGACCACCATATCTGCTGTCCCAGCTGCGGCGCTCACGATTTTACGGATATCCGCCAGTTTAACCTGATGTTCAAGACCTTCCAGGGCGTTACCGAGGATGCCAAGAATACGGTATATCTGCGTCCCGAGACCGCCCAGGGTATTTTCGTCAACTTTAAGAACGTTCAGAGAACCTCCAGAAAGAAGGTTCCCTTTGGAATCGGTCAGATCGGAAAATCCTTCCGGAATGAGATTACGCCCGGAAACTTTACCTTCCGTACCAGAGAGTTTGAGCAGATGGAACTGGAGTTCTTCTGCAAACCCGGCACAGACCTGGAGTGGTTCGCCTACTGGAAGGAGTTCTGCATCAACTGGTTAAAGAGCCTGGGAATCAAGGACGATGAGATGCGGGCCAGAGACCATTCACCGGAGGAGCTGTGCTTCTACAGCAAGGCTACCACGGATATCGAGTTCCTCTTCCCCTTTGGCTGGGGCGAGCTCTGGGGAATCGCGGACCGGACCGACTACGACCTGACTCAGCATCAGAACGTGTCCGGACAGGATATGAGCTATTTTGATGATGAGGCAAAGGAGAAATACATCCCCTACGTGATCGAGCCCTCCCTGGGCGCAGACCGGGTAACCCTGGCCTTCCTCTGCTCTGCATACGATGAGGAGACCCTGCCCGATGGAGATACCCGTACGGTGCTTCATTTCCATCCGGCCATCGCTCCGGTGAAAATCGGGATCCTGCCCCTTTCCAAGAAGCTCAATGAGGGTGCGGAGAAGATCTACACTCAGCTGTGCAAGTACTACAACTGCGAGTTTGATGACAGAGGAAATATCGGAAAGCGGTACAGAAGACAGGATGAGATCGGAACTCCCTTCTGCATCACCTATGATTTCGATTCCGAGGAGGATCATGCCGTAACCGTCCGCGACCGCGACACCATGGAGCAGGTGAGAGTGCCGATCGCGGAGCTGAAGAATTATTTTGAGGATAAGTTTATGTTCTAAGAACCATTTGGTTCAAAGAAAGAGGCCGGAACAGCGCAGCTGCCTGTTTTGGTCTCTTTGCATTTTATAATAGTTTAATAACCGCTGCGGCGTCAGATGTGATATAATTTTCTTATTGGCAGTAAAGGAGAATGACGATATGAAACTGAAAACGCGTCTGGCTGTGGCCTTTTTGACCATTACCATTGTGCCGCTTCTGCTGTTTTACGCTGCGGTGATGGCGTTAAGCTCCTATCAGGCCCAGGCATTTCAAAAGGAGTACGGGCTGACGGAGCGGATCGACCTGTTTTCCGGTAACTCCCTTCAGGTATTTAACCGTCTGACCAGCCGGGCACAGCAGGATATCCGTGAAGAAATTGAAAAGTCGCCGGACCTCTACGAGGATAAGACTTATCTGGACCAGGTGAATGCCCGGCTGAAGGAGAACTACGCCTATCTGATCGTGCGTAAAGGCGACGGGATTATCTATTGGGGCGGCGACGGCGGAGCGGTGGATCAGAACCTGTGCCGTCAACTGCTGGAATTCAACGCTATGGGTGAGGACCTGGAAGGCGGCATCTATCTGGATGGAGAGAGCCAGCATCTGATTAAACAGATTGATTTTAATTTTACGGACGATGTTCCGGGAAGTGTATTTATTGTGTCCAATGTAGGAGATTTGATCCCGGAAGTAAAATCCATGGTTCAGGAGCTTTTGCTGGTTGGAATCTCTATTCTGGTAGCAGCGGGAATCCTTTTGGTGATCTGGGTCTACCGCTCGATCCTGGGTCCCTTAAATAAACTCCAGGAGGCCACCAAAAAGATACGGGACGGAAATCTGGAATTTACCCTGGATGTGGAGGCGGATGACGAGATCGGCCAGCTTTGCAGCGATTTTGAGGAGATGCGTCTGCGCCTGAAGGAGAATGCAGAGGAAAAGCTCCAGTATGATAAGGAGAGCAAGGAACTGATCAGCAATATCTCCCATGACCTGAAGACCCCTATTACCGCCATCAAGGGCTATGTGGAGGGAATCTTGGACGGGGTGGCTTCCTCTCCGGAAAAGCTGGACAAATACATCCGCACCATTTACAATAAAGCCAATGACATGGACCGGCTGATCGATGAGCTGACGTTTTATTCCAAGATTGATACCAACCGGATCCCCTACACTTATTCCAAAATCAATGTAGCCCAGTATTTCCGGGATTGTGTGGAGGAAGTAGGGCTGGATATGGAGGCCAGAGGCATTGAGCTGGGGTATTTTAATTATGTGGATGAGGATGTGCTGATTATCGCGGATGCAGAGCAGATGAAGCGGGTCATCAACAATATCATCAGTAATTCCGTCAAATATCTGGATAAGAAAAAAGGGATTATCAATATTCGGATCAAGGATGTGGGCGATTTTATCCAGGTGGAAATCGAGGACAATGGCAAGGGAATTGCCGCCAAGGACCTGCCCAATATCTTTGACCGTTTTTACCGGACCGATTCTTCACGCAATTCTTCCCAGGGAGGCAGCGGAATCGGACTGTCCATTGTGCGCAAGATTATTGAGGATCACGGAGGACGGATTTGGGCCACCAGCAAGGAGGGCATCGGGACGGAGATCCATTTCGTCTTAAGAAAATATCAGGAGGTTATACAGGATGAGTAAAATACTGATTGTAGAAGATGAGGAGAGCATTGCGGAGCTGGAAAAGGATTATCTGGAGCTCTCCGGATTTGAAGTGGAGATTGAGAATGACGGCACGGAAGGGTTGGAAAAGGCCCTGAAAGGCGATTTTGATTTATTCATCCTGGATTTGATGCTTCCTGGAACGGATGGGTTTGAGATCTGCAAAAAGATCCGGGAGGTGAAGAATACTCCCATTATCATGATTTCCGCCAAAAAGGAGGACATTGACAAGATTCGGGGACTTGGCCTGGGGGCGGACGATTATATTACAAAACCCTTCAGTCCCAGCGAGATGGTGGCCCGGGTGAAGGCTCATCTGGCGCGTTATGAGCGGCTGATCGGAAGCGGACAGCCTGCCAATGAGATCATCGAAATCCGGGGGCTGAAGATTGATAAGACGGCCAGGAGAGTGTGGGTCAACGGGGAGGAGAAGACTTTTACCACTAAGGAATTTGATCTTTTGACCTTCCTGGCCCAGAATCCCAACCATGTGTTTACCAAAGAGGAATTATTTTCCAAAATATGGGACATGGAATCCATCGGAGATATTGCCACGGTGACGGTCCACATTAAGAAGATTCGTGAGAAGATTGAGTTTAATACCGCAAAGCCCCAGTATATTGAGACAATCTGGGGAGTCGGGTACCGCTTTAAAGTTTAAGTCTCAAAAGGAGTTCTGCCGTATTAGTGAAATTCGGCAGAGCTCCTTTTTGTATTTAGAATGCAGGCATTGTGATGCTCACCCATGCAATATAGGCAATTGTCAGGACAATGCTGATCAGCCAGCTCATTTTAACAAGGGATTTGACATCGTATCCGCCGGCACCCATAGCAGATTACCAGTCTTTTACAGAGCCATCAAACATTCGTTTAGCTTCCAGGCCGCCCCTGTCTTTTAAGGGGTAAAGCTCGCAGGCGTGTTCAGACAGTTCAATTCCAATGCCGGGGGCATCCGGAATGATCAAGCAGCCATCTTTTACCGTAAATGGCTTTTGAACCATGGCGTCCTCTGCTCCGTTTAAGCAGAAGCCGGGAAGTTCCTGAATTCCAAAATTGGGAATAGAAGCGCAAATCTGGAGGCAGGCGGCAGTGGAAACAGGCCCCAGTGGATTGTGAGGAATGATCAATACATCGTTGGCTTCCGCCATGCCGCAAATTTTCTTCGCAGCAGTGATGCCGCCGATGGCACATACATCGGGCCGGACATAGGAAGCAGCATCTCTGCGGAACAGCATCTCAAATTCCTTGATATTGATGAAACGTTCGCCTGTGGCAATGGGAACGGCGATTTTAGAAGCTACCTCTGCCATGGTATCGAGGTTATCCGGAGTAACGGGGTCCTCCAGTACCATGGGGCGGAAAGCGGCGGCTTCCCGGCCAAAGGTAATGGCTTCGGGTTTGGTCATTCCCCGGTGGGTTTCCAGAATCAGATCAAAGTCTTTGCCCACAGCTTCCCGGATCATTTCCACCTTTTCCAGCTCTTCCTCGATCCTGCCGCAGAAAAATTCATCGCGTCCATTTTTTTCTGACCGGACAGGACCATTTACAAAGATTTTGGCGGCGGTAAAACCGTGGTCTTTCAGAGCCTGATAGCTTTGTTTCAATGCCTCCGGGTCGTTTTCCTTTGTCATAGGAGAAGCATACACCCTGACTTTATCTCTGGTTTTGCCGCCCCATGGAGTATAGGCAGAGGCTGGAGCCGGAACGTACGATCCGAGCCTATCTTCACCAGATATATGTGTCGCCTTTGGAAGATCCGGTTGTGTCGAAAAAGCTGAAGGAATATATGAGTATTTTATAGGATGTCCCCCGCTGATCCGGACAAGCCCTGGTCCATCACTGCATGGCAGTCAAACCGCCGTCCACACATAGAATCTGGCCGGTGATGAAGGAAGAGGCATCGCTGCACAAAAACAGGGCTGCCGCTGCAATATCGCTTTCTTTTCCGATCCGCCCCAGAGGGATCCGCCTGGTAAGGGATTCATAAAATACCGGATCATCCAGCTGGAAGGAATTGATGGGTGTGCGCACAAAGGTGGGAGCAATGGCATTGCAGGTGATCTGATATTTTCCCCATTCGCAGGCCAGCTGCTTTGTGTACATATTAACTGCCCCTTTGCTGGCGCAGTAGGCGATGTAATCTGCAGAAGTTCCGATCAGGCTTTTGACGGAGGAGAGATTGAGAATCCGGCCGTAACGCCTGGGAATCATGAAACGGCGGCCGGTTTCACGGGTGAGGGTATGAAGTGCCTTTAAATTTACATCCAGGACATGGGAGAAATCTTCATCGGAATACTCCTCCGCCGGCATCAGCCGGTTGATTCCGGCACTGTTGACCAGAATATCCACGCCTCCCATCTGTTGTTCCACCTGCTCCAAAAGGGTATTGACCTGTCTCGGAGAAGTGAGGTCGCAGCCGAAGGAAAATGCTTTTTGACCAATCGTTTGGGCGAGCTCCAGCAGAGGCTGTGCTTTTTGCGGATGCCCCCCGCAGACAGCAACCTGAGCGCCCTGGCGGAGAAATGCTTCTGCAATTGCACTGCCGAGCCCTCCGGTGCCTCCGGAGATCAAAGCTTTTTTTCCCTGAAGTGAAAACATCGTCTGAAAATCCATCATAGAAATCCCCCTTTTATTATTTCCGCGTAACAGTTTATTCATTATATCACAGTTAAAGGATGAGGGGAAAGGCTAATGGAAAGAAAATGAAGATGCAATTGCCCCGGCGCGGCTGATTTGCTACAATAGAACGGAAAAGGCGCAGATGGAAAGCGAATGGCGCCGGCAGGAAAGGAGAATACGATGAGCTTAAGCATCCCTTATGAAGTTGTAAAGGAGACGGTGAAAAAGGCTCTGCTTCAGGCGGGTCTGACAGAGGAACAGGCAGAAATCTGTGCCGGGATCCATGCCCAGTCCAGCGCGGACGGAGTGGAAAGCCACGGATTGAACCGGATTCCCAGATTTGTGCAGTATATCCGCAGGGGCTGGGTGGATCTGGATGGAAAACCAGAGAAAAAGGGTGCCAAGGGAGCGGTTGAAAATTACGATGGCCATCTGGGAATCGGTATTTTAAATGGACTTTTTTGTGCTGACAGGGCCGTGGAACTGGCGAAGGTACATGGCATCGGCTGTGTAACCCTGCGCAATACTACCCACTGGATGCGGGGAGGAACTTATGCCTGGCGTATGGCGGAGGCAGGATATGCGGGAATCTGCTGGATTAATACGGAGAGCTGCATGCCTCTGTGGGGAAGCGATGAGCAGGGGGTGGGAAACAATCCCTTCTGCATCGCTCTTCCCAGAGACCAGGGGCCGGTGGTACTGGATATGGCTATGAGCCAGTATGCTTACGGGAAGCTGGGCGTATACCGTCTGGCAGGAAAACAGCTTCCCTTTCCAGGAGGATTTGATAAGGACGGAAATCTGACCACCGACCCGGGAGCCATCCAGGAGAGCCGGAGAATCCTCCCTATGGGATACTGGAAGGGAAGTGCAATGGCTTTGGCGCTGGATCTGGCAGCCGCTATGCTGGCAAACGGAAATACAGGTACGGATATGGATGAACTGGGAAAGGGAAGCTGCGGGAGCTGCTGCCAGATTTTCATTGCATTTGATCCCTATCTGTTTGGAGAAAAAGAAGAAATCCAGAAAAAAATGGACAAGCGTATTGAGGCTGCTCACGCCAGCCATCCGGAGCGGGAAGGCGGGCGCGTTTCCTATCCGGGAGAACGGACGATCGCCACACGGACCAAGAGCATGGAACAGGGTGTTGCGGTGGATGAGCAGATCTGGGAGCAGGTCTGTTCGATTGCAGAGGGAAATTTGGATGTCGCAGATATTTCATGAGAGGCGTGTAAAGAAGATCACGGCAGTCAGATCCAGAATGTGTTGAAAGGAGAAAAGAGCAGTGAGAGCAGTACAGATTGTCAGGCCGGGAGAATTAAAGATTGTGGACGTTCCAAAGCCTGTATTGGATTCTCATGATCGCGTGCTGGTGCGTATGACAGCCGCAGGCATCTGCGGCTCAGATATGGGGATTTATCATGGGACCAATGCTGCAGCTACCTATCCCAGGATCATTGGCCATGAGATGGTAGGCGTGGTGGAGGAAACAGGACCGAAGGTGAAGGATGTAAAGCCGGGGGACCGGGTGATCATCAACCAGGTGATTAGCTGCGGGACCTGCTATCCCTGCCGGATGGGCAGAGGAAATGTGTGCGACCATCTTCAGGTCAGAGGGGTACATACGGACGGGGGATATCGGGATTATATTGCAGTTCCGGAGGAAGACTGCTACATTCTGCCGGATGGGCTGAGAGATGAGGATGCAGTTATGATTGAGCCCACTACGATTGCCATCCAGGCCTGCAGCAGGGCGGGTCTGAAAGAGGACGATATGCTCCTGATCCTGGGAGCAGGTGCATTGGGGAGTACTATTCTGAAGATCGCACGTTTGGTCTGTCCGCATATTATTGTGGCGGATCTGGTGGACGGCAAGCTTCAGGAGGCGAAGGCGAACGGGGCTGCCTATACCATCCATACAGCAAAAGAAAACCTGGAGGAGATGGTAAAGCAGTATACAGGCGGAAGAGGAACAACAGTTTCCATCGATGCGGCCTGTACCAAGGATTCCCTGATGGATCTTCTGAAAGTGACAGGAAACGCGGGGCGCGTGATGACTATGGGATTTTCCACAGCGGCCGTGGAGGTCAATCAGTTTCTCATTACATCGAAGGAGCTGGACGTAAGAGGGTCCCGGCTTCAGAATCGTATGTTTGGAAAAGCGATCGATCTGATCCGGGAGGGAAAGCTGGATTTAAGCGGCAGTGTGTCCCACACGTTCCCCATTGAGAAAGCGCAGGAGGCTTTTGATTTTTCCGACACCCATGATCCGTCCATCCGAAAGATCGTTTTTACCTTTTCATGATGACAGAAAATCTGATGAAAGAAGCGGGATGAAGGATATATGATGATCGTTTGGACAGCAGCAGGTATCTGCCTCTTCTCCTTCATGAATGTTTTGGTCTACCGTCTGCCCAGAAACATGAACTTTCTTACGGACCGCAGCCGCTGCCCGTTTTGCGGCCGGACCTTAGGCTGGAGAGATCTGATCCCTGTGGTCAGCTGGCTGCTTCTGAAAGGACGCTGCCGGTACTGCGGGGAGAAAATTTCCCTGCGCTATCCGCTGACGGAGCTGTGGGGAGGTATCTGCAGCCTGCTGTGTGCGGAATTTTGGGGTGTATCCCGCAGCGGTGGGATCATGCTGATCTTTCTTGCCCTTCTGACCGCTGTTTCCCAGATTGACCAGGAGACCATGGAGATCCCGGATGAACTGAATGCCCTTATCCTTTTTGCGGCAGTGCTGTCTCTGCTTTCGGATGGATTGGCAGCGGCGCATCTGGGCGGATGGGCTCTGGCAGGAAGGGTGGCAGGAGAACGTCTGATGGGCATGGCCTGCGTCAGTATCCCGATGTTCCTGCTGATCCTGGCCATACCCGGAGCTTTTGGGGGCGGGGATGTGAAACTGATGGCCGGGATCGGATTGTTTTTAGGCTGGAGGCGCTGTCTGGTTTCTTTTATGACCGCAGTGATGGCCGGAGGAATTTACGGCGGATTCCTGGTCCTGACCGGAAGGAAAGGCCGAAAGGAGCATTTCGCCTTCGGCCCCTTTTTGTGCGCGGGAGCCGGTCTGGCCGCTTTTTGGGGGGATCAGATCTTGTCCTGGTATCTGGGACTGATGGGATAGAGAAATTGTATAATCGTATATACGAATAAAAAACGGATATATGAAAATAGACAGAAAATGAAAGCACTTTCACCAATTTTAAGTATATAATTGCTAAAATTTTTCCAGAATTTCGAAGAAAAAGCCTTTACGAGTCGTCTGATTTTGATATATAATAAATGAGATGGGCGGCAGCAGATATTTCGTGCGTCGCCCTGCTTTCAGGCTCATGTGCAGCGGGGACGGACATCCTGGCAGGACAAGCAGCTGGATGTGAGCGGATATGCCAATCTATAGAATACGAGGAGGAGTAACACGGATGGCAAAATGGGTTTATAAGTTTCATGAAGGCAGCGCCGCAATGAGAAACCTTCTGGGCGGCAAGGGCTGCAACCTGGCTGAGATGACCAATTTGGGTATGCCGATCCCCCAGGGATTTACGGTAACCACTGAGGCCTGCACCGAGTATTACAACTGCGGCAAGCAGATTTCCCAGGAGATCCAGGATCAGATTTTTGAGGCGCTGACCTGGCTGGAGGGTGTAAACGGCAAGAAGTTCGGAGATACCGAGGATCCCTTACTGGTTTCCGTTCGTTCCGGCGCGAGAGCATCCATGCCCGGCATGATGGATACCATTCTGAACCTGGGATTAAATGACGTAGCGGTTGAGGGCTTTGCAAGAAAGACCGGAAACCCCAGATTCGCATATGATTCCTACCGCAGATTCATTCAGATGTACTCTGATGTGGTTATGGAAGTTCCCAAGTCCTACTTTGAGAAGCTGATCGACGAGATGAAGGAGGCCAAGGGCGTACATTACGATACCGAGCTGACTGCTGAGGATTTGAAGGAGCTGGCTGAGCGCTTCAAGGCTGTTTACAAGGAAGCCATGAACGGCGAAGAGTTCCCCCAGGATCCCAAGGAGCAGCTGATGGGCGCCGTAAAGGCCGTATTCCGTTCCTGGGACAACCCAAGAGCGATCGTTTACCGCCGTATGAACGACATTCCCGGCGATTGGGGAACTGCCGTTAACGTACAGACCATGGTATTTGGAAATAAGGGCAACACCTCCGGAACAGGCGTTGCATTTACCCGTAACCCCGCTACCGGCGCAAAGGGCATTTTCGGTGAGTATCTGATCAATGCTCAGGGCGAGGACGTAGTAGCAGGCGTTCGTACTCCTCAGCCCATCTCCCAGCTGGAGAAGGATCTGCCGGAGTGCTATAAGCAGTTCGTAGACCTGGCGATGAAGCTGGAGAACCATTTCCACGACATGCAGGATATGGAGTTCACCATTGAGGAAGGAAAACTGTACTTCCTGCAGACCAGAAACGGTAAGAGGACCGCTCCCGCTGCCATCCAGATTGCCTGCGACCTGGTAGATGAGGGACAGATTACTCCTGAGACCGCTGTCTGCAGGATCGAGGCTAAGTCCTTAGACCAGCTGCTCCATCCCACCTTCGTTCCCGAGGCATTAAAGGCCGGAGAGGTGATCGGCGAGGCTCTGCCCGCATCTCCTGGCGCTGCTGCCGGTAAGGTATACTTTACCGCAGAGGATGCCAAGGCTGCCGGAATCGGCGGAAGAGGCGAGCGCGTCATCCTGGTTCGTCTGGAGACCTCTCCTGAGGACATTGAGGGTATGCATGCCGCTCAGGGTATCCTGACGGTTCGCGGCGGTATGACCTCCCACGCTGCTGTTGTAGCAAGAGGCATGGGAACCTGCTGTGTATCCGGCTGCGGCGAGATCAAGATTGATGAGGAAGCAAAGGTATTTGAGCTGGGCGGCTATACCTTCCACGAGGGAGATTACATTTCTCTGGACGGAAGCACCGGCAAGATTTATAAGGGCGATATCGCCACTCAGGAAGCCAGCGTAAGCGGAAACTTCCAGAGGATTATGGATTGGGCAGACCAGTTCAGAACTCTGAAGGTCCGCACCAATGCCGATACTCCCGCTGACACCATCAACGCTGTGAAGCTGGGCGCTGAGGGAATCGGACTGTGCCGTACCGAGCATATGTTCTTTGACGCTGAGAGGATTCCGAAGATCCGCAAGATGATCCTTTCTGACACCGTTGAGCAGAGAGAGGAAGCTTTAAATGAGCTGATCCCGTTCCAGAAGGGCGACTTCAAGGCGATGTACAAGGCTCTGGAGGGCAGACCCATGACCGTTCGTTATCTGGATCCGCCGCTGCATGAGTTCGTTCCCACCGATCCCGAGGACATCAAGGCTTTGGCAGAGGATATGGGCATGACTCCTGAGCAGGTTCAGGCTAAATGCGATGCGCTCCATGAGTTCAACCCCATGATGGGTCACCGCGGCTGCCGTCTGGCTGTTACCTATCCGGAGATCGCCAAGATGCAGACCAGAGCTGTTATGGAGGCTGCTATCGAGGTGAAAGAGGAGTGCGGATACGACATCGTTCCCGAGATCATGATTCCTCTGGTAGG